>JANLPP010000424.1:0-25990 GCA_031367295.1 Hyphomicrobiales bacterium | reverse complement strand
TTTGATGATCGTCCTTGACACGTCTGCCTGGATTGAATGGTTGATCGACAGTGAGATCGGCGGGCGTCTTGGAGTCGAGACAGCCGATAAAGAAGACATATTTGTTCCAACAATTGTCCAGTATGAGCTGTCAAAGTGGCTAAAACGGGAAATTTCCGAAATAGCTGCCGAGGATGCGATTTCTTTCACCCTGGAATGCAGTGTCGTGGAACTGAATACAAAACGTGCGTTGCAGGCTGCTGACCTGGGCCGGCAGCACAAGCTTTCCACCGCCGACTCAATTGTTTATGCCTGCGCGCTTGAAATGGAAGCTGATCTTCTGACCTGCGACAGGCATTTCAAGGGGCTGGAAAACGTCGTGCTGTTTGAGAAAAAGGGCACGCTGCAATAGCGCTTTTGCGGCTGGCAGACTCTTGCGTCCGCCGATTTGCCGCTTCCCGCAATTTCCCGCGTTCCGCCTTTTCCCGCGCCCTGCCTCACCCCGCCCGCACTCCAAACCCCGCGTTAAAACTTCCGGCATTGCGCATCAGCGTAAACAGCTCGCGTCCCATGCCGTGGTCGTGGTCTGACAGGTCGCAGGTGGCGGGCGTGCGCAGCGCCCATTCGGCGGCGTCAACCTCAGCCAACAGCACGCCCGCTTCGGCGTCGAGTGTGATCATGTCGCCGTCGCGCAGCAGGGCAATCGGGCCGCCGTCCACCGCTTCGGGGGCAAGATGGATCGCGGCGGGCACCTTGCCCGAGGCGCCCGACATGCGGCCATCGGTGACCAGCGCGACCTTAAAACCCCTGGCCATGGCGGACGACAAGAATGGCGTCAGCTTGTGCAGCTCCGGCATCCCGATCGCGCGGGGGCCCTGGAAGCGGACGACCGCCACCATATCGCGGTAGATCTCGCCGCGTTTGAAAGCTGCCTCCAGCTCCTCCTGCGCATGAAAAATGCGGGCCGGGGCGCGCACATAGCGGTGCTCGGGTTTGACCGCGCTGATTTTGATGACCGAGCGGCCAAGATTGCCTTCCAGCACGCGCAGCCCGCCATCGGCGGAGAAGGGATTTGCGGCGGGGCGCAGCACGCTCTCGTCGCCGCTTTTGGCCACTGCCGCCCGCCAGGCGAGGGTGCCCTTGTCGAGGTAGGGCTCCGACCTGTAGGTCGAGATCGGCCCGCCCGCGACGCTCAGCGCATCGCCATGCATCAGGCCCGCGTCGAGCAGCTGCCCGATGAGATAGCCAGTGCCGCCGGCAGCGGAAAAATGGTTCACGTCGGCGCTGCCATTGGGATAAATGCGCGTCAGCAGCGGCACGACACGGGACAGCGCGTCAAAGTCATCGAGCGTCAGCGTGATGCCCGCCGCGTTGGCCATGGCGGCCAGATGCATCACATGGTTTGTCGAACCGCCGGTGGCATGCAGCGCCACAACGCCATTGACGAAGGCGCGTTCGTCCAGCACCCGGCCAATCGGCGTGTAGTCATTGCCCAGCGCGGTGATGGCCAGCGCGCGGGTGGCGGCGGCTTTGGTCAGCGCCTCGCGAAGGGGCGTGTCCGGGTTGACGAAGGATGCGCCGGGCAGGTGCAGGCCCATCGCCTCCATCAGCATCTGGTTGGAGTTTGCCGTGCCGTAAAAAGTGCAGGTGCCGGGCGCGTGATAGGCGGCGCTTTCGGCGGCCAGCAATTCCGCCCGCGAAGCCTTGCCCTGCGCATAGTGCTCGCGGATTTTCGATTTCTCGTCATTGGGCAGGCCGGAAGGCATTGGCCCGGCAGGCACAAACACCGCCGGAATATGACCGAAGGTCAGCGCGCCAATCACCAGCCCCGGCACGATCTTGTCGCAGATGCCCAGATAAACCGCCGCGTCAAACATGTCATGCGACAGCGCGATGGCGGTCGACATGGCGATGACATCGCGCGAGAACAGCGACAGCTCCATGCCGGGGCGCCCCTGGGTCACGCCATCGCACATGGCAGGCACGCCGCCCGCCACCTGCGCCACGCCGCCAGCGGCGCGCGCCGCCGCCTTGATGATGTCCGGATAATGCTCATAGGGCTGATGCGCCGACAGCATGTCGTTGAAAGATGTGACGATGGCCAGATTCGGCACGATGTCAGCGGCCAGCGCCGCCTTGTCATGCGCGCCGCAGGCGGCAAAGCCATGGGCCAGATTGGCGCAGCCCAGCACGCCCCGGCGCGGGCCTGATCTGGCGGCCCTGTCGAGGCGCGCCAGATAGCCTTGACGCGACTTATGGCTGCGTTCGACGATGCGGGCTGTAACCTCGGCGACAGTTTTGTGAACCATGGCGAATGTCCTGAAAAATATTTCCGAAAAAAAGGCTAAATCTCAAGGCGACCAGTAGACCTTCAGATTGCGCTGCGCCCGGCGCAGCACCGCGCGGATCGGCATTTCGGCATCCGGCCCGCCCTCCATCGCGCCGCACAGCACGCCGCGCTTGCTGTTGCCTTCTATGTGCAGGTAAATATGGCTTGCGGTTGCCAGAACACTGGCTGTCAGGGTGATGCGCGCCTCCGGCGCTCCGGGCGCATGCATGGCCACCACGCGCTCGGCATCGGCAAGATCAAGCGCCTGCCGCAAATGGTCGCCATGGGGAAACCACGAGGCGGTGTGCCCGTCGCCGCCCATGCCCAGCACAACAACATCAAGCGGGAGGGCCAGCAGCGCCACCCGCGCCCGCACCGCGCCAAGGCCCGCCTCGGGCGTCGCGGCATGGGTGGTCAATGCTACAAACTGCGCCTGCGCGGCTGGCCCCTGCAGCAGGTGCCGACGCACCAGCGCGGTGTTGGAGCGGGCATCATCCTCCGGCACCCAGCGCTCGTCGCACAATATCACCGCGACCTTGCCCCACGGCAGGACGAGCTGTGACAGCGCCTCAAACAGCGCCACAGGAGTGCGCCCGCCCGAAACCGCCAGCGTCGCGTGGCCCCGCTCGGCCACCGCCATGCGCAAATTGCCGGCGATCTTGCCTGCCAGCGCTTTGGCCAGCAGCGCGCCGGTATCAAACTCAAGAGTGACAGGTGCGCTGGCGTTCACGGGACATCCTCATTCCAGGTGCGGCCATCGCGCTCCACCAGCGCAATCGCCTGCGCCGGTCCCCACGTCCCCGCTATATAGGGACGCGGCCCTTCGGTTGCGCGCCCCCAGGCCTCGCGGATCGGGTCAATCCATTTCCACGCGGCCTCCACCTCGTCGCGGCGCATGAACAGCGTGGCATTGCCGCGAATAAAATCCATGAGCAGCCGCTCATAGGCTTCCGGCGAGCGCGCGTTAAACGCCTCGGCGAAACTCATGTCGAGCGGCACATGCTGAAGGCGGAACCCGCCCGGCCCAGGCTCCTTGATCATCAGCCACAGCTTTATGCCTTCGTCCGGCTGCAGGCGGATCACCAGGCGGTTGGCGTTGAGCGTGCCGGTGCCCGACTCGAAAATCGAGTGCGGCACCGGGCGGAAGGCGATGACGATTTCCGATTCGCGCTGCGGCAGGCGTTTGCCCGTGCGCAGATAAAATGGCACGCCCGCCCAGCGCCAGTTGCAGACGCTGGCCTTGATGGCGACAAAAGTCTCCGTCGTGCTGTCGGGGTTGCCGCATTCCTCCAGATAGCCCGCCACGGCCGCGCCATTGGCCGCCCCCGCCCTGTACTGGCCGCGCACGGTCAGCTGCGCGGCGTTGGCGTCGTCAATGCGGCCCAGCGACTTCAGCACCTTCAGCTTTTCGTCGCGCACGGCGTCAGCCTGCATCTGCGCGGGCGGCTCCATCGCCACAAGGCAGAGCAGCTGCAGCAGGTGATTCTGCACCATGTCGCGCAGCGCGCCCGAACTGTCGTAATAGGCGCCCCTGCCCTCAACGCCGATATTTTCAGAGGCCGTGATCTGCACATGATCGATATGGGCGGAATTCCACAAAGGCTCGAACAGGATATTGCCAAAGCGCAGCGCCATGAGGTTCTGCACTGTCTCTTTGCCGAGGTAATGATCAATGCGGTAAATCTGGCTTTCGTCGAACACCGCGCCAAGCTGGTCATTGATGACCTTGGCGGAAGCGCCGTCCTTGCCAAGCGGCTTTTCGACGATGATGCGCGACTGCGGCGTGATCAGGCCGTTGCTGGCCAGACGCGCCGCGACACTGCCGAACAGATCGGGGCTGGTGGCCAGATAAAACGCGCGGATGCGCCCGGCGTCGCCAAGCACGGCTTTGAGTTCGCTCCATCCCGAATCGCCCGACGCGTCAACCGCCAGATGCGAAACCATGGCGGTGAAGGCATCGACATCCGCCGGTTTCACATTGTCCGAGCCGCCATAGAGCTTCAGGCCGGCGCGGATGGCGGTCTGAAAATCGCTTTCGGGCAGCACCCGGCGCGACACGCCGATAATGCGGGTCGGCGGGCTCAGCTGGCCGTCCAGCAGGCGGTGGAACAGGGCCGGATAGAGCTTGCGGTAGGCCAGATCGCCTGTCCCGCCAAACACCACGAGGTCGAACGGGCTTACTTTGATAATGCGGGAAACCATTATGCCTCCGGCCAGGACCGCAGGCTGCCTGCCTCGTCCTGCTGCATGGTGATGCTGCACTGCAACTAATGTCGCGACTGTTTAGCTGCAATGCAGCAAATACGCAATCCTGACACATGCGCGCCGCTCTTATCCTAGCGCGCAAGTGATAGGAAGCTGGCTTGCCTTGGCGGCGCGGCGGGGCCAAACATTTGCCGATACGGGAAGTTTTGGAGACATTGTGCAGTCCAGCGCGTCAATAATTGTCAAAGATGTCGTTCTTGCAGGCGCCGGCCATGCGCATGTTGCAGTGCTGCGCAGCTTTGGCATGGCCCCTCTGCCGGGCGTGCGGCTGACGCTGGTGACGCGCGAGGTTGATACGCCCTATTCCGGCATGCTGCCCGGGCTTGTGGCGGGCCACTACAGTTTTGACGAGGCCCATATCGACTGCGGGCCGCTGGCGCATTTTGCCGGGGCACGGCTGGTCAAAGCGCAGGCATGCGGCATTAAAGTCGCCTCAAAGCTACTTATCTGCGATGGCCGCCCGCCCCTGCCCTATGACATTCTGTCGCTCGATATCGGTTCGCAGCCAGCCACCGGCGATGTGCCCGGCGCGGCCGGGCATGCGATTGCGGTAAAACCCATTGACCAGTTTCTGCGGCAGTTTGAAACGCTGCGGTCACGCGTGCTGGCGCGCGCCGGGCCTGTCCGCATTGCGCTGGTGGGCGGCGGCGCGGGCGGCGTTGAGCTGATTCTGGCGGTTGAGCGGCGGCTGCGGACCGACTGTGCCGCGCAGGGCCGCGACGCTTCAGCGCTGTCGTTCAGCCTCGTCGAATCTGCCCCCGCCATTCTCGCGGCTTTTGCGCCCGGTGTGGCGCGCCGCTTTCTGGCAATTCTGCAAACCCGCGGCATCACTGTTGTCACTGGCGCGCGCGTTGCCAGAGTTGATGCCCATGCCCTGCACTGCGCCGATGGCCGCACGCTGCCTGCCGATGAAATCCTCTGGACAACGCAGGCCGCGCCTGCCGCCTGGCTGGCGGATACGGGGCTCACCTGTGACGCGCAGGGCTTTTTGCGGGTTGACGCAAGGCTGAACGCCCTTGGCCACCCGGACATTTTCGCCGCAGGCGACACCGTTGCCTTTGAGCCGCGTCCGTTGCCAAAATCGGGTGTCTATGCAGTGCGCGCCGGTCCGGTGCTCGCCGCCAATATCCGCGCCAGGCTGACCGGCGCGCCGCTGCGCAAATTCACTCCGCAACACCAAACTCTGGCGCTGATCTCAACCGGCGAAAAATACGCGGTTGGCGCACGCAATGGCCTGAGCTTTGGCGGGGCCTGGGTGTGGCGCTGGAAGAACCGCATCGACCGCGCCTTCATGCGACGCTTTGCGGATTTGCCGCAGATGGCGGCACCGCGCCCGCCCGCCTCGCCGCTGGCCGATGTGGACCTTGCGGCCCTCAGTGCCAGCGCCATGCGCTGCGGCGGCTGCGGTGCCAAGGTCGGCGCGCCCGTGCTGTCGCGCGCCCTGCGCAGCCTGCAGCCTTTTCCTCGCGCCAGCGTGCTGTCCGGCCTCAGCGCGCCCGATGACGCGGCCATGATAGAGCGCCCCGATGGCAGCATCGCGCTGCACAGCGTCGATTACTTCCGTGCCATGATCGATGATCCTTATCTGTTCGGCAGAATTGCCGCCAACCATGCGCTCTCCGACATTTTCGCCTGTGGCGGGCAGGCGGAAACAGCGCTGGCCATCGCCACCCTGCCCTATGGCCTCGCGGCCAAGGTCGAGGCCGATCTTGCCACCCTGATGCAGGGCGCTAACGAGGCCCTGCGCGCGGCCGGCTGCACGCTGGTGGGCGGCCACACCAGCGAGGGCGCGGAGCTGGCACTGGGTTTCAGTGTCAATGGCAGCGTCCTGCCGCAGAACCTGCTGCGCAAAAGCGGCCTGATGCCGGGTGACGCGCTGATTCTGACCAGGCCGCTGGGCACGGGCGCGCTGTTTGCCGCGCAGATGCAGGGCAAGGCGAAGGCGCGCTGGATTGTCGCGGCGGTTGAGCAGATGCTGGTTTCCAACCAGAGCGCGGCGCAGGTCCTGGCAGCCCATGGCGCGCGGGCGGCGACCGATGTCACCGGCTTTGGCCTTGCCGGGCATCTGGCTGAAATGACCAAAGCCAGCGGCGTCAGCGCGCAATTGTGGCTTGCAGAGGTGCCAGTGCTGCCGGGCGCGCGCGCGGTGATGGCGCTGGGCATAGTCTCGACCATGCAGGCGGAGAATCTTCAACTCGCATCTGTGCTGGGCAATGACCCGCCACCGGCCAGCGATGCGGCGGCGGCGATCCTGTTTGACCCGCAGACCAGCGGTGGCCTGCTGGCGGGCGTGCCCGCTGCCAGCGCCGGTGCCTGCCTCGCCGCCCTGCGCGCGGCAGGGCTGGCGCAGGCGGCTGTCATCGGCAGGGTGGAGGCCCGCAAGGCGGACGCGCAACCTGGCGAAGCGGCGTCGATCATCCTTTGCGCCGGACCGCCCTAGCCTTTGTATTCCAGGATATACAATCCGCCGTTGTAGTCATTGGCGAAAACCAGTCCCTCCTTGTCGACAAACACGTCGCAGGTCTGGATCACCAATGGCCGGTTGGGCCGCTTGTCCATCAGCCTCGCCGGCTTGGGCGGCACGAAAGCGGCGACCTCCTCAGGGCGGTAAGCGTTCTTGATGTCATAGACGCGGATGCCGGCGTTTTGCAGCGTCGCAAAAATCGTCGTGGAGCTGACAAACGAGTCCGGCCGGTTTTCGTGAATATTGTGCGGGCCGAAGTGGCCGCCCTTTTTCCGGTAATCGGCATCCTCCGGCCGCGGAAAAGTCGCGATGCTGACCGGCTTTGCGGGCACGCGGATGTCGAACAGCCAGACCGGCTTGTCACCGTCCTCATAATCGTCGAGCACCGCCTCATCGACAACGACCAGCAATTCGCGGTCGGGCAGCGCGAGACAGTTATGCGTGCCGCCATTGAAGGGCGGCGACCAGTTGTGATGCACGATGAGTTTTGGTTTTGCCCGGTCCTTCACGTCAATCATCACCAGTCCGGCGTCGCGCCAGGCGCCATAGGCCGTGTCGCCGCTGACCGTGGCGTGGTGCAGGCCCATGCGGGCGGTTGCGGGCCAGGACGGTGTTTCGCCCGCCTTCTGGTTCATGCCGTCAAGCCACAGCCGCCCGGCTTCCGTCGGGTTGGCCGGGTCTTTCATGTCGATGGTCATGAAAATGTAATCAGTGAACCCGTCAAGCAGCACCGACACATAGGCCCAGCGCCCGCCCGTGTACCAGATGCGGTGAATGCCGCCGCCCTCAACCGGCATGAAGCCGATTTTTTTCGGGAGCGCCGGATTTTTGATGTCATAGACCGCCATGCCAGCCGTCCAGTCGCGCGCTGCTGCCGCCCTGGCTCCTGCCGTGCCAACTTTCTTGCCGATGGCGCCCTTGTAATAGGCTTTCTCATCCTGAAACTCGGGGGCGGCAAACATGTCTTTGGCGTTGATCACCAGCAGCAGGTCACCATGCGTCTGGAGATGGATGTTCCAGGTGTTGTGCGGCGCCTCGATATAATTGACGGTTTTGGGTTGGCGCGGGTCAGTGCAATCGACGACGCTGAAGCCCCTGGAAAACATGTGGCCGATAAAGGCGTGGCCCTTGTTGAGCATCAGCTGCACGCCATCCGGCCGCCCGCCTTGATCGGAATGGCCGATGAGTTTCATATTTTTGGCGTAGTCGGGCTTGGGCAGGTTTTGGGAGGGCATGGCGGTGGTCTCGCACTAACGATGAAAGTTAGCGCGCAACCCTCTCCCTTTGGGAGTGGGTCGGCCCAAAGGGCCGGGGTGAGGGGTTACAAAGTTCGGAGGTTTGCGCGGCTGAACCTGCGCTCACGTCAGAGACTGTCACCCCTCACCCCGCGCTTCGCGCGACCCTCTCCCTCTGGGAGAGGGTGGGCCGCGCATCTCTTTTATTCCGGTTTACAAATCAGCCCGGCTCTCATTTACCCCAGATTTTGGCGTAAGCCGCCGCGTAATTATTATCCGGATCATAGGTGTTCTTGGGTCCGCCGTCGCTCTTGATGTTGGAGGGCAGGAACAAATGCGCTGGGGCGGTGAAGCCGCTCTGCTTTTCCTTGTTCAGCGCGCGGTTGGCCTCGTCAACCACCTGCCAGCCTTGCAGGCGCAGCGGCTCGGCAACTGTGCCGGCCTGGTATTCGCCAGCGCGGATGCGCTGGAACGCCACCTCCGAGCCGTCACCGGCCGAGATCGCCAGCGGCATGCCGTCACCCTTGATGCCCGCCGCCGACAAGGACGGTGCCATGAAGTCAAAGGTCAGGTCGTTGATCGACAGCGCATGAGTCCACGCCTTGCCGTATTTTTGCAGCAGCGCGGTGGTCAGCTGCGGCATGCGGGCGGCGGCGTCCGCGAGCGGCGTGTCAACAATCTCAAGCACTTTGCTGTCGCCGCAGGCCTTGATCACTTTTGCCATGGCGTTCGACTTCGCCACCGCGATTTCATAGGTCGAGTCGGTGAAAATCACCGCGCCGACTTTGCCGCCCGTCGCCGCGCAGGGGAAAGACGCTGCCGAGGCGGCAACCTCCAGCGGGTCGGTGGTGACATTGTTGAAAATCGGCAGTTTGTCATGCGGGCCGGATTTGGCGTAACTGTGCCAGCCGATCAGCACGATGCCGGCCTTGGCGGCCTCTTCAATCGCCGCCGCCTGTTCGGTGGCGTCAATGCCGCCGAGCACGATGACATCGGCCTTCGAGGCAATCGCCTGGCTGATGCCGGAGGCGCGCGCCGAGACAGTGCCCTGCCCGTCGATAAGCTTGAAGGTCCAGCCGATCTTCGCCGCAGCTTCCTTGACGCCCTCGCCCGCGCCGAGCGCGCCGCCGTTGCGCTGGTCAGTCGAGACATAGACGATGGTCTTGCCTGCCGCCGCCTTCGGACCCGTGGTCGGTCCAGCCCAGGGGGCGTTGGGGGTCGAGGTCATCTCGACAATTTTCTTGGCGTCGCTCACCGCGTCCGCCTGGGCTGCGACCGCATAAAGCGGCAGCGCTGTGCCGAGCGCCAGCAGCGCCAGCCTGTGTGTCCGTGTCATTGTTCACTCCCTCATGTGAGCCTTGCCTTCTGGCAAAGCGATTGAACCGGTTGCGCCGCTGCCATTGCGGTCAGCTCTTTGCCTCCGGTTGTTCCTTTGGTGCGGCGCGCGCGTAGCGCACCGCCCCGCGTTTTCTCTGCGCATAGCCCGCTAACCCGATGGCGATCAGCAGCGTCACGCCATTGAACAGCGGTTCGACATAAAAGTCACCACCCAGTTGCTGGATGCCGGAAATACCAACCGCCAGAATGGCGACACCGATGATCGTGCCCCAGACATTCACACGCCCGGGTTTTATGGTGGTGGAGCCCAGAAACGCGCCGACGAGAGCGGGCAGCAGAAACTCAAGGCCGACGCTGGCCTGGCCGATGCGCAGCCGCGCCGCCAGAACAATGCCCGCCGCAGCGCCCAGAACTCCCGAGGCGACGAAAGTGCCGACAACATAGCGGCGGCCGGGAATGCCATTCAGCGTCGCCGCCCGCGGGTTCGCCCCGATGGCGTAGAGATAGCGGCCAATAGGCAGAAACTCGGTGATCACCCAGAGCACCAGGGCAAGCGCCAGCACATAGAAGGCGGCGACGGGAATGCCGAACACATCCGTCGTATAGAGGCCGGTAAAACCTTTGGGCAGGACGCCAATGACCTGACGCCCGCCCGTGTACCAGAGCGCAATCGCATAAAGCGTCGTGCCGGTGCCCAGCGTCGCGATGAACGAGTCAATCTGCGCCAGCTCGACCAGAAAACCGTTGATGAGGCCGAGGCACGCGCCGAGCACCAGCACGATAAGGCAGGCCACCGGCCAGTCGATGCCATAGCGGGTCTGCAAGGCAATCGCCAGCACATGCCACATGACGATGCCATAGCCGACAGTCAGGTCAATGCGCCCGGCCATCATCGGGATCATGGCGGCCAGCGACAGCAGAGCGATGATCGCCTTGTCGCCAAGGATGGACCGCACATTCAGAATTGTCGGGAAAGTGCTGGGCAGGATAATCGAGAACAGGACAATCAGCAGCAGCGTGAAAATCGGCAGGCCATACACCGGCGCAAGCCGCCACAGCTTCTGTTGCAGGCTGAGCGATTGCAGCTCGACGGCGGTGGGCTCCAGCGCGGTGGATTTGATTGAGTTCATGAGGACACGCGCAGTTTGGCGGCAGTTGCAAGAATGCGGCAAGGCCAGCTGATCCCTCTCTCCCGCGAAGCGGGGGAGATGCCCGAAGGGCAGAGGGGGCGGTGCCGCAAATGATATGCCAGAGGCTTGCGCAAACGGCACCGCCCCCTCTGTCGCTTCGCGACATCTCCCCCGCTTCGCGGGAGAGAAAAATGCGCTCTGCGTTGCGCCATCGTCATGACACCATCATTTCCACAGGCACCACCGTCGGCGCCATCGATGTCAGGTGCGTCAGCGCCTCAACTGTCATCAGCCCTGCCGCCACCTCGGCCACAATCATGCCATTGCGGAACACCAGCGCGCGGTGGCAGATGGCGGCGACCTCCTCGAAATCGGTCGAGACGAGGATAATCCCCTGCCCCTTGGCCAGCGCCTGTCCCAGCAAACGGTAGATGTCGCCCTTGGCCCCCACATCGACGCCTGCCGTCGGATCTTCCAGCACCAGCACATCGGGGCCGATGCGCATCCAGCGCGCCATCACGACTTTTTGCTGGTTGCCGCCGGAAAGCGTTTCAATCGGCGCTTCAGGATCATTGGGATGCAATCCGACAGTGTGGCCAAGCGCGCTGCACTCGCCCGCCTCACTGGCCGGGTGGCGCAGGGTGAAAAGCCCGCGCTGCGATGCGCCCGGATTGATGAACATATTCTCGCGCACGGTCAGCCCATGCGCGACCGACTCGGCGACGCGGTCCGCCGCGACAAAGCCAAGACCGCCGGCAATCGCGCGCTCCGGCGAGTGATGCGCATGCCGCCGACCGTTGATCCGGGCGCTGCCTCCATCCACAGGATCGGCCCCGATCAAGCCGCGCCCGATCGCCTCCTGCCCCGCGCCACGCAGGCCGGTCAACGCCATGATCTCGCCCCGGTGCAGGGTAAAATCAACCGGCCCGACATCGCCAACAACAAAACCCCTGAGCGACAGCAGCGGCTCGGCTGTGGGCGCGGGCGGGCGCACAAAAATGCTTTCGGGGCGGCGCCCGATGATGGCGGCGATCAGTCCTTCAGGCGTCGCGTCCTTCGTCAGGCGCTGGTCAACCACCGCGCCATCGCGCAGCACCACCATGCTGTCGGAAATGGCGAACACCTCGTCAAGACGATGCGACACATAGATCATGCTGACGCCGCGGGCTTTCAGGCCGCGCAGCACGTCGAACAGCAGGCCTACCTCGGCTTGCGGCAGGCTCGCGGTCGGCTCATCAAGCACGATGACAGAGGCGTTGACTCCGATGGCGCGGGCGATCGCGACCAGCGATTTCTCGGTGCGCGTCAGATTGGCGATGCGCTGGCGCGGGTCAATGTCATGCGCGATCATGGCGAGCGATTTCCGCGCTGCCGCATCCACCGCCTGCCAGTCGATCAGGCCAAAGCGCCGCGTGTAGCCCTGCGCCAGCGCGATGTTTTCGGCGACCGTCATCCACTCGATCAGGCCAAGGTCCTGATGAATGAAGGCGATGGACTGCTTTGCGCCGCGCGGATCATAGGGCGCGCCATCAACAAACATGCCGCCGCTGTCGGGTGCATAGACGCCCGCAAGAATTTTGATGACAGTCGATTTGCCCGCGCCGTTCTGCCCGAGCAGCGCCAGAATCTCGCCCGGCATGACATCAAAGCTGACATTGTCAGCAGCCAGTGTGCCGCCAAAACGTTTTGTCAGGTTGCGGCAGCCGAGCTTGGCGGCGCTGTCTGCGGGCGCGGCTGTGCTGGCACTGTGCGGCTGTCCGGTCATCGCCTCAACCGCCCTCCCGGCAGCCAGCCACATGTGTTCAATTGCGCTGATGTTTCAGTTTTTGCCATTGCTGTAGCCAAAGTTTTGCATGACATTGGCCAGTCCGCAATCGCGATTTTGATTTTTTCCTGCCACGCTTGACGCCAGGCCAAAGCCAAAATGCGTGGCGGCAGTGCCTTTTTGAGATGATGATGCTGCAAGGCCGACCGCAGAACTCAAGCGCCAGCCAAACCCCAGGGACGCCGCCAGAATGCTGACCCACGAGACCGCTGGTGTGTTCACCATCGCCGCCACGCCGTTCGATCCCTCCGGCGCGATTGACTGGCCCTCGGTTGACCGCCTGAGCGATTTCTACCGGCGCTGCGGTGTCAGCGGCATGACCATCCTTGGCGTGATGGGCGAGGCGCAAAAGCTGGAGGCGAGCGAGGCTGTGGCGCTGACGCGGCGCATTCTGGCGCGCGCCAATGGCCTGCCGGTGATCGTCGGTGTCACCGCACCCGGCCTTGCAGCCATGCGCACGCTGGCGCGCGAGGCGATGCAGCTGGGCGCGGCCGGCGTCATGATCGCGCCGCCCGGCACGCTGCGCACCGATGACCAGATCACCGGCTATTACCGCCAGGCGGTGGAGGCGATTGGCGCGGATGTGCCCTTCGTCATCCAGGACTATCCACTCAATTTCAGCGTGGTCATGACCCCCGGCGTCATTGCCCGCATCGTGCAGGAACACCCGTCCTGCGTGATGCTGAAACACGAGGACTGGCCGGGCCTGGCAAAAATATCGGCGCTGCGCGGATTTGAGCGCGATGGGTCGATGCGGCCTATATCGATCCTGTGCGGCAATGGCGGGCTGTTTCTGGATTTTGAGGTCGAACGCGGTGCCAATGGCGCCATGACCGGCTACGCCTTTCCCGACATGCTGGCGCAGCTGGTGGCGCTGGCGCGGGCCGGCGAGCGCACGCGGGCGCACGACCTGTTCGACGCGCACCTGCCCCTGCTGCGCTACGAGCAGCAGCCTGGCATCGGCCTTGCCGTGCGCAAATACGTGCTGATGCGCAGGGGCGCGATTGCCTGCGACGCGCAGCGCAAGCCGGGGGTTGCGCTGTCGGAGACCGACAGGCGGGAAATAGATTTTCTGCTGGAGCGGCTGGCGGGCAAGGATCGGCGGGCGGAGATTTCACAAAGAAACTGATATTGACGATACACCATAATGGTGTATTTTTCGACATGACGGAAAAGCCCAAACCAACATATGATTTAGTCGCGTTCCGCGCGTCTTTCGATCAAGTCGGCAAACTCAACGTAACCGCGACTGCCGTGCGAACTGCTGCGGCTTTGGGTTTCGGGCGAAGCGAAATTGTTGCAACGATTCAGACCATGCAACGCAGGCATTTCTACAAGTCGATGACTGCCTTTGCCGATTACCGGATTTGGCAGGACGTGTATCATGTACCTTCGCATGCAGGCATGCTTTACGTGAAATTTACAGCGGATGTTGTGACGGAATTTCTGCTGCTCTCGTTCAAGGGGAAAGACGATGGATAGTCCCATTCAAATCTGCCCGAAAACCGGCGCGCCGATGCAGCGTGGCGTGCGTCCGATGACACTCGAATACAAGGGCGTGCGCATAACCTTTGATATGCCGGGCTGGTATTGTGATGAGTCCGGCGAAGGCATTCTTACGGGCGAGGATATGAAACTGTCCGACCGCGCACTCAACCGCCTCAAGGCAGTGACGGAGGGTCTGCCGCTACCCGAAGACGTCAGGCGCATTCGCGGCAAGCTCGGTCTGACGCAACAAGCGGCGGGCGAGTTGATTGGCGGTGGACCACGCGCTTTTCAAAAATATGAGGCGGGTGATCTGTTGCCCAGCCGCGCCATTGGCAGCGCGCTGGCGTTGCTTGATCACGACCCGGCCAGTCTCTCGGTCCTGCATTCCCAACCGGACGGCACCGCGCATAAGTTTGCCTTGAGCGGATCTCGTGACTCAGATTAGGATGCACAGTCCGTATGAAGGGCACATGCCATATCGAACGGCTGAATCGCCACCTACTCCATCGCAATCTGGTCGCCCTCGCCGCCGTTCAGCAGCCGGCGCAGATGAAAGCCGATCAGCGGGTCCAGCCGGTTGGCGCCGACCAGCGCGGCAAACGCGGCGACCGCTGCCGGGTCGCGAGCGCGCAGCTTTTCATAGGCCTCGCAATAGGCCGCTGTGGCGGCGTGCTCAAATTGCTCCTGCGTCAAAGGCTCGAACACTGCCAGTGGCTCACGGCGTCCGCGCAGCAGCACTGCGCCCGCCGGCCGCCCCCGGAACGCGGGCACCTGTCCGGTGACAGCGGCGCTCACCAGCACCCGCGTGCCAAACGGCTTGTTGGCATCTTCCAGCCGCGCCGCCGTGTTGATGGTGTCGCCATAGGCCGTGTAGTTGAAAAACTGGCCGCCGCCGAAATTGCCGACGATGGCGGGGCCGCAGTGCACGCCGATGCGGGTGGCGCCAAAGGCGACACCCTTGTCCTTCCAGCGGGCGCGGAAACTCTCGGCAAAACTGTCAAGCTCCATGGCGCAGGCAACGGCGCGGGCCGCGCGGTCGGGCTGGTCGGAGGGCGCGCCGAACAGCACATGCAGCGCGTCGCCGACAATCTTGGCGACTGTGCCCTCATGCGCAAAGACAATCTCGGTCATGCCGCCGATATATTCGTTCAGCAGCAGGCCAAGCTGGGCCGGCGGCAGGCTTTGCAGCAGCGCGGTAAAACTCGTGACGTCGGTGAACAGCGTTGCCACCTCGCGCCACTCGCCGCCGAATTTCAGCGCCTCCTCGTCATTGGCAAGGCGCTGCGCCAGATTGGGCGAGAAGAAGCGCGACAGCGTCGCCTGCGCCCGCTCAGCCGCAGCCTGCCGCTCCAGCGCGCCGCGCAGCGCGCCGACATGCGCCAGCGTCTTGGCTATCGTTGTTTCCAGGTCCGCGAAGTCAATCGGTTTCGTGACAAAATCGAAAGCGCCATTGTTCATCGCCCGGCGGATATTGGTCATGTCGCCATAGGCGGAGATGATGACAGTGGACTGGCCGCTGCCCGCCTCCTTGATGGTTTGCAAAAACGTCAGGCCATCCATGCGCGGCATGTTGATGTCACTCAGGATCATGTCGATGCGCGCATGCGTGCGCAGGGCCTCAAGCGCCTCGATTCCATCCTGCGCGAATATGAAACGCAGCTGCCCGTCACGCACCTGGCGGCGAAACTTCTGGATGACCAGCGCCTGCAGGTCCGGCTCGTCGTCAACGACCAGAATAATGGCTGTCAAGCCGCCCGCCCGACTTCTTCCAGGCGTCCGACAATCAGCGCGCGAAGCTCGGTGAAATTGATTGGTTTTGTCAGCAAGGCGCGCGCGCCGCGCTCCAGCGCCTTGGCGCGCGTGGCAGCATCGCCATAGGCGGTGATCATGTAGACCGGCACATCGGGACGGCGCGCGCGCATCTGCGGCAGCAGGTCAAGGCCGCTCATGCCGGGCATGTTGACATCCGACAGAACCAGAATGAGGCCGGCGTCCTGCGCCGCGTCCACCCGCGCCAGCGCCTCGATTGCCGACAGCGTAAACTCCATCTCGTAGCGGCCTTCGCGCAACTCGCGGCGAAACTGCTGGCGAAACAGGACTTCGACATCCGCCTCGTCGTCAACAACCAGGATCAGGGTTTTCATGGTGCGCCCCCGGCCCGCACTGGCAGGCTTGGAAATGTGATGGTAAACTCCGTGTATTCCCCCGCTGCAGTCTCGACTTCCAGTTTGCCGCCATGCTGCTTGACGATAATGTCATAACTTAACGACAGGCCCAGACCGGTTCCCTCACCAGCTGGTTTCGTTGTGAAGAAGGGCGTAAACATTTTGGCTCTGACGGCATCAGGTATACCGTTGCCGTTATCGCGGACCTTTATGACAACCTCTGCGTCTTTTCGCACAGTCGAAATTTTGAGCGTCGGCTCAAAACCCGGCTCTTTGCCATCTTTCTTGCGTTGATGCGCGGCATAAAAACCGTTGGAAATAAGGTTCAGCATCACCCGCATGAATTCCTGCGGAAACAGTTCCACTGTTCCGGCGCTTTGATCAAGCTGCTTTTCGAGATTAATGTTGAATCCCGGCTTTTCCGCCCGTGCGCCATGATAGGCCAGATTGAGGCTTTCCTCAACACTGGCGTTGACATCTATGAGGCGCCGTTCACTTGAACCATCGCGCGAATGCAGCAGCATGTTCTTGACGATGGAATCGGCGCGGCGGCCATGCTGGACAACCTTGGCCAGATTATCCTTCAGCGTCTGCGCCAGATCGTCAATTTCCTGTTTTACCGCCGGGTCACTCAGCGCCTGCGGATGCGCCATGGCGGCCCGCATCTCGTCAATCAGCTCGCGCGACACATCGGCAAAATTATTGACAAAATTCAGCGGATTCTTGATTTCATGCGCTATGCCAGCGGTCAGCTGGCCCAGCGAGGCGAGTTTTTCCGTCTGCACCAGCCTGTCCTGCGCGAGCCGCAGGTCATTGTAGGAATGGGCGAGCGCGTCCGACTGGTCGCGCAGCTCCTGCACAAGGCGGGCATTCTCCATGGCAATCACCGCCTGGTCGGCGAAAGTGCGTGCCAGCATGATCTGCTGGTCGCTGAAGGCCTCGACGCGGCGGCGTGTCAGTGAAATGACGCCGATCGGGAACCCGGCCTGGGTCGACAGGGGCACGCCCAGCATGGTGCGGTATCCGCCAATCTCGCGGGCCTCGCCAAATTCATATTCAGGATCGTTCATGGCATCGAGGATCTGGACAGTGTGGCCCTCAAGCGCGGTCCTGCCGACCAGCGTCTGGCGGCCAAGCGGAATGACCCGCCCCGGCCCCGACATGTACTGCGAATAATCGGGCGAATGGCCAATCGCGGCGACGCGCCGGTAGCCATCGCCAAACTGGCGGAAAACGGTGCCGGTGTCCGCCTCGCAATGGCGCACCGCCTCGGTGATCAGCACATCAAGCACGGCCTGAAGTTCAAAGGTCGAGCGGCTGATGATCTTGAGCACGTCTGCGGTGACTGTCTGGTATTTGAGCGCTTCGGCCAGCTCGCGCGTGCGCGCCCCCGCCTCGTCGTAGAGCCGCACGTTTTCCAGCGCGATCACCGCCTGGTCGGCAAAGCTCTGCACCAGCTCCACCTGCCGCTCGGTGAAAGCCACCGGCTCGGGCCTTGCCAGCACGAACAGGCCGACAATGGCACCGTCGCGCATCAGGGGCACACCGAGGCCTGCACGGTATCTGGCCCGCTCCGGACCGGGGCCGAAGGAATAGTCGGGGTCAGCCAGGGCATCTGGAATGTTGACTACCGCCTCAAGCAGGGCGGTGCGGGCCGCAAAGGAATTGTTGCCCGGCTCAACCGGGCTGTCCTGCATGAATTTGCGGAATTCCGGCGTCATGCCGAAGGTCACCTTGATCCGGTAGACCGCGCCGTCTCGCACCAATATTGCGCCCTGGTTTGCCTCGCACAGGCGCGCGGCGGAGGAGATCAGCGTCGTCAGCACGGAATTGATGTCAAAGGCCGAGCGGCTGATCACCTTGAGCACATCGGCGGTCGCGGTCTGCTGCTGCAGCGCGACCGAGAGCGCCTGCGTGCGGGCCTCGACCTTTTCAAACAGGCGCGCGTTCTCGATAGCGATCACCGCCTGGTCAGCAAAGGTCTTGACCAGCTCTATCTCGCGGCCGGCAAAGGCGCGCGGCTCCGGCCGCGAGAAGGCCAGAACGCCGACCAGCAGGCCATCGCGCATCAGCGGCACGCCCAGCGCCGAGCGGAACTGCCCCAGCTTGGGCGCGTTGAAATAATAATACTCCGGGTCGTCAAGCACGTCAGGCAGATGCACAACCTCGTGGGTCAGCGCGGTGCGGCCGACAAAGGTGGAACGTGAGGGCTTGATCGGGTGGTCTGTGATGAACTGCTGGAACTCCGGCGAAATGCCGGACTGCGCCGTCGCCCGCAAAATGTCGCCATCCAGCAGATAGATCACGCCCTGCGAGGCCTTGCACAATTCCTGCGCCGAGCTGATCAATATGTTGAGCACGGTTTTGAGGTCAAACGCCGATCGGCTGATCACCTTCAGGCCTTCGGCTAAAGCTGTCTGCTGCTGCAGCGAAACCGCAAGGTCAGCCGTGCGCCGCCCGACCCTGCCCTCAAGCTCGGCATAGGATTCCTGCAGGCGCGCCGCCATGCCGTTGAAGCGGTCCGCCAGCGCCTCGATCTCGTCGCCGGTTTTGATGTCGATGCGCTGCGTCAGGTCACCCGAGCCCAGCCGCTCTGCGCCCGTCTGCAAGCGCTGGATGGGCACTGTCATCCGCCGCGCCAGCCACGAGCCGGACACCAGCGCCAGCAGAAAGCCCAGGCCCAGCAGCATCGCTGTCTGCTCCAGCGAGGCAAACACCGGTGCCAGCGCCTCGCGCAACGGCGAGCGCACAAACACAATCCAGTTGACGCGCGGCACGGAAGCATGCGCGGTCAGCACCGCCATTCCGTCGAAGTCCGTGCCGGAGACCGGCGCGCCTGCTGGCGCCTTGCTGCCGCCCTCGGTCAGCGCCTTGGTGAATTGCGCGTTCTGCGACATGTCGGTCTCGCGCAGCACCAGACTCATGTCCGGATGCGCGACCAGCTTGCCCCGGGCATTGGTGATATAGGCATAGCCCTTCTCGCCGACACGGATGGAATTCACAATGTCCCAGACCAGCTTGAGATTGACCTCCGCCGAGGTGACGCCGGGATTGCGCCCGACATGCGCAAACGACATCGACACATGCGGCTCCGAGCCGCGCCGGAAATACACCGGGCCGTAATAGGCGCCTTCGGTCACCGCCTTCAGAAAGCGCAGATCGCCGGACAGGTCCGCCCCGCTTGCCAGCACGTCAGGCTCCAGCCGCGACAGGCGCATCTGCTCGCGGCCCTTGCTGTCAATCTGCGTCAGCTCGGCGATCGCCGGGGCCTGGCGCATCAGGCGGATGAAATCGTAGCGCCGCTGCTCGAGCGGCACCTGCGCCCATTCAGCCCGGGTCGTCCAGCCCACCTGCTGCTCGATGTCAGCGACAAACTGGCTGATGCGCTCGGCTGCCGCCTGGGCTTTTTCCTGTTGCAGCCGCACTGCCACTGCCTTGCCCTGCGTATAGCTCAGCCACAGATTGACCGCGCCGTTGCTGAGCAGCACGAAAGTGACAAGCCCGATGAAGGCAAGCGTGAACTTGCGCGCGAGACTGAGGCGGCGGCGGGCAGCGCCGGTGGTGGCGGCCTGCGTCAATCAATCACCTGCTCGGCCTGCGCCAGAACCGTCGGCGGTATCGTCAGGCCAAGGCTGTCTGCGGTTTTCAGATTGATGGCCATCTCAAACCGCACCGGAAACTGCACGGGCAGCTCACCGACAGTTGCGCCCTTGAGAATCTTGTCAACATAGGCGGCTGAACGCCGGTAGAGATCGCGCGGCTCAACGCCATAGGAAATCAGGCCGCCGTCCACGACAAAATAGGCACCAAAATACATGGTTGGAATCTTGTGCCGCGCGGCGCGCTCGACAATGGCCTTGCGATTGGAGGCGGCGAAAACATCCGGCACCACAAACAGGCTGCCGCCCGGCTGCGCCGCAAGCGCGGCGAATTTTTCGTCAAGCTTGTCAACGCCCTGCACGGTGGCGTCCGCCAGCTCAAGCCCAAGTTTGTCTGCGGCCGCCTTTGCGGCCTTCAGGGTCGGCGCGACGCCGCGCCCAAGAGTGTCAGGATTCATCAGCACCGCGATGCGTCTGGTCAGCGGCGCAACCGCCATGATCAGCTGCACCTGCTTTTGCAGCATGGAATATTCGAAATTGACGAAGCCGGTGAAATTTCCGCCAGGCCGCGCCATATCCTTCAGCCGGCCTGTCGCCACCGGATCGCCAACATGCACGAAAATAATCGGCAAAGTCTGTGTCTGCGCCAGCAGCGCGTCAAGCGATGTGTTGGTCGCGGCAACCAGCACTTCGCAGCCAGCCTCGACCAGTTCCCTGGCATAGGCCTGCAACCTGTCACGCTGCGGCGCGCTGCGGTAGAGAATGTCAATCGTCTCGCCCTGCACCCAGCCATAGGCGCCAAGCCCCTCCTCAAAGGCGAGGATGCGGTAGGCGGTTTCCGTGTCATCCTGCGCAAACGGCAGCAGCATGCCGATGCGCCGCAGGCTGCCCGCCTGCGCCCGCGCCGGGCGGCCCAGCGCGTCCAGCGCCAGCAGCGCGGCAGAGCCGGCAAGGAAAGCCCGGCGTCTCATTCCAGCACCTGGTCTGCCCGCGCCAGCAATGCGGCAGGCACGCTCAGGCCCAGCGTGCGGGCGGCTTCGAGACTGATGGTCAAGTCAAATTTCACTGGCGCCTGCACCGGCAGACCGGCGGGCTTTGCGCCTTTCAGGATGCGGTCAATATAATCGGCAGCGTCCTTGTAGATCGGCGTGACATCGACGCCGCAGGACATCAGGCCGCCAGCCTCGACGAAAAAATCATAGGGATAGACACTCGGCGGGCGGTTGCGCCTCGCCGCCTCGACAATCGGCGTGCGGTGCACGGCGGTTGAAATATCTGGCAGCACAATCAGCCCGCTGTCCGGCGCTGCGGCAAACGCGTCAATGGCGCTGGCGGCACCCGCCGCATCAGCAAAAGCCAATGGCACAATCTCGGCCGCACCGCCTCTGGCCCGCTGCAGCGGGCCGGCATAGAATTTTCCGCCGCCCGCCGCAGTGCGCGGATTGAAAACCAGACCAACGCGCTTGAGGCCCGGCACCATCTCGGCAAGCAGGTCGAAATGCTTGACACAGATGCCGGATTCAAAATTCATGAAGCCGGTCAGATTGCCGCCCGGCCGCGACAGCGTGTCCACCATGCCGTTGCCGACCGGATCGGACACCTGGAAAAACACCACTGGAACGCTTCTGGTGCGCTTGGCCAGCTCCAGCGTCACACTGGTGGAACAGGCAAAGATCACCTCCGGCGCGCTTGCCAGCAACTCGTCGGCGCGCGCGCCCAGGGCGTCTATGTCGGCGTCCGCCCAGCGCCAGACTATTTCGAGGTTGCCGCCGTCGGTCCAGCCGCGTTCCCGCAGCGCGCCGGCAAGATACTGGATCAGGTATTGGGAATGCGAATCAGCTTCGGCATAGAAGTTGAGCACGCCAAGCCTGCGTTTGCCGACGCGCTGCTGCGCGCACGCGCTGCGCAGCGGCGCGATTACAGCGCCGCCAAGCGCAAGGACAAAGTCACGCCGACGCATCGAAATCCTTGTGCCCGCAGGCGCTTGCTGTGGGCCGGGTAGTGGCAGGCCCAGGCGATGGACCACTGCATGCCTGCAAATATCGGGCAAACCGCCGGTTCAGGCAAGCCCCAGCCCGCGTCGGCGGAACCGCAGGGTCAAACCGCCTTCTGCCCGGACGGTTCAGCGGGCGGCGCGGCAGCGCCATAAACATGGCCGGCGGCCTGCACAAATGGCCGCACCAGCGTGCCATGCACGGTTTCAAACACGGCGCTCTCCTCGCCGAGGCCAAATTCAAGATGCTCGCGCTTTGCCGGAATCCACAGGGTGCCAAAGGCCCAGTCCCAGATCGACATGCTGAAGCCGAGATTTTTGGTGAAATGCTTCGGGTTGGTCGAATGGTGAATCTGGTGATGCGCCGGGCTTTGCAGAATATGGCCCAGCAGGCCGGTGAACGCCAGCCAGACATGCGAATGGCGCAGATGCAGGATCGTGAAGGAGAACAGCAGCAGGAAAATATTGACGTTGAACAGCGAGGCAGGCTGCGCCTGGCCGAACACCAGCCAGAGCAGGCCATAGCCAATGCCAACCAGCATCGAGATGATGTTGGGGATCAGGATCAGCTCAACCGGATGCTGGCGCCATTCGGTCAGCGGGGTGAGCACCTGTGCCGAGTGGTGCACCTTGTGAAACTCCCACAGCGCCGGAATGCGGTGCATGAGATAATGGCCAAGCCAGTAGCCAAGCTCAACCATCGCAAGCTCAACCAGCGCGGTCACCAGCAGTACGACCGGCGCGGGAGCACTGAAAAACGGCCCGTTCAGGGAAATCGCGTGCAGCAGGCTGTCGGTCCAGCGGTACCAGTATTCGCCGGTGAACAGCATGGAGCCATAGGCCGACGACATCAGCACCGCGTTGAATGCATAGTGCACCATGTCGACGCGGGTGGATTTATGCTGGAACACTTTTGCCGGAAACAGCGCGCCCCAGAATCCCCGCAGGCTGGTTTTGACCGCCGCGCGCCGCGCCACAAAAATCAGGGCCAGCACCCCGAACGCGCCCGCATAGGTTTGCAGGCTTGATGGCGATGCCATGGAGAAATGCCGGTCGAGCATGTCGGACAGGAACTGGCTGAAGGAAAAATTCGCAATCATCGGCAGTTGCTCGCAAGGGGGCTTTGCGGGCAAGACTACAGGCTGCGGTCCTTAAGTTTGGTTAAGCCCGCCTGCGTCATCCTGGCCGTTGCAGCGAAAACACCCGGTCAACGACCGCATAGTCATGGTAGCCGCAGCGCGCGATGGGCTGCATCGCGGCGGTATCCACCATGCCGCCCTTGATGTAGCGCTCGTCAATATGCACGCCGATAACCTGGCCCAGCACGAGATACGCGCCGCTGGGCCGGCCTTCGATGTCGCTCAGGCTGACAATCTGCGTCACCCGGCACTCGAACACTGCCGGGCTTTCGGCAACGCGCGGCGGCTTGACGAAATTGCAGGGCGCCATGGTCAGTCCGGCATGCAGAAATTCGTTGTCGCCGCGCGGCAGCGAGGCCGAGGTGGCATTCATCTTGTCGCGCAGGTCATAGGTCGGCATGTTCCAGACGAATTCGCCGGTCTCCCGCGCAAAGGTCACGCTGTCCTTCAGGCCCTCGCTGGAAAACCCGATGATCGGCGGCATTGAGGTGAAGGCGTTGAAAAACGAATAGGGCGCGAGGTTGACCGCGCCGGCGGACGAAAGCGTCGTCACCCAGCCAATCGGGCGGGGCGCGACCAGCGCCTTGAACGGATCATGCGGCAGGGCGCTGCGGTCGCGCTTGTGAGGCTCGTAAAACAGCATGGGTTTTGTCCTGCATTGCGCCGCATTGCGCGCCTGTCTCAAAAAAAGGTGAGCTTGTCGCCAGTCGCCGGGCGTGGCCGGTCTTCAGGCCTGGCGCGGGCGCTGCCGATGTGGATAAAACCCGCCATCCGCTCCTGCGCGCCAAGGCCCAGCTGCATCATCACCCGCGCGTCATAAGCGAACCATTCGGTCAGCCAGCAGGTGGCATAGCCCATCGCGTTGGCGGCGGTAATCAGCAGCATGCAGACCGCGCCCGCCGACATGGACTGCTCCCATTCCGGAATTTTGGCATGCGGCGCTGCACAGGAAACCACACCGATGACCAGCGGCGCATGCGCCAGACGGCGCGCCTCCAGTGCAAGCCGCGTGGCGTCCGCGCCGGGATTGTCCCGCGCAAAAACACTGGCGATGACCGCGCCCGCCCGCAGCTGCGCCTCGCCCTCAAACACGATGAACCGCCAGGGCGTCAGCTTGCCATGGTCCGGCACGCGCGTTGCGATTTTCAGCAGCGTGTGCAGCTCGTCGCGCGTCGGCCCTGGCCCATCCAGCCCCGGCGGCGACACCGAGCGGCGGGTCTCAAGCAGCGTGATGGCATCGCGCGTAATGCGTCTGCCAGTGGTCAACTCATTCATGCCAAGTTCCGCTGAAAGGCCGCGCCTGTGACAGGGCAAGCCGGAAAAAACTCATGGCCACGCGCTCGGCGCGGCCCTGTCCAAATGGGCGCACCCCGATTAGAGGCTTCTCCAGGTAAATGAAAGCAGCGGATGCCCGGCGCCAGCCCAATGCAGGCACGCGCAGGCAATGTGGTGGTGTCTGGGGCCGGGCCGTTTGGGCCAGCGAATATGCTGGCGGCAGCGCGGGGGTGCTCGCAGAGGGTTTGGCGAGGCGACAGACACAAATATTTCTGCCGTTTCTTGCGTCAACATATCGGATAAGATATATACAGTGGCGTGTCGAGTTTTTCGATGAGGCAATCGCTTTGGAAGTTCTTGGCTGGCCTGCTTCGTTGCAAGCTGCTTTGGCAAGAATTGTTGACCGCATTGCGAGTCAGGGACTTGAAAGCCTTGGAATGCCGCTTGTCCGGCATATCGAGGGCAAACTTTGGGAACTGCGCGCATCAGGAAAAAACGCGGAAGGCCGGGCACTCTACGTTGGTGCGAGGGGCCGAAGGGTGGTTATCGTGCTCGCCTTGATCAAGAAGACCGAAAAGACACCGACCCGCATTATCCGGCTGGCTCTCGAAAGAGCAAAGGACGTGAACTGATGACTGTCCCATGGAACGATGTTCGGCGGCGCATGATGGAGAAGCCGACAGTGCGCGCGGAATATGAGCGCATCGGGCCTGCGATGGAAATTGCATTTGCCTTGTCGGACGCACGCCGCAAAAAGGGCCTGACACAAGAAGACGTTGCGCAGAGAATGGGCACATCGCAAGCTGCGATTGCCAGACTTGAAGGGGGCAAGGTCAATCCGTCCTGGGGTGTGATTCAGCGTTTCGCCGAGGCTATCGGCGCGCGGGCGCACATGGCATTGATAAGTGACCAGACATCAAAATGACCCATGACCACTACGCCGACGACCACATCCGCGCCATCCTGCGCAGCGTCAAGACCATCGCCATGGTCGGCGTGTCAGCCAATGACGCGCGGCCATCCTATTTCGTCTTCAAATACCTGTCGGGGCGCGGCTACCGCATGATTGGCGTCAACCCCGGCCTTGCCGGGCAGACATTGCTCGGCCAGCCAGTTTACGCGCGGCTGGCCGATATTCCTGGGCCGGTGGACATGATCGACATATTCCGCAACTCGGAGGCGGCAGGCATCGTTGTCGACGAGGCGCTGGCCCTGAGCCCGCTTCCAAAGGTGATCTGGATGCAGCTGACGGTGCGCAATGATGCTGCATGTGCGAAGGCTGAGGCCTTGGGCGTGCAGGTGGTGATGAACCGCTGCCCGAAGATCGAATTTGGCAGATTGTCTGGTGAAATCGGCTGGACCGGCGTCAATTCGCGCATTTTATCATCAAAAAAGCCCCATCTTGCCAAAGGATTCCAGAAGCTTACTCTCGGCTGACGTGGCTGCCCGCTTGTTCATGCCCCGCTGCGCTGCATCTCTGACGCATGCAATTTTCGCAAAATGAATCTGCTCAAATATGGCAAAAATTGGATTTAGTTCATATCAATACGAACTTATTATCGCATATTTCGATGAAATTCCGCCATGTATTAACAGAATGTGACACAAAAATCCATTAGTCATGCATTTTTCGCATATCACTCCCAACCATTCAACGCTTCCGTTGTGCATCGCAGCATTCTATCTTCCGGACATCAAATCAGCGCCGCCCGAAACGAAAGATGAAGCCGGGCCGCTGAGAAAGGATGATACCATGACGCTCTCCC
>JANLPP010000431.1:0-4537 GCA_031367295.1 Hyphomicrobiales bacterium | reverse complement strand
CCGCGCATGGGGTTCCACCGCACCACCATGCAGCATATCTGCCGCGAGGCCGGGATCAGCGCCGGTGCCCTGTATCTCTACTTTGATTCCAAAGAGGATTTGATCGCCGGCATTGTCGAGCGCGACCGCGAGGATGTGCTGTCCCGCTTTGCCGCGCTGGCGCATGAGCCTGACCTGCTGGTGGGCCTGCAAAATGTCATGCGCGGCTGCATTATTGACCGGCCGCCGCATAAATCTGCCCTGATCATCGAAATTGGCGCTGAAGCCACGCGCAACCCGGCCATTGCCCGCACACTCGCCCATTGCGACCAGTCGATCCGGGCCTCGCTGCGTGGCCTGCTGGACCGCGCGGTGCTGGAAGGGCGCATCACGCCAACGCGGCCAACCAGCGAGATTGTGCCGATCATGGAGCTTCTGGCCGACGGCATGTTCTGGCGCCGGGCCATCGACCCGCATTTTGATGCGGAAGCCGTGATGCCGGCGGTTCTGGCCATGATGGGCCCCATGCTGGGGCGCGACAGCCGGCCGATGGTTCTGCCGGTTGCGCCCTCGCCCGCACGGCTGGAGGCGCTGGCATGAGAGACCACGGCACACCATCTAACCCCAACGCCACTTCGGCGCACTGTAAGGCAGGCAATCCAGTCATGAGCATCCGGTCAATCGCGCGTCCGCGGCCTTCGCGTCTGTCAGCGCTTGCGCTGGCTGCCGCACTGACGGGCTTTGCCGCGTCGCCTGCCCTGCCCGCCGAGGCCGTGGCAGTTGAAAAGCTCGTTCTGCCGCCAGTCGTTTCCGTTCTGGCCGCCACCAAGGCTGAAATGGTTGACCAGGTTCTGGTGACCGGCACACTGGCGGCGCGTGAAGAGATTCTGGTCGGGCCTGAAATCGAGGGCCTGCGCATAGTCGAGCTGCTCGCGGACGAGGGCGACCGGGTGGTCAAAGGCCAGGTGCTGGCGCGCCTGTCACGCGAGACGCTGGATGCGCAGATGGCGCAGTCTTTGGCAACGCAGGCGCGGGCCGAGGCCTCGATTGCCCAGGCCAAAAGCCAGATCGGCCAATGGGAGGCAACCGTTGCCCAGAAGCAGAGCGCCTATGCCCGCGCCCAGTCCCTGCGGCGCGATGGCGTGACGACCGATGCCGCCCTCGACAATGCCACGGCGGACGCCCGCACGTCGCAGGCCCAGCTTAACGTCGGCCGTGACGGATTGCGTGTCGCCGAGGCGGAGGTGACCAGCATTCTGGCGCTGCGCCAGGAGCTGGCGGTCAGAATCTCGCGCACCGAGGTCAAGGCGCCCGAGGGCGGCATTGTCTCACGCCGCGCCGCGCGCATTGGCGCCGTTGCGGCCGGCATGGGAGAGGCGATGTTCCGCATTATTGCACGCTCGGACATTGAGCTTGAGGCTGAGGTGCCGGAATTGCGCCTCGCCAAACTGCGGCCAGGCCAGAGCGCCACCATCACGATTGGCGATGTAGTGTCACTGAGCGGCAAAGTGCGCATTGTGTCACCCGAGGTCGAGAAGGCCTCGCGGCTTGGCAAGGTGCGCATTGCCGTGGAAAAGCACGATTCGCTGCGCATCGGCGCGTTCGCGCGCGGCGAGATTGAGGTGGCGCGCCGCATTGCCGTGGCGCTGCCGCTCAGCGCCGTGCTCTATGACGCCAAAGGCCCCTATGTGCAGGGCGTGCGCGACGGCATGGTGTTTGCTATCCCGATCAAGACCGGGCTGACGGTTGACGGCCAGATCGAAATTGTCTCCGGCGTTTTTGAAGATGAAACCATCATCGCGCGGGCGGGCGCTTTTCTGCATGACGGTGACAAGGTGCGCACCGTGTTTATGACACCAAAGCCAGCAGCGCAGCGGCCAGGACCGCAGGCGCAAGCCGAGAGCCATTAAACCATGAACATGAATATCTCCGCCTGGGCCATCCGCAAGCCTATCGCCTCGCTGGTGCTGTTCGCGGTGCTGATGATCCTTGGCTATTTTGCCTTCAAGGGCCTGCCGGTCACGCGCTTTCCCAATATCGACGTGCCGATAGTCTCGGTGCAGGTGACGCAGTCGGGCGCAGCCCCGGCCGAGCTTGAGACCCAGGTGACCAAGAAGGTCGAGGACGCGGTCTCCGGCATCAATGGCGTCAAGCACATGACCTCGTCGATTCAGGACGGCGTCTCGACCACCAATATCGAATTCCGCCTTGAGATAAACACCGACCGCGCTGTCAATGACGTCAAGGACGCCATCGCCCGCATCCGCTCCGATCTGCCGCGCACGGTGGACGAGCCGATCATCCGCCGCATCGAGATCGAGGGCGGCTCGATCATCTCGTTCGGCGTCTCAGCGCCGACAAGGACGACCGAGGAAATCTCGTGGTTTATTGATGACGTGGTGCTGCGCAAACTGCAAAGCGCCAAGGGTGTTGCCAGTGTCGAGCGCATCGGCGGCGTCGACCGCGAGATTCATGTCTCGCTTGACCCGGACCGGCTGGCCTCGCTGAACATAACCGCAGCCGACGTCAACCGCCAGCTGCGCGCCACCACAGTGGACCTTGCGGGCGGACGCGGCGAGATTGGCGGACGCGAGCAGGCCATCCGCACGCTGGCCTCCTCGCGCAGCATCGAGGATCTGCAGGAGACGATGATCTGGATCAGCGGCGGCCGCAAGGCGCGCCTCGCCGATCTGGGCACCGTCACGGACGCCTCGGTTGAGGAGCGCACCTTCGCCCGCCTCAACGGCCAGCCGGTGGTGGCCTTCAACATTTTCCGCTCCAAGGGCGAGAGTGACGCGCGGGTCTATGATGTTGTCAACGCCAAGGTGGCGGAGCTGCGCGCCGACAATCCCGATTACAAGATCGAGATGATCGACACCTCGGTCATCTATACGGTCGGCAATTATGAAAACGCCATGACCGGCCTGCTGGAAGGCGCGGCCCTGTCCGTGATTGTGGTGCTGCTGTTTTTGCGCGACTGGCGCGCCACGCTGATCACCGCGCTGGCGCTGCCGCTGTCGGCGATACCGGCCTTCTGGGCGATCAGCCTGATGGGCTTTTCGCTCAATCTGGTTTCGCTGCTGGCCATCACGCTCGCCACCGGCGTGCTGGTCGATGACGCGATTGTCGAGATCGAGAATATCGTGCGTCACATGCGCATGGGCAAATCCGCCTACCGCGCCGCGCTGGAGGCAGCCGACGAGATTGGCCTTGCGGTCATCGCCATCTCGCTGACGATTGTCGCGGTGTTCGCGCCGGTGTCCTTCATGGGCGGCATCGCCGGCCAGTATTTTAAGCAGTTCGGCCTGACTGTCGCCGCCGCCGTCATTTTCTCGCTGCTGGTGGCGCGCCTGATCACGCCCTTGCTCGCCGCCTATTTCCTGCGCGCCCATCCCGAGAAAATCCACGAGGAAGGCTGGATCATGCGCAGCTACACGCGGCTTGTGCGCTTTTCGGTGCGCCACCGCTGGCTGACACTCGTCCTCGGCCTCGCCATCTTTGCCGTCTCCATCTATTCCGTGCGTTTCCTGCCGCAGGGTTTCATCCCGCCGGGCGATGAGGCGCGCATGCTGCTGTCGGTCGAGCTGCCGCCGGGATCCCGCCTCGACGACACCAAAAACCTGACCGATGAAGTGACCCGCCGCCTGCGCGAGCGGCCCGAGATCAAGAGCGTTTTTGTCAATGGCGGCCAGCTGATTGGCGCTGGCGGCAAGGAAATCCGCAAGGCCGCGCTGATCATCAATCTCGTTCACAAGACCCAGCGGGTGAAAACGCAGAAGGATGTCGAGGCTGATGTCGGCGACGACCTGCGCTCCATCCCCGACATCCGCTTCTGGTTTGTGCAGCCCAACGGACAGCGCGGCCTGTCGATGCTGGTTGTCGGCAATGACACGGCGCAGATCGCCGGGATTGCCAACCGCCTGCAAACCGAGATGAAGACCATATCGCTGCTCGCCAATCCGATCTCCACAGCGGCGCTGGACCGGCCTGAATTGCAGATGCGCCCGAAGGTGGAACTTGCCGCCGACCTTGGCGTGACCACCGACGCCATCTCCGAGACCATCCGTGTCGCCACCATTGGCGACGTCGGCCCCAACCTTGCCAAGTTCAACCTTGGCGACCGGCTGATCCCGATCCGGGTGCAGTTGATCGAGAGCGCGCGCGGCGACCTGCGCACTATCGAGGCCCTGAAAGTCGCCACCGGGCGCGGCACCTATGTGCCGGTCTCAACCGTCGCGGACATCGAGTTTGCCCAGGGGCCGACCTCCATCGACCGCTATGACCGCGCCCGCCGTGTCGCCATCGAGGCGGACCTGACCGGCAATGCCGCTCTGGGCGAGGCGATTGCCAAGGTCTATGCCCTGCCAACCGCCAAAGATCTGCCGCCTGGCGTGGTGATCAAGCTCGCCGGTGACGCGGAAATCATGGGCGAGGTGTTTTCCGGCTTTGCCACCGCCATGGGCGCAGGGCTGATGATGGTGTTTGGCGTGCTGGTGCTGCTGTTTGCCAGCGTGCTGCAGCCGATCACCATCCTGTTCTCGATTCCCCTGTCGGTCGG
>JANLPP010000379.1:0-26108 GCA_031367295.1 Hyphomicrobiales bacterium | reverse complement strand
CCCCCTCAATACCCGTGCTCCTGCGCCGGAAACACCCGCGCTTTCACCGCCGCCACATAGGCCTTGACCGCGCCCTCAACCGACCCGCCGCCTTCCGGCATAAAATCCTTGGCGAAGCGCGGGCGCGGGCCGCTGGTGAGGCCCAGCATGTCATGCAGCACCAGCACCTGGCCGTGGCAGGCTGCGCCCCCGCCAATGCCGATGGTGGCGCAGCTGGTCATCGCCTTTGTGACCTCGGCGCCCAGCGCGGCGGGGATCATTTCCAGCACCATGCAGGCCGCGCCCGCCGCCTCCAGCGCGCGCGCATCAGCCATGAGCGCGGCGGCGGCGCTTTCGGAGCGGCCCTGGATGCGGTAGCCGCCAAGCTGATGCACTGCCTGCGGCGTCAGGCCGATATGGGCGCAGACCGGCACGCCGCGCTGGGTCAGAAAGTGCGCGGTCTCCGCCATAAAGGCCCCGCCCTCCAGCTTGACCATATGCGCCCCCGCCGCCATCAGCGCGGCGGCGTTGCGCATCGCCTGGGCCGGGCTTTCGTGGTAGGAACCAAAGGGCATGTCGGCAATGACCATGGCGCGTTTCGCGCCGCGCGCTACGCAGCCGGTGTGATAGGCCATCTGCTCCAGCGTGACCGGCAGCGTCGAGCTGTGGCCCTGCAGAACATTGCCCATGCTGTCACCCACCAGCAGCATCTCGACGCCGCAGCGGTCGAGCAGAGCGGCAAAGCTTGAATCGTAGCAGGTGAGCATGACAATGGGCTCGCCGCTGGCGCGCAGCTTTGCGATGTCGCCCAGCTTGAGCGGTTTTGTCTCTGCAAGATAGCTCATGGCTGCTGTGCTCCCGTGCTGACTTCAATGTTATCGATCAGCCGCACCGCGCCGATGCGCGCGGCCACCAGCAGGCGGCAGGGTTTTGATCCCGCAGCGGCAACAGGGGCGAGCGTCACGCTATCGCGCAGCTCCAGATAATCGAGCCTGAAGCCAGCGCTCTTTATCAGCGCCCGCGCCTTGCCCAGCGCCTCGCCTGCCAGCCCGCCCGCGATGATGGCTTGCGCCGCCGCCTGCATCGCCTCGTGCAGCGCGGGCGCGGCAAGACGGTCCGCCACGCTGAGATAAACATTGCGCGAGGACATGGCGAGGCCGTCCGCCTCGCGCAGCGTCGGCGCGCCGATAATGTCGATGGGCAGGTCAAGATCACGCGCCATCTGGCGCACCACGCAGAGTTGCTGAAAATCCTTCTGCCCGAACACTGCAAGGTCCGGCATAGACTGCACCAGCAGCTTGGCGACGACCGTTGCCACACCGGCAAAATGCGTCGGGCGGAACGCGTCTTCAAGCCCAGCCACAGCCGGTCCGCGCAGCGCCACTGTGGTGCAGAAATCTGCCGGATACATTTCCTCCGCCGAGGGCGCAAACACCGCGTCGGCGCCGGCAGGTCCGACTTTCTCCAGGTCGGCGGCCAGCGTGCGCGGATATTTGTCCAGATCCTCGGCGGGCGTAAACTGCGCCGGGTTGACAAACACCGTGACGATGCAGCGCCGCGCCCGCTGGCGCGCGATAGAGACCAGCGACACATGTCCGGCATGCAGCGCGCCCATGGTAGGCACAAGCCCCAGCGTGTCGCCAGCCCGCCGCCACCGGCGGATTGTTTCGCGCAGGGCGGCAATGCTGTGGATGAGGGCGGGCGCGGTGCTCATGCAGCCTCTATGCCACACAAATTGCTGCGCTGGACAGTGGGGCTTTTCACACGGCAGAAATGCGCCCCCGCCGCGCCAGCGCCACAGCAACTACCAGCGTGACAAGCGACAGGGCAATGGGCGGAAAGGTGACGAGGTTGACCATGGTCCAGCCGAACCGCACCAGCACCTGGCCTGAGGCGAAGGAGCCGAGCGCGGTCATGCCAAACACCAGAAAATCATTGAAGGCCTGCACCTTGTTGCGCTCCGCCGCGCTGTGTGTGGCCACGACCATGGCCGAGGCGCCGATGAAGCCGAAATTCCAGCCGAGCCCAACCAGCGCGAGGCTGGCCTGATAATGCAGCGCGGTAATGCCCGACATGCCAACCAGTGCGGCGACAGCCGTCAGGGCAAGGCCCGCCGCCACTATTTTTTCCGCGCCAAACCGGGTGATCAGGCTGCCGGTAAAAAAGCTCGGGCCAAACATCGCCACCACATGCCACTGGATGGCGGTGTTGGAGGCGCTAAGCGGCAGGCCGCAGAGCTTCATTGCCAGCGGCGCAGAGGTCATCAGCAGGTTCATCAGCACATAGGAGGCGACGCCGCAGACCGCCGCCGCGATGAAGCGCGGCTGCGCGGCAATCGTGCCGAGCGGGCGCGCGCCAAGCGTGTCGGCAGCCTGCGGCAGGGGCAGGCGTACCTGCCAGACGATGAGCACGGCAACCAGCGCCACCGCTGCCTGCGCCAGAAAACTCACCAGAAACAGGTAGGGAACGAAGGCGTCCATGGTCAGCTGCACCAGCTGCGGGCCAAGCACGCCCGCCAGCACGCCACCCGCCAGCACCCAGGAAATCGCCTTGGGTTTGAACGCGTCGGACGCGGTGTCAGCGGCGGCAAAACGGTAAGACTGCGCCACACCGGCATACAGGCCGCCAAGAAACGTGGCGCAGCAGAACAGCGCGAATGACTGCAGGTAAATCGCCAGCGCCGCCACGAGACCACAGAGGCAGCCGCAGAGCGCGCCGGTGACGAATGCGGCCCGGCGGCCCCAGGTGCGGCTGATCCAGCCGGCCGGCAGTGTGCCCGCCGCCATGCCCGCGACAAATACCGAGACCGGCAGGGTTGCCAGCGCCGGGTCAGGCGCGAGCAGGCTGCCGGTGACCGCGCCGGTGGCAAAAATAACGCTGGCATTGGCCCCCGCCAGCGCCTGCGCGGCGGCAAGATACAGCGCGTTGCGCCGCGCGAGGCGGTCACCAGCGGCAAGGGTCGGGGATGCGAGGGCGGAAGCGGGCAAAGCAGTCATGCCGCACTCTTTCAGCATTTGGCGGGCAACGCCAGTGGCGCGCGCCTCGCCATACGTCACATGCAGGCATAGCATGCAGTGCCGGACGATTCGCAGGATCGTCGGCAAACCCGGGAGCCTGCCAGCACGATGATTGCCGCAATCCGCCGCATGCTGATGATGATCCAGGGCAGCCGCCTGACCCGCGAGGAGCTGGCGACGCTCATCAAAATCTATGATTTCCGCATCGCGCTTGCCGCGTTGCTGGTGCATGCGGGCACGGTTGATGGCGCGTTCGTCGAAGCCGAGAAGCGGCAGGTGCGCGTGCTGCTGGTCGAGCAGCTGGGGATTTCGCCGGTCGACGCCAGCGAACTGATGATGCTGGTGAACTACAGCCACTTGCAGTCACAGGAAATTGATGAGCTGACCGGCGCGCTGGCCCTGTCGCTGGGGCACGAAGGCAGGGTGCATTTTGTCGAATGCCTGTGGCAGGTGGTGGTTGCGGACACTGTTGTGACCGCCGAGGAAAACAGCCTGATCGCGGCGCTCGCCTCAAAGCTGGGCATTGACGCTGCCGGGCAGGCGGCCATTGCGGCCCGGCACGCGGCAGGGTTTGCCCGCTGACGCCGGGCAAACCGCCCCGCCCAAGCGAGCTGATAATGCTGGTCAATTGCCGCAACCTGCAATGGGACGAGGTGGAGGAGCTGGTTCTGGCGCTCTCCGACTCGTTCGCGCCGCAGGGGCGGGCCCTGCTTGCCGAATGGCTTTGGGAAATCGTGATCGCGGACCGCGTTGTCACGCCGGAGGAAACCGCCTTTGTCGCCGCTGAGGCAACGATGCCGGCGATTCACAAGAGCACGCAGGACAGCATCGCCGTCGGCTATTCAGAGGCTCGCGGCATCATGGCTGACGCACCGCGCGCAGCGCAAATTCAGCAACCTGCCGCGCTACAATCTCCGCCGACTGCATCTGATCCGGCCCGGCACCCCTGACACTGGTGTTGATCAGCGCGCCATAGGGCGTCGGCCAGCCGCGCAGTGCATGGGCTATGGCCCGCAAGGCCGCAAGGGTGGAGCCAAGCGCCTGCGGTCCGTCGGCGGTAACGATGAGGCCTATGGCGCGCCCTTCAAGATAGGGCCGCACGTCGTTGCGCAGGTCCTCAGCATAATCAAGCGCGTTCTTGACGAGGCCAGAGACCGAGCCGTGGTAGCCGGGCGAGGCGATGATGACGCCATCAGCCGCCTGCAAAGCCGCAACCAGCGCGCGCGCCTCAGGGCTGCGCGCCATGTTTTCGACCGAATAAAAATCCGCCGGCAGGTGCGGACCACCAATCATCCGCGTGGCACAGCCCAGCCGCTCCGTCTCATCCAGCGCACGCCGCAGCGCGCGTTCGGAGGTTGAGGCGGCGCGCGCCGTGCCGCCAAGGCCGACGATCAGGGGCTGGCGGGACATACGGGCCTTTCAGTGCGGGAGGTGCGCCGATTCGCGTCCGCAGATTTGCGGCCAGCATGCGGCTTGCCAGTTGAATTGCCGTCTGACAAGCTGCTGCTGAACCGGAGGCGGCGGCAATGCCCCGGCCTTGTGCGGAGACACGACGATGCGAACAGCAATTACCGCCATTTGCATTTGGGCACTGTGTGCCTGCGCGGCTGCGGCCGGGTCCCCCAAAGCCACCGGCAAGGCCGGCGCAAAATTCAGTGACCGCGAGGGTCAGATCGAGTTTTCTTCGCCGTCCCAAAACATTGGCTGCGTTTACACACCAGCCGGCGGCACGAGCTGGTACAAGCCGGCCGGGGGCGGACCCGAAATGTCCTGCGACCGGGTAAAGCCAGAATATGTGAATGTGCGCATGGGGCCTTCGGGTGACGTGCAGCGCGTGGACAATCCCGGCGAGCAGCCCTGCTGTTCGGCCACCAATATCCTCGCCTATGGCAAGAGCTGGAAGGCCGGGCCGTTTACCTGCAAGTCAGGCCCCACCGGGCTGGCCTGCATGCGCGCTGACGGCAAGGGTTTTGCGCTCGGCAAAAAAGAAGTTGCGGTGCACTAAGCGGGCCAGAGGTTTTCGTCGGCGATTTGCGCCAGCGTCCACGGACATGTCGCCGGAAAGGATTTTCTCGACAGCTTTGTCTCGGCAGAGGCTTCAAGCCTTGCGTCGAGGTAGGCCGCCGTGATCGCTTTGTTCGCGGCAGGCACCCGACTCGGGTTGTCCTCAAAGTGGCGTGCAAGCGCGTTCCGCTGCACCGTGACTGCGACTTCCCAGCTGGTACTGCGCCGCTTCGGCTGAAATTGCCATTGGAGAAGATGTTTGAGCAACACAATAAACCGGCTGACCAGCTCGCGCTTTTCGGATTTGCCCAGGCTTTCTATCTCCTCCGCGATATTCTCAATATCGGCGGCAGCCAGCTTGCCAGCGCGCAGCAGTGCTGCCTGCTCGTTGGCCCAGGCGTAGTAGTCCTGATCATACAGCGCTGATCCTGGCATCTGGCAGCCTCTCAATTTGCCGAAGTGCTGAGTTTGCCTGTTACATCCACCGCCGCAATTTGTCACGAGCCGCGCGCTATCCCCAGCGCCGGCGGGCCAGCAGCGCCCCTGCCGCGAGCGCGTGCAGCTTGCCCAGCGCGACGTCGCGGCGCATCGGGGCCATGCCGCAGTTGGTGCAGGGAAAGATGCGGTGGCGCGGTACATATTGCATCGCTGTCGCAATGACGCTGGCCACTTCTTCGGCGGTCTCGACCAGATCGCTGGCCACATCAATAACGCCCACCATCACGTCCTTGCCCTCCAGCGCGGCCATCAGGCTGGCGGGCACGCGCGAGTTGCGGCATTCGAGCGAGACCATGTCGATGGACGATTTGGCGATGACCGGAAATGTCTGCTCGTATTGGCGCCACTCGCCGCCCAGCGTGTCTTTCCAGTCGGTGTTGGCCTTGATGCCGTAGCCGTAGCAGATGTGCACGGCCGTTGTGCAGGTGAGGCCCTGCGCCGCGCGCTCCAGCGCCGCCATGCCCCAGTCCCGCACCTCCTCCATGTAGACATTGAAGGCAGGCTCGTCGAACTGCACGATATCGACGCCGTCGGCCTGCAGGGCCCGCGCCTCCGTGTTCAGCAGCTCGGCAAAGGCAAACGCCATCTTGACGCGGTCGCCGTAATAGCCGTCGGCAACCGTGTCGATGATGGTCATCGGGCCAGGCATGGTGAACTTGAGTTTTTTGCGCGTATGCGCCCGCGCAATCTGCGCCTCAACGCCATGCACGCGGCCCTTCAGCCGCAACGGCCCGGTGACCGTGGGCACCATCGCCTTGTAGCGGTTGTTGCGGATGCCCATTTCGACCCTGGCACCAAAATCAATGCCCTCCACATGCTCCAGAAAGCCGTGGACAAAATGCTGGCGCGACTGCTCGCCCTCGGTGACGATGTCGATGCCCGCGTCCTCCTGCTCTTTCAGCACAAGCAGTGTCGCGTCGCGCTTGGCGGCGGCGAGTTCCTCGCCTTGCAGCCGCCAGGGTGCCCAGAGCTTGCCGGGCTCGGCCAGCCAGGCAGGCTTGGGCAGGCTGCCGGCGGTCGTGGTTTCGAACATGGGACTGATCCGGGTTTGCATAAGGGTCACGCCTGTTTACACACCTGCCCGGCAATCCCGGAAGCCAGACTTTTGCATGCCTCGCTCGCGATTACGCAGCTTTCGGCAGATCGAGACTCTCGCTTGCATTCGGGGAACCGGCTTTGCAGGGTTACGCTGCCACAAGCAGCTTTCACTGGCAGCGCGCGCCTGCGGCAAGGACCGCAGCGGGTTTCCTGTTTGGCGAACAGCCGTGGTAAAGGTGCGTAACAACGCGTCAACCCGGCAGACAGGAAACGCCAGATGGGACTGCCCGCAAAAAGGCCAATGTCGCTGCAGGAATTTCTTGCCTGGGATGACCGGCAAAGCGTCCGTCACGAATTTGTCAGGGGCGAGCCACGCCTGATGACAGGCGGATCATGGGCACATGAGGCGATTGTTGCCAATGTGGTGCGCGAGCTGGCAACGCAACTGCGCGGCAAGCCGTGCCGGGCGCTCGCCAGCAACTTCAAGGTCCAGATCAGCAATGACAATATCCGCTACCCGGATGCTATGGTGGAATGCGGGCCACCCGTCCCGGACCGCAAAATTGCGCAGGACGTCCGGCTGCTGATCGAAATCCTGTCGCCCAGCACGATGAGCCGTGACATGCTGGCCAAAATGCACGACTATCTGACGATACCCGCACTGGAGGCCTATGTCATGTTCTGGCAGGATCAGCCGCAGGCACATGTCTATCGCAGGATGGGCGATCTTTGGCAGCTGCAGGATGCTGCGGGCCTTGATGCGCTGCTGGTGTTTCCGGCGACCGGCGTGCGGCTTGCCCTGGCGGATGTCTACGAAGAAATTGTGTTTCCCGAAAAGCGCAAGGGCCGGAAAGCTCCCTGAGCCACTTCGCCTTCCGCCATTTTTACGGGTATTGCTGTAAGAGGTGTCCCATGAGCTGGATCGTCAGCATCCCCCTTGATGCCTACCCTGCCGATGCGCTCGCCGCGCTGTCGCCGGGCGGCTTCAGCCTTGGCGCGGCCCGCGCCGCGATGTGGCTGTCGCAGCTCGCCTATGAAGAGGCTGCAGACAAGGCCAGAACTGTCATGCAACGCTGGCAGATTGAGCCTTTGCTGATTTTTGACTGCCCCAATCCGGACTATCCGCTGGCGGGCAGCACGCGCGGCTTTGTGGCGCGTGCCGGGGACGCGACGCTGGTGGCCTTTGGCGGCACTGACCCGCTGGTCATCGCCAACTGGATCACCGATTTCCGCGTTGTCCGCAACGCGGCCGGCGTGCACCGCGGTTTTGACGCGGCGCTGGACATCGTGTGGCCGCAGCTTGCGCCCCTGTTGCAAGCGCAGGCGGGCAGGCCGCTGCTGTTTGCCGGCCACAGCCTTGGCGCGGCGCTGGCGCTGCTTTGCGCTGGCCGGGCGCTGGCCGAATATGGCCTTGCGCCCGCCGCCGTCTATGGTTTTGGCATGCCACGCGCCGGTGACGGGGCCTTTGTAGGCAGGATCAATGCGGGTTTTGGCCAGCGCCTGTACCGGCTGGCGCATGGCCGTGACATGGTGCCGTCCCTGCCACCCGCCGCACTGGGCTTTTGCCATGCGGGGCGCTACCTCGGCTGCGGGCGTCAAACGCTGTTTGACGGGAGCGCATTGACGGCCGCGCCCACGCTGGAGCCTGGCAACGGTAGCGGCCTAGTGCAGGCGGCCATGGACAGCCTGCGTGGCCTGCTGCGCCCGCCAGCCGCACCTGCCGCAGGCGACTGGCAGGCGCAAATAGCCCTCACCCGCCTGCTGCCCGCGCCATTGGCCGATCACTTGCCGGACCGCTACTGGAACGCACTGGGGGGCTGAAGCCGGAGCGGGCAGCCCCTGTGATTTGCAGTGCCGAACGCCGGATCGCCCTTGATTGCGTTCTATTTTTTGTTCTTTAATGGCCTCATATGCTTCAAGGAAGACGCGCATGACTGCGACAGACTTGCAGACCCTGTATTACTCGCCCCACAGCCGCGCTGCTGCCGTGCGGATTCTGCTTGAGGAGCTGGGGGCGCCCTAGCAGCTGTATGTGTTAAACATGAAGTCGGGCGAACAGCGCCAGCCCGCGTGCAACCCGCCTGCCGCACGAACCTCCGGCTGAACAACCCGCCTGCCGCGCAGACCTTTTGCCGCCATAATTTGCAGCGCAAATGGCGTCACCCGCGCCTTTTGGCTTGGCGCGAGCCCTGTCCCTGTGGCATGGATTTCATTACGACTGTCTCGCACTCAGGACTCACCATGCACGCGCCCCTGCGTTTCACCCGCCGCCAGCTGCTTGCACTGGCGCGCCAGACAGGTTTTGCGCTTGGCCTTGCCGGCCTGATCGGCGCGCCTGCTGCGCTGGGCGCCGAGGATGCAAAGCCGGCGGTGCCGGACCTGATGGCGGCGGGACCGCTGCCCGACATTGAGGTGGGCGCAAAAGACGCCCCCGTCACCATCGTCGAATATGCCTCAATGACTTGCCCGCACTGCGCGCATTTCCATATGGACGTGTATCCGACCCTCAAGAGCCGCTATGTCGACACCGGCAAGGTGCGGTTCATATTACGCGAATTCCCGCTTGATCCTTTGGCCGCAGCCGGGTTTATGGTGGCGCGCTGCGCCGGGCCCGAAAAGCGGGACGCAGTGGTTGAGCTGCTCTACAGACAGCAAAAAACCTGGGCAGTGCCGGATGATCCGGCCAAAGCCCTGCTGAATGTGCTCAAACAGGCGGGTTTCACACAGGAAAGTTTCGATACCTGCTTGAAAGATACCAAACTCTATGACGCTGTGCTGAAGACGCGGGAAATTGCGTCGGAGACATTCAAGGTTGAGTCGACCCCTACTTTTTTCATCAATGGCAAGAAAGAGCCGGGCGCAATCCCGCTCGACCAGCTCGACAAGGTGCTGGAACCCTACCTCAATGGAACTGAGCGAAAACTCGACTGACGCTGGCGTTGTGGCGAGCCAGAGCGGGGCCGCGCCATGAAATTCAGCAAATTGCGCTTGACCGGTTTCAAAAGCTTCTGTGAGGCAACGGATTTTCAGATTGAGCCGGGGCTGACCGGTGTGGTGGGGCCAAACGGCTGCGGCAAGTCCAACCTTGTTGAGGCGATGCGCTGGGTGATGGGCGAAAGCTCGTATAAATCCATGCGGGCCTCGGGCATGGATGACGTGATTTTCTCAGGGTCCGGCAGTCGCCCCTCGCGCAATATCGCCGAGGTGGGTCTGGTGCTCGACAATAGCAGCCGCACCGCTCCGGCCGCTTTTAACGATTCCGACATCATTGAGGTGACGCGCCGCATTGAGCGGGAATCCGGCTCAACCTACCGCCTCAACGGGCGCGAGGTGCGCGCGCGCGATGTGCAGCTGCTGTTTGCTGACGCCTCAACCGGCGCGCGCTCGCCGGCGATGGTGCGGCAGGGCCAGATTGGCGAGATTATCGCCGCCAAGCCGCAGCAGCGCCGCCGGATTCTGGAAGAGGCGGCGGGCATCGGCGGGCTTTACACGCGCCGCCACGAGGCCGAACTGCGGCTGAAAAGCGCCGAGGACAATATCCTGCGGCTTGAGGATGTGCTGAAGCAGATTGAGGCGCAGGCCGAAAACCTGAAGCGCCAGACCCGCCAGGCCGCGCGCTACAAGTCGCTTGCCGCTGACATCCGCCGCCTTGAGGCGCTGGCGCTGCATATCCAGCACCGCGACCTGCAGAACCAGCTCGCCAGCGCCGAACGCAAGCTTGAAGCCGAAACTTTGGGCGTTGCCGAGCGCACGCGCCAGCAGGCCGAGGCCGCGCGGTTGCAGGCAGTCGCCGCCTATAGCCTGCCCGGCCTGCGGGAGGCGGAAGCCAGGGCCGGTGCCGGGCTGCAACGGCTGGTCCTCGCCCGTGAGGCGCTGGACGGCGAGGAAAAGCGTGCCAGAGACCGCGCCGCCGACCTGGCGCGGCGAATCGCGCAGCTGACGCAGGACCTCTCGCGCGAGAAGGCGCTGATCGCCGATGCGGCCGGCGTGCTGGAGCGCCTGTCTGGGGAAGACGCGACGCTAGCCACTGAGCAGTCCTCGACGGCTGGCAGCCAGACTGCCGCGACAGTGCAGCTGGAGGCGGCGACTGCGGCTTTGACCATCAGCGAAAAGCTGCTGGGTGAGGCGCAGGCGGCCCTCGCCGACATGAATGCCCGGCGCAATGCTCTGGATGCGGCATTGCGTGAGGAAGCCGCGCGGTTCCAGCGCTATGAAGCCGAATTGCAAAAAATCAACGCAGAACTCGCGCAACTGAAGGCGGGCGCGGGCGGTGACGACGAAATTGCCGCGCTGGTGGCAGCGCTGGACAGTGCCCGGACGGCAGCCGGCGAAGCGGAGGCGCGCACGCTGGCGGCTGAGGCCGCGCATGGCAAGGCGCGCGAGGCCGAGGCGCAGACGCGCGGACCTTTGGCCGACGCCGAGCGCAAGGCGCAGCGGCTCGAAACCGAAGTGCGCACGCTCGCAAAAATGCTGAATACCGCCTCGGGCGACCTGTGGCCACCGGTGGTTGACGCTATTTCCGTCACGCGCGGCTATGAGGCGGCGCTTGGCGCGGCGCTGGGGGACGATCTTGACGCATCGGTCAATGTCTCGGCCCCCGCCCATTGGGGCGCGAGCGAGAGCGCGGCGCATGATCCGGCCCTGCCCGAAGGCGTGCAGGCGCTGCTGACTCTGGTCAAGGCCCCGCCTGCCCTGCACCGCCGCCTCGCCCAGATCGGCGTCGTGATACGCGCGGAAGGCGCGCATTTGCGCAAGCTGCTCAAGCCCGGGCAGCGCCTCGTCTCCAAAGAGGGTGATTTGTGGCGCTGGGACGGCTTTGCCGCTGCCGCTGAGGCGCCAACCCCCGCCGCCCGCCGCCTGGTGGAGAAAAACCGGCTGGGCGAACTTGAGACCGCAGCAACCGCCGCCCGCACTGAGGCGGATCAGGTCAGAGGTGCCGCCGAGCGGATGCAGGGCGCATTGCGCTCTGCCGCTGCACTGGAAGGCGAGGCGCGCCAGGCCGCGCGCTTGAGTGCCCGCGCCGTTGAAGAGGCCCGCGAGCGTGCTGGCGTTGCCGAACGCCGACGCGCGACAGTCGCCGCCCGCCTATCAGCGCTGGAGGAGGCGCGCTCGCGCCTCGGTTCCAGCCGGGATGAGGCCGAACAGAAAAAGGCCACTGCGGGAGAGGCGCTGCGAACGCTCGCGCCAAGCCTGGAATTGACCGGGAAACTCGACGCCGCGCGTGCCGCCGCCGCGCAGGACCGCGCTGCGGTTGTCGAGGCGCGGGCCGCAGCGCAGGCGCTGGCGCGCGATGCCGAGGCGCGCACCAGGCGCCGGGCGGCGATTGCCGGGGAGCGCGGGTCCTGGACGCAGCGCCGCACACAGGCGGGCGAGCAGATCGGCGCTGTGGAAGATCGTCTCGCAGCCGCGCAGGCCGAGCACGCCGGTCTCGAAGATGCGCCCGGCCAGTTTCTGCTCCAGCGCCGCGCTTTGATGAACGAGATTGACAGCGCCGAGGAGGCACGCAAATCCGCCGCCGACACGCGGGTTGCTGCCGAGAACGGGCTGTCCGCCGCTGACAAGGCCGCGCGCTCATCGCTCGACGCGATGGCCCAGGCCCGCGAAGAGCGCGCCCGCAGCGAGGTGCAGGTGGAGGCGCATCGCGCGCGGCTCGCCGAGCTCGTCGCGGCGATTGCCAATGATCTGGAGTGCGAGCCGCATGGCCTGATGCGCCTTGCCGGCATTTCTGCGGATGAAGCGCTGCCCGATCATGCCAAAGTGGCGCGCTCGCTGGACGGTTTGAAGCAGGACCGCGAGAAGCTGGGCGCAGTCAACCTGCGCGCCGACGATGAGTTGTTGGAAGTGACCAGAAGCCGCGAGACGCTGGTTGCCGAGCGCGATGACCTGTCCGAGGCAATCCGCAAGCTGCGTGGCGCGATCTCCGGCCTCAACCGCGAGGGGCGCGAGCGGCTGCTGGCGGCGTTTGATGTGGTCAACGGGCATTTCAAGGGATTGTTTTCAACCTTGTTCGGCGGCGGCACCGCCGAATTGCAGCTGGTCGAATCGGACGATCCGCTGGAGGCGGGCCTCGAGATTCTGGCAAAACCGCCGGGCAAAAAGCCGACGACGATGACGCTGCTGTCGGGCGGCGAGCAGGCGCTGACCGCCATGTCGCTGATTTTCGCGGTGTTCCTGACCAACCCCTCGCCGATCTGCGTTCTGGACGAGGTGGACGCGCCGCTGGATGATTCAAACGTCGAGCGCTTCTGCGACCTGCTGGACGAAATGCGCAAAAAGACTGACACGCGTTTTGTGACCATCACCCACAATCCGATCACCATGGCGCGCATGGACCGCCTGTTTGGCGTGACCATGGCTGAACGCGGCGTCAGCCAGCTGGTGTCGGTGGATCTGCAGGAAGCCGAGCGCTTTCTGGAGGCGGGCTGAGGCGGCCGCCCGCGCTATTTCCAGTGGAACACCTGGATCAGCGCGGGCACGAGGATGACGGCAAACAGCACCGGCAGGTTGAACACGATCATCGGCACCGTCAGTTTTGGCGGCAGGGCGGCGGCTTTTTTCTCGGCCTCGTTCATGCGCATGTCGCGGCTTTCCTGCGCCAGAACGCGCAGGGCGGTGCCGAGCGGGGTGCCATAACGCTCGGCCTGGATGAGGACGGTGGTCAGCGAGCGGACCGATTCAAGGCCCGAGCGCTGGCCCAGATTCTCGTAGGCCTGGCGGCGGTCCGGCAGGTAGGACAACTCGGCGGTGACCAGCGCCATCTCCTCCGCCAGCGGGATCGATTCCGAGCCGATTTCCTGGCTGACTTTGCGGAAGGCGTGCTCGATCGACATGCCAGACTCGACGCAGATCAGCAGAAGATCGAGGGCATTCGGATAGGCGCGGGTAATCGACTGCTGCCGCTTCTGGATGAGATTCGAGAGGAAGAACTCCGGGATCTTGATGCCCACATAAGCGGCCGCAACGCAGGCACCGATGCGCATGAACGCCGGTTTATCCCACTGGATGATAACGAAAATATACAGCGCCGCCAGAAAAAACATGGCAATTGGCGTCACCAGCCGGAAGAACAGAAAGCTGACTTCCCCCTGCCCGCCGCGAAAACCGGCGCGCGACAGCTGCGTTTTGGCCTTTTCCGTGCCTAGCCAGGACGACAGGTTGAACCGCTCAACCACCGATTTCATATAGATTTTGGGGGCCTCGCGCAGGCTGCCCTTGGTTTTCATGGCCTGGCGCTCGCGCTCGCGGATGCGCTCGCGCTCGCTCGACACCGCCTTCATGCGGCGCGTCAGCCCGTCGGTTTCCAGCAGCGGCATGCCGATGGTCAGCACGGTGGCGGCCGCCGCGATGGCAATCAGCACACTGATGACGAACTGCGGATCGCTCAGCTTGGAATAGACAAGATCAAACATGGCGCGCGCCTTGACTCAAATATCGAAGGTGATCATTTTCTTCATCATCAGCACGCCGAAAGACATCCAGACGATGCAGCAGACCGTGGTGATTTTTCCGGTTGTCGTCAGCCACAGCAGCTCAATGTAGCGCGGACTCGAAACATAAACGAGAATGACAACGATGAACGGCAGCGACCCGATAACCACCGCCGAGGCTTTGGCTTCCATCGACATGGCGCTGACCTTCGCCTTCATCTTTTTGCGCTCGCGCAGCACGCGTGACAGGTTGCCCAGCGCCTCGGACAGGTTGCCGCCGGCCTTGGCCTGAATATTGATGACGATGGAAAAGAAGTTTGATTCGGTCGAGGGCACGCGCTCGACGATGCGCTCCACTGCCTCGCCGTTCGACAGCCCGACCGCCTGTGACTCGACCACCTGGCGGAACTCGCTTTTGACCGGCTCGACCGCCTCGTTGGCGATGATCTTGATGCAGTCGCCGAGCGGCAGGCCGGCCTTGATGCCGCGCACAATGACATCCATGGCGTTTGGAAACTCATGGATGAATTTCTTGATGCGGCGCTTGCCCAGAAAGCCCAGCACCCAGTTGGGCACGCCAAAACCGCCAATGGCCAGCGCGGGCGGTATCAGCAGCACATTACCGCTTGCAACAAACACCACAAGGCCAAGCACCACGCTGGCAATGCAGCTGGCGATAAAGAATTTCTGCCGCGTCCAGTCGAGGCCTGCCCGCACCATTTTCAGTTCAAGCGAGACTTTCTTGCTTTTGCCGCGGGACTCGATTTCCTTGAGGCTTTCAGTAACCTGCTTGCGCCGCTGCGCGGCGTCCGGAACGAGCGCGCCGCCACGCGCTTTGGCCGCGGCGACGATCTTGGCCTGGCGCTTGTCACCCTGCCGCTCGCCGCTTAGCAGCGGGTAGACGAACACATGCATCAGGCCGCCCACGGCCAGCATTGCGAGCACCGCGATAAGTATTGTCTGAATTGGCATCGGTGCTATCCCGCTTCACTCGTTCACTGCATGTTACCGGCGCATGTTCCAGGACCAGCCTGCTGCGTTCTGTGCCGCTGCGTCTCAGCCCGCGGCGTCCAGGCCCTTGGTGTCGGAGGCGTCCAGCGCCGCTGCAAGCCGGTGTTCCTCGTTGTAGTACCGCGCCCGGTCCCAGAAGCGCGGACGGCCAATGCCGGTGGACTTGTGGCGTCCCTTGAGTTTGCCCTGCGCGTCCTCGCCCATGATCTCGTAAAGAAACAGATCTTGCGTGATTACGACATCGCCTTCCATGCCCAGCACCTCGGTGATGTGCGTGATGCGGCGCGAGCCGTCGCGCAGGCGCGCCGCCTGCACAATGACGTCGATGGATGAACAGATCATTTCGCGGATGGTTTTTGAGGGCAGCGAATAGCCACCCATGGTGATCATCGATTCAAGGCGGCTGATGGCCTCGCGCGGCGAGTTGGCATGCAGCGTGCCCATCGAGCCGTCGTGGCCGGTGTTCATCGCCTGCAGCAGATCGAAGGCCTCGGGTCCGCGCACCTCGCCTACGATGATGCGCTCGGGACGCATGCGCAGGCAGTTCTTGACGAGGTCGCGCATGGTGATCGAACCGGTGCCCTCGAGATTGGGCGGGCGCGTTTCGAGACGCACCACATGCGGCTGCTGCAATTGCAGCTCGGCGGCGTCCTCGCAGGTGATGACGCGCTCGTCATGCTCGATGTAATTGGTCATGCAGTTGAGCAGCGTGGTCTTGCCGGAGCCGGTGCCGCCGGAGATCAGCACGTTGCAGCGCACCTTGCCGATAATCTTGAGGATTTCCGCGCCTTCCGGCGAGATCGACTTGAACGATGTCAGCTGATCGAGCGTCAGCTTGTCCTTCTTGAATTTGCGGATGGTGAGTGCGGCGCCGTCAATGGCGAGGGGCGGCGCGATGACGTTGACGCGCGAGCCATCGGCAAGGCGCGCGTCGCAGATCGGCGAGGCCTCGTCGACGCGGCGACCGACCTGGCTGACGATGCGCTGGCAGATGTTCATCAGCTGCGCCTGGTCGCGGAAACGCACATTGGTCAGCTGAATCTTGCCGTTGACCTCAATGTAGCAGCGGTCTGGTCCGTTGACCATGATGTCAGCGATGTCGTCGCGGGCCAGCAGCGGCTCCAGCGGCCCGTAGCCGAGCACGTCATTGCAGATGTCATCAAGCAGCTCTTCCTGCTCGGCAATGCTGAGCACCACATTGCGGATCGAGATAATCTCGTGGACAATGTCGCGTATTTCCTCGCGCGCGCTTTCCGGATCAAGCTTGGCGAGCTGCGACAGGTCAATAGCTTCAATCAGCGCGCCAAAGATGGTTGACTTGGTGACATAATAGCCATCCGAGCGGCGCGTTTCCGGCATGGCGGGGGAACGATCAGCCGGAGCGGGCGCGTTTTTCTGCGCCGGGCCGCCGGAGGGCTTTGCCTCAGCCTGCGACTGCAGGCCTGAGGGTTTTGCCATCGGCACCGCCTCTTGTGATCCGCTCCGTTTGCCGAACATTTAGTATCACTCCGTCCCTTGTCTTGCTCAAGCCCTGTCCTGCGCATGCCTTGCGGCACCGCGCGTCGCGGTCAGGCTTTTTTGCGCGCGAAACGCGCCAGCAGCGGCTCAAACATATTGCGCTTGGCTTTCGCCACCGCCACGCTGCGCCCGGTCACCAGGCGCGCCAGTTCATTGAAGGTTTCGGCGATCTTGTGATTGCCTTCCACCTCGGCAATCATCTGGCCGTTGTTGGCAGCGGTGCCGAACAGTTTTGCGTCGTGCGGAATGACCGCAGACGGTTCTGTATCCACTGCCTTGACAAAATCGAGCAGCGAAATTTCCGGACGTTTCAGCATGCCGACGCCATTCAGGATCAGCTTTGGCTTGACGTCATTGACCCGCGCAATCCGCATCGCGTCGAGAATGTTTTTGGTGTTGCGCAGATTGGCGAGATCGGGAGCCGCGACAATCACCACCTCGTCCGCGCCGATCAGCATGCGCCGCACCCAGCCCGACCACATATGCGGCAGATCGAGCACAATGTTGGGTGTGGTGGCGCGCACAATGTCAATCAGGTTGTCAAACACGGTTGCATCAAAATCATAGTTTTTGTCGAGCATCGCCGGCGCAGCCAGCAGGCTGAGATTGTCCGTGCACTTGGACAGCAGCCGGTCGAGCAGGTTTGCATCGAGGCGGTCAGGCGCAAACACCGCTTCAGCGATGCCCTGCGGCGGGTCCTGGTTGAAATCGAGACCAGCCGTTCCAAACGCCAGATTCATGTCCATCAGCACTGTCGCCGATTCCAGCGAACGGGCAATCGACCATGCCAGATTATGCGAAATGATCGACGCGCCAGCACCGCCCTTGGCGCCCATGACCGCGATCACCCGGCCGACAGAGGCAGCGCCAGGCGAGTGGTACAGGCCGGACACCGAGCGGATGAATTCGACCACGCTGAAGGGCGCGACGAGATATTCGCTGACACCGCGCGCCATCAGTTCCCGGTAAAGGATGATGTCATTGACTTTGCCCGCGACAACTACCTTGGTACCCGAGTCGCAGGACTCGGACAGCTGGTCGAGCTGCTCCAGAAGCGCGTTGCGGTCGCCAGAAAATTCCACGACTATCATATTGGGCGTAGGCGAGGTGCGGTAGGCCTCTACCGCCGCCGGCGCGCCGCCCATATTGACCTTGACCTGCGTCTTGACCATGCGCCGGTCACTGGTGGCATTCTGGATCGCGGCAGCAAGTTCAGGCGTTTCGCAGAAAGCCTGGATCGAGATTCGCGGCATGGGAGCGATTTGCGCCGCGCTTGCGCCTTCAGCTGCTGACTGGTTCATTGGATTTTTTCCTGTCGTGGCTGGCGTCAATTACCGAGATTGCCGATGCGGCTGTTGGAGTTTGCCCATGCCGTGCTGGGATCAAAACCGCGGCGGATGAAGCCAATGGCGCGCGTGCGCATCTGGACGTCGCTCGGGTCTTCCGCGCGTGGCTCAACCAGATCACGCGGATCATCAACCTGTTCGGCGAGATTCATCTGCGTGGCGCAGCCAAGATTGTAATAAGGGCGGTTCTCCCAGCCCTGCGTGGTGGAACCGCCTGCCAGATCCGCTGGCCAGTCACCGCAGTTTGTTGCAACCTTGGCTTTCAGCCGCACGAAAGACAGGCGCAGGGGCGCGGCCAGCGCCGCGTCGGTCACCTCATAGGAGCCGGAATTGATATAGCCGCGCACACCCGCCTGGACGAGCGCATTGCGGATGGCGGCAAGTGTGGCATGCGGGGCCGAGCCGACATTTGGCCCGTGTGGCAGCAGCACCTGCATCGCGCCCTGCCCGGCCGACTGGTAGTCCCTCGCGAAGGCCGTGATGCTCTTCATCTGGCGGCGGTCCAGCGCACCGGTGTTGCCGCCGGAAAAAATATCCAGCGTCTGCGTGCTGTTGGTCAGGACGATGGGATGACGCTGGCGGTAATCGTCAGGGATCGTTTGCGTTGTGTTGACCACCCGGTCAAGCCGACTGGTGCAGGCGCCCAGCGGCAGCACCAGCAGGGCGATAGCTGCGGCAGCCAGCGCGGACGGGCTGGAACGGAATGGACGCGAAAGGCCTTTGCTCATGACGATTGTCTCTCAAGGAACACGATAACTGGCTGATGGGAATGCGGGCGGCGACGCCTCAATCCTGGATGAAGCCGACGCGGCCCCGGTAGGTATTGAGAATCTGCGGATTGCTGGCACGCGAGTAGATGCGGTTGACCTTGCCGAGGAAATAGCCCTGCGGGTCGCTGGCATTGGTAAAGCCGTCATCCGGGCGCGATATCTGGTCGGCGCGCAGCGTCTTGGTGATATAGGGCGTGACGATAATCATCAGCTCGGTCTCTTCGTTCTGGTAGTCACGCGAGCGGAACAGCGCGCCCAGCACCGGCAGATTCATCAGCCCCGGCTGCCCGTTGATGAGGCTGCGCGATTTCTGCTGGATGAGGCCGGCCGAGACGATGGAGCCGCCGGAGGGAAGCTCAAGCGTGGTTTCGTGGCGGCGCGTGCGCATCGCCGGCAGGGCGTTAAGGTAGACCTTTGTGCCGTGAAAATCATCGACCTCGGTGACCTCGGTCGCCAGATGCAGCTGGATGCGGCCTTCGGAAAGCACAGTTGGTGTGAAGTTGAGCGTGATGCCGTAGGGTTTCAGCTCATAGGAGTTCTGGCAGGTGCCCGCTGAGCATTGCGTGGTTTTCAGAATCGGGATCTCGCCACCAGCGGTGAATTTTGCCGCCTCGCCGGAAATCGCCGTGACATTGGGTTCCGCCAGCACATGGGCGACGCCCTGGCGCTCAAGCGCCGTGATGATGCCGCCAAGACTCCCGGCCGATCCGGTGAAATTGAAGCGCGTGTCATTCGCGCCAAAATCATTGCCGGACGCACTTGCCGGATAGCCGCCGGGATTTGCGGTTCCGCTGTTCAGGCCGCCGAGTTTGCCCCAGCTGCCGGACAGCGAGACGCCAAGCTGCTTCATGGCGCTGCGCTGCACCTCGGCGACCGTCACCTTCAGCATCACCTGGTCTTTACCGCGGATATTGATGGAGTTGATGACCTTGCCGGTGATGACCGTGGAGTTGCTGAAGGAAACACCGCCTGCCCCTGCCGAGCCGTTGCCGCCCGCCACGGAGTAGCCGACAAAAGCATCGGCTATGTCCGCCGCCTTCTGCGCCTCGGACGCCGAGTCGACCGAACCGGTCAGGATGATGGTGTCGTTGACCGTCTTGACCTCGATATTGGTGGCCGGCATGGCGGTCTTGAGGATGGCGCGCAATTCGTTGATGTCGCGGCCAATTGAAATTTCGATCGAGGCAATTTTGTTGCCATCCTTGTCCATGGCGAAAATGGTGGTCGCGCCGTTGTCGACGCCCAGCACATAAATGCGGCGGGGCGAGCGCACGATGGCGTTAGCAATCTTGGGATTGCCGACCACGACCTCGGCGGCATCGCGCGGCAGGTCAAGGATCAGCGATTTGCCGACACCCATCGACAGGCGGCGGGCGGTTTGCGAATCCTGCGCGCCAAGCTGGACGCTTGCGCCCGAACTTTCAGGCGGTGTGGCGGTTTGCTGCGCGGCGACGGACTGGCTGGCGGCGATGCTTGCCGCGCCACCGGCGATCAGGGCTGCCACAACACCCGCGAGGACATTTGCGGCCAGAGACTTGCTGGAAACCTGGTTCATCTAAGACGCCTTTTGAAAAAATGTGCCCATCACCACGGGTGCGGAATGTTCAGCGCTGCCCGGTCAAAGTCGGAATGCCGAAACGAACGACAGTGAGCGAATTGTCTTTGTCCCGGGTCACCGGGTCGTTCTTGCTGGCATCCAGCATGCTGCGCAGTGCCAGCGACAGGGTGCCACCGCTGATGCGCTGCGAGGCAACGACCAGCTCGGCCTGCGCCGGGGTCAGCTCAAGCGTGGCGTTCTGGCCTTTGACAAAGCGTTCGCCATTTTTTTCCTGGACGTTTTCGGCAATCGCCAGAATGCGGATATTGGTGACGATGGTCTCGGAACTGATGACCTCGGCGCCCTTGGCCTTGGAGGCCTCGTCGTCACGCGAAATGCGGATGATATCAACGCGGTCATTGGGCAGGATGAAGCCGCCAGCCGTGCTGGAGCCGCCCTGGTCCGTGTTGATGGCCAGAGCCCGCATGCCGGAGGGAAGGATGGCCGACAGGAAGCCCGAGTTTGCGCCCTTGACCAGCTTGTCGCGGCGAATGGGCTCGCCTTGCAGGAAGCCGCCGCGCGTCACCGAACCCTTGATGTCCTCAATGGCGGTCGCGGTCTCGTTTTTCTTGACCATGATGGCGGAAACGGCTGCCTTGGGCCAGGCCTGCCAGACAATATCGCCCTCGGACCCGACCAGCGTGCCCATCGGCAATTCCTTGCCAGCGACCAGCACGTCCTCTGTCTCGATATTCGGCGCTGCCTGCACAATCTGCGCCGGCGCCGGCGGGGGTGCCGGGGTGGCAATGAGCCATGCGGCACCGCCACCGGCAAGCAAGGCGGATCCGAGAACGGCAAGACGGGCTTTTTTCATGATCATCCAATCCGGCAAACGCGAAACGAACGCGGTGACTTCGACTGGAGTTGATCATCTAAACGTCAAATTAAGGTTAACCGATCCTGTCCAATGCAAATGAAGCGTAACGGAAGCTGCATGGGTAGCAATGCAGCGGCATGCCGCAGGACCGGCGCGCGAAAGCCAGCGCCAAAGACTTTCGCCCATGCCGCAATGGTTAACAAATATTGAAGAAAGGTTCAGACGCCTGACGCAGCCAGCCAGATCGCCGATTCGGGATAGAGCAGCAAGCCGGCCGCCGCGAGCGCAATGCCATAGGGCACGCCATTGTCCTTTTTATGCAGACGGGCCAACCAGTCGGTTGTGGCAAGCTGCGGCGGCATGGACATGCTGCGCATCCAAAGAATGCCCAAGGTCAGCACACCACCCAAAATCGAGGCCAGCGTGCCATATTCAATGACGCGGGCGAATCCCAGCCACACAGCCGTCGCCGCCGCCAGCTTGGCATCGCCGCCGCCAATCCAGCCAAAGGAAAACAGTGTGAAGGTGACGACCAGCACGCTCATGCCGCAGGCGAGGTGCCAAAGAATGGTCTGAACCGAAAATCCTGACCAAAAAGCCAGCGCGACAAAACCGGCCAGCAGCAGGATAGAGATTCGATTCGAAATCGTCATGGTGAACAGGTCAGACGAGGCCGCAAACGACATCAGCGCCGGAAACAGCAGAAGAGTGGCAAGGACAAGCATCAGGGAGTCCACGGCTGGATGGGGCGTCTGTGGCAGAGTGCCAGCAATGTTTCTCGTATTCGTTAACCCGCAGGGTGCGCCCGCACACAAAAAAGCGGCCCCGGAAACCGGGGCCGCCAATGCACAATTCCGAAAAACCTGTTTACTTCAGGTTGCCCGAAACGCTGCCGAATGTCGTGGTCAGCTTGGTGCCGATGGTGGTGATCGCGCCGATGATGGCGACGCTGATCAGCGACGCGATAAGGCCGTATTCGATGGCAGTCGCGCCGGATTCATTCTTGGCAAAACGGGCAAAAAGCTTGGTCATGAGTGCTCCTGATAGGTTACCGGCGAAGCACCTGCTCCAGATGCGTTTCATTTCGCCTATGCCGTTTTTAGCGCGGCAACTCCAAGTAATTCCTTAATGCCGGTCGTAAATTAGCGGGATTTCTGCATTTTTCTCCGGAGCCGCCAGTTTGTGGAAAACAAAACCTCAACGGCGTTTTGGCGGGCGCGGGCGCAAACGCAAACGGCCCCGGAAAACCGGGGCCGAGCAATAGTTCTGGAACGGTGCCGAGCTTATTTCAGGTTGGTTGAGACCGTGCCGAATGTGGCCGTGAGGCTTGTGCCGACGGTGGTGATGGCGCCAATGATTGCAACGCTGATGAGCGAGGCGATGAGGCCGTATTCGATGGCGGTCGCACCGGATTCATTCTTGGCAAAACGGGCAAAAAGCTTGGTCATGTGTTCTCCTGGCAGGTTGCGGGCGGACGTTTCTGCGCCAGATGCGCCATCATGCCCATGAACGCATAAAGCCATAAGAACCCAACCATCCGATTAATTTCATGCAGCGAAATCGCAAATCCGGCGTTTTGGAACGGTTGGCGCAAACAAGGGAAAGAATGTGATAATTCTGTGTTCGAAACGTCAACAGCCCCGGAGGCCGGGGCTGTTGCTGCAAACCATACCAGGTGGTGCGGTTATTTCAGGTTGCCGGAGACGTTGCCGAATGTGGCCGTCAGGCTCGTGCCGATCGTGGTGATGGCACCGACGATGGCGACGCTGATGAGCGAGGCGATGAGGCCGTATTCGATGGCGGTTGCTGCGCTTTCATCACGGGCGAAGCGGACGACAAGCTTGGTCATGGAGACTCCATCATACTGGGGAACAAATTACGTTAGTCTCGCTTTGGCGCTGCTGATGTTGCGAGACCATACCTGAGTTTTTCCGCAAAACCCTTAGGAAGTTGCTAACTCTCAGCTGTATCGCGCTGCGTTTTTTTCGCGATGCTTGCCAGATTATTACTGCGGACACTGCAATTGGCAGCAAGCGTCCAGCGCATGCTTTGCGGCCAAGGAAAGCGCCGCTTTGACTCCATTTGAAGATGCGGCAACAAAAAGGGCGGCGCCCGCTTGGGGTGCCGCCCTGGTTTGTGATTCTGAAGCGCGAGGTGCTTACTTCAGGTTGGCAGAGACCGAGCCGAACGTCGTGGTCAGCTTCGAGCCGATGGTCGTCAGCGCGCCGATGATGGCGACGCTGATCAGCGAGGCAATGAGGCCGTACTCAATGGCGGTTGCACCGGACTGGTCCTTGGCGAAACGGGCGAAAAGCTTGTTCATGGCGGTTGCTCCTGTTTAGGTTGGGGCTGCGCAACTGCTCCAGATGCGCTTGATTGCCTACACTCTGACTTTGGCAGAGATCTGCGCACATGTGGTTAAAACCGGGCAGCGAAACCTCCGCATTTGCATTAACCTTTGCTGATCCCGAAATTACGGAAAACAATATCCCGGCAGATCGCGTAGACTTTTAACGACCCGGTGCTGCCGGTCCTTTTTGCGTGGCGAAGCGGGCGCGGCGGGCCTGTTTATCATCGGTAAACCATTTTCCCATAATGCTGGCGTCCAGTCATCCCTGCTGTGCCTGTCTGGAGTGTTTGCCGTGCGCCGTCTTATCCTGTCTGTCCTGTTCGCGCTTGCCGCCATGCAAAGCGCGTCCGCCCAAAACAAAACGGTTACAGTTACACTCGACAAGGCCTCGCTGATGCGCATGCCGCCCAAAGCCCTGACCCTGGTTATCGGCAATCCGTCCATCGCCGATGTCACCGTGCTCAAGAACAATGGCATGATGGTCATCACCGGCAAGGGCTTTGGCGAGACCAACCTCATCGCGGTTGACGGGGAAGGTAACCCGGTCGCCGAGTCCATCATCCGGGTGGTCTCGGGCGCTGACGCCATGCTGGTGGTGCAGCGGGGATCAGAACGCGAGACCTATAACTGCGCGCCGCGTTGCCTGCCGGTAGTGCAGCTGGGTGACGGCCATCTGTTTGGCGACACGGTGGGCCAGATCGCCGCCCGCAACGCCATCGCGATTCCGGCCAAGCAATAAGGCGCAGTCGGCGGCGCGGGATGAAATCCAGCGCCGCTGCATTAATGCAGGGATGGTTAAGACGGCGACGCGAAATTGCGCCTGCGGAAATGAATATGGTGCAAAAAACGCCCGTAAGTCCGTTAAGTGCTTGATAAAGGGCGTAACGGCAGGTGTAAAGTTAACAAGACGTAAACACGGTACTGACTACGCTGCAGGATCAGGTAACGCGATAGAAAACATTATCGCTTAGTCTACCCTGAAGCACCGTATTCCGGACAGCGGCGGTCTGATTGACGCAGTCGGCGTAGTCAAGGCAGCGGTGCCAGTGTGCAGGAGTCGTATGATGCGTTTTCCCATCCCGGTATTGCCAGGGACCAGCAACGGCGGGTCCCGCTGGAACCTGTTTTGCAAACGCTTTTCCGTGCGGCGCTTTCGCACAGACGACACGGGCATTTATGCTGTCGAGTTCGGCCTTGTCGCAGTCCCGTTTTTCGCGCTGCTGTTCGCCATCATCGAAACGGCATTCGCTTTCTGGGCGGGCCAGGTGCTTGACGCGACCATGAATGACGCGGCCCGTCTTGTGCTGACCGGCCAGGCGCAAGGCGGCACGGCGATCACCAGTCTCGCCACTTTCAAGAGTGTGGCCATCTGCCCGAAACTGCCTGCCTTCATCACCTGCGCCGATGTGTCGGTGGACGTGCGCTCTGCCGCGTCCTTCGCGGCGGTGGCACCCTTCACGCCAGATGCCGCCGGCATTTATGATACCAGCACGTTTGGCTACCAGAAGACCAATGCCGGCGACATTGTCGTGGTGCGCGCGGTCTATCCCTTCCCGGTCTACACGTCGTTTCTGGGCGCTCCCGGCACTGTCAGTTTCAGCGGACGCAAGCGCATGCTGATTTCGGTTTCCACATTCCGCAACGAACCATTTTGATGAGGGAGGCGACCATGATCGCGTTTGAATTCATTGCGCCTGTTCTCGGCAAGGTTTCGGGACGGCTGAAAAAACTTCCCGCAGCAAGAGACGGCATGGCCGCCGTCGAGTTTGCCATGGTTCTGCCCATCATGGTGGGCATGTATCTGGGCTGCTGCGAGATCTCGTCGGGATATTCAGCGAGCAAAAAAATCGATGCCGTGGCCCGCGCCCTCAGCGATCTGACATCGCAGGCTTCCGTGAGCATCACGCAAGTCCAGATGAATGACATTATCGCTGCGGCAACCGGCGTCATGCAGCCATTTAGCGGCTCCACGACAAAACTGACCCTGTCAAGCCTGATCATGCCAACACCCGCTGCGGGCCAGCCGGTGAAGGCTTTCACAGACTGGAGCTATATCAGAGGCGGAACGGCGCTGCCCTGCGCCGACCAAACCACGGTTGTGCCTGCCGGTTTTCTCGTGGCCGGACATTCTGTGATCAAGGCCGACGCCGCCTATGTCTACATGCCTTTGATGGCAGGCCCGTTCCAGACGATCGGCACGGGTTCCACAACCAGCCTGAACCTCACATCGACAATCTGGATGCAGCCGCGCATTCTCACCCGCGTGCAGCTGGCCGCAGGTGTCGCGGGCACATGCGTCTACACGCCGGCCAAAACTTTCCCGTGAGTGGTGCGGACTGCACGGCCTGAAAAACTGGACGCAAAAAGGGGTGCCGGAACGGGCACTTTTTTTTGTTTTTCCGCCCTAGAGCATGATGTCTTCAGATTGATACATACCCCGAATTCCTGATATAGTTTGTACATTCCTTGGGTGTGAACTGGTCGAGGATTCCGGCTATTTGTTGCCATGTTGCCTCGACGGTTCGCTTGCTGGCCTTGCGCAGCAGGTGCTTCAGCTTGGCGAAGACCTGTTCGATAGGGTTGAGGTCGGGACTGTAGGGCGGCAGGAACAGCAGCCTTGCGGCAGCTGCACGGATGGCGGCCCGGATTGCTGTGCGTTTGTGCGAACTCAGATTGTCCATGATGACAATGTCGCCTTTTGCGAGGGTGGGGACCAGCTGGGTTTCAATGTAGCGC
>JANLPP010000342.1:0-13738 GCA_031367295.1 Hyphomicrobiales bacterium | reverse complement strand
ATCAGCATTGCTGATCGGCTCCTTTTCCAATGGAGGTCCTCCGGTGCGGTTTCACTCAGCGCATCGATGACGGCCCGGACGCGGTCTAACACCCGTTTGACGGTTTCCACACGCATACCTTTGACGCTGCGCAGTCCTTGCGCGATGTCATACGTTAAGCCATCCACCGCCTTAATGGCGGCGGCGAAATTTTTCTCCGCCCGCGCCTTTTCCTGTTCGGCCCGCTGCTTTTCGCTCTCCGCAACCGCAGTCTGGCGCTGCGCCTCTTCGGTCCTTTCCCTGGCGACAGCAGCCTGATTCTCGGCCTCTGTCGTCTGCTCGCGCGCGATGCGGGTCTGCCGTTCGGCTTCCGCACCCTGCTGTTTGGCAATGCCTTCCTGCCTCAGCGCCTCCTCTTTCTGCCCTTTGGCAATCCCCTCCTGCTTCACCGCCTCATCGCCGCGCTCGCGCGCAATCCCGGCCTGCCGTGTCGCCTCGCCCGCCTGCCGCACCGCCTCGCCCGCCCGGTCAAAGCCGTACCAGGCCGCGCCGCCCGCCAAAACCGCCAACAGGCTGGCCACTGCCAGCCCCATCCGTGTGCGGCTTGCAATCTTCCGCGCATCTGCCTCGCGCTGTTTCGCCTCATCCAGCTCATGCTCGCGCGCCGCCCGCTCCTTCACCCCGCACGCTGCCAGATAGTCGCGCGCGCCCGCCCCCAGAAACCCGCGCAAATCCTCGCGCCCGCCAAACCGCTCCGCGTCCTCCAGCCGCCCCGCCGCGTGGGCGAGCCAGCCTTCGTCCCGCGCATTCGCTTCCCAGTCGCGCGCGGCGGTTTTGACGCCCTCCAGCGTCGTCAGCGCGGCGAAATCTTCTTTCAGCCAGCCTTCCAGCAGGCCTCACTGGCGCAGCAGGGCCTCATGCGCGGGTTCCACTGTGGCAAAGCTGCGCAGGCCGTCCGCCTCGCGCGCCTCGTCCGCCGCCAGCAGGCGGGCGTTGACGAGGTGCTCCACCAATGGCCGCGCCTCCTCCGGAATATCGCTGAGCCGCACCACATTGCGGCGCGGCGCGCCGGTTTGCGGGTCGATGCCCGCCAGCCACGGGATCAGCGCCCGGCGCAGCAGGGCGGTGCGGGCGGCGGGGTCGCGCGGCAGGCGCGGGTCAGCATCCGCCGCCTGCATGGCGCGCGCCACCGCCGCCGCGATGGAGCCTTGCACGCCGCCGCTCTGCCCATATTCGGCCAGCGTCAGATTGCCGTCGCCGCCATAATCGGCATAGAGCCGCTCCAGCGTGAAGGCGAGCAGCGGCAGCGCGTCTTTGGCGCCGCCCGATTCGATATCGGCGAGCAGCGCCTGTGTCAGGGCCGGCTCAATCACCAGTTTGCGCGCGTCGGGGAGGCGGCGGGCCGGGCCTTCAATGACGCTCTCATAAGCGCCGCGCGGCATCGGCGGCAGGCTGAAGGTGGTGTCGGCCAGCTCGCCAGCCGCTTGCGCAAATTGCGGCGCGGTTTGCAGCCGCTCATATTGATCCGAGCGGATGGTGAACAGCACGATGAGCGTGAAGCTTTGCGCCTGCGCCAGTTCGGTGACGAGCGTCAGCAACGCCTGCGCCTCGCCTGCGCCTTCGGTGAGAAAAAGCTCCTCGGCCTGGTCAATCGCCAGCACCAGCGCCGGCGGCTTTGACGGGGCTGCGCCGGGCAAGTCCTCGACGCTGGCGGCGCTGGCGAGGCGCTCCAGCAGCGGGGCGACTTTTTCCGCGCCCGCTTCGGCGGCTTCGCGCAAGGCTGCCCGCGTCACGCTGAGCTTGTTGGCGGCAAAGGCCGCCTCCAGCGCGCGGACAAGCCCGGTTTCGCCGGTGAGCGCGGCACGCTCGGGCCGGATCACCGGCAGGCTGAGAAAATTGCGGTCGTCGCGTGCGAGGCGCGGCAGCAGGCCTGCACGCAGGAACGACGATTTGCCCGCGCCTGACGCGCCGAGAATCACCAGCAGGCGGGGCGCAGCGGCCTCGCGCAAGCCGCGCAGCCGGTCGAGCCCGGCAATGGTCTGCGCCTCGCGGCCAAAGAAAATGCCGGCGTCGTCGGCTTCGAGTGCCTTGAGGCCGCGATACGGCGCGCGCGCGAGGTCAGACGCGGGCGGCCAGGCGAAAAATCTGGCGTCCAGCCCGGCGCGGTTGAGACCGGCCCGCAGCCGCGCGAGGCCGCTTTGCGAGAAGGTGACGTGCTCTTCGCGCCCGCCATCGGGCGTGATGGCGGCAAAGGTGGCGTGATCGGCCCCCGAGGCAAGGTCCACCAGCTGCCAGTCGCGCGCCAGCTCGGGCGGCACATCGGCGGGCGTCAGGCCGTCAACCAGCAGGCCGAACATGCGCTTGTTGAGCTTGCCGGCAAGGTGATATTCCTTCAGGCACCAGCGCGATTGCAGCCAGTCGGGGCTGACGAGAAAAAGCACCGCCTCGCAGCGCGCCGCCGCCTCGTTCAGCGCCCGCTCCCAGCGCTCGCCAGCCAGGATGCCGCGCTCGGGGTCGAGGTCAAGAAACACATCGTCCCATCCCCCGGCCCGCAGCCAGCCGTTCAGCGCGATGGCCTGCGCGTTGTTCTGGCTCGAATGGGAGAGAAAAATGCGGGCCATGGGCGGACCGGGCGGGTGCGTGGCCAAAGTCTCGCACTGGCATGGCGCGCCGTCAACGCAGCGGCGAGGATTTGCCGCAGTAGCGCTAGCGCCCTATCTAGGGCATGACGCTGCAAAGCCATCCGCCCTTTCTGGAACCGCCCATGTCCAACTCCGTCCCCGACGCTATTGCCGCCATCGCCAAGGGCGAAATCGTTGTTGTCACCGATGACGACGACCGCGAGGCTGAAGGCGACCTCGTTGTCGCCGCCGCAATGGTGACGCCGGAGCAAATGGCCTTCATCATCCGCAACTGCTGCGGCATAGTCTGCGCGCCTTTGACGGGCGACGACGCGCGTCGGCTGCATCTCGCCCCCATGGTGGCCGCCAACGATGCGCCGCTGGGCACCGCCTTTACGGTGACGGTCGATGTAAAGCACGGCATGACCACCGGCATTTCGGCCGAACAGCGCACCAACACGGTGCGGGCGCTGGCCAATGGCAACATGGGCGCTGCCGATTTCGTGCGCCCCGGCCATGTGTTTCCGCTCATCGCCAAAGACGGCGGCGTGCTGATGCGCTCGGGCCATACCGAGGCGGCGGTGGACCTGTGCAGGCTGGCGGGCCTGCCGCCGGTCGGCGTCATCTGCGAGCTGGCCAATGATGACGGCACCGTGATGGCGGGGCCGCAGATCACCGAATTTGCGGCAAAACACAAGCTCAAGCGCATTTCGGTGGACGATCTCATCGCCTACCGCCAGGCGCGCGAAAAGCTGGTGGAGCGCGTCGCCACTTTCCCGGTCAAAACGCCGGTGGGCGAGATGACAGGCTACGCTTTTGTCACCAAGTTCGACCAGGTGCAGCACTTTGCCTTCGTCATGGGCGAGATCGGCGACGGGCTGAATGTGCCGGTGCGCCTGCACCGCGCCAATATTCTGGCCGATGTGTTCGGCGGCGGCGAGGTCATCCACAAGGCGCTGACGCGGTTCAGGCAGGAGGGCCGCGGCGTGCTGGTCTATCTGCGCGACGGCACGGCGGGCGTGCCGGTAACGCCAGCGGGCAGCGAGGTGACAGCCAGCGAGGACGCGCGCAACCAGCAATGGCGCGAAATCGGTTTGGGCGCGCAGATTCTGCGCGATCTTGGGGTGTCGTCGATCCGGCTGCGCACATCAGCCGCCAGGACGACCTATGTGGGGCTGTCCGGGTTTGGCATTGAGATTGCGGCGGTGGAGGGGTAGGCACAGGCCATCTGATGGCTGAAGGGCGCCGCTGCCCCTGAGGCGCGCTGCGGCCACTGTTGCGCTCCGCCCGATTCCGGCTAACGGCCCCGTCAAATTGCTGGGGTCGTTTGCGCAGAGCGCAATATTGCCGCGTTTGGCGGCTATCAATTTTCCCTTCCGGGCCATGGCTGGCTGTTCGTGGAACGGGTAATTATTGTACAAAACACTCGTTGTGCAAATTGATTATAAGTATAAAATACTTTGTGTTGACAATTTGTTTTTATATTATAATAATAATCTGAATTATATCAATCGTTAGACCGGATCAGGTCTTTGCCGGGAGCGTCCGCCATGGTTGGCATGTTCGGCCAAAAAGTGCCGCTTGCACAGGCAAACGGCCCGGACGTGGAGCTTGTTGTCAGCGGCACCGAGCTCTACGCCACCTATCATACCGCCGAAGGCTATCCGGCCGTCTATGACGATGGGCTCGGCCTGTTCTGCTACGCGAAGACAGTTCAGGGACGATTTGCGTCAACGGGCGTGTCTGTGACCTCTTCAGCTCCGGCCGGCGTGACCGCAAACGGGCGCGAAGCCGACGCCGTGCGGGCGGAAAAAATCAGGGACCGCGAAACGGCCATGGACGCCAAAAGACCACGATAAGACAATCGGGAGAGCGCGAAAAGGAGTGACGCGATGAGTGCTATATTTGGCGAAGTCCTGACTTTCGGCCAGGCCAAAGGCCCGGACATCAGACTCAAGGTGTTTGGCGACGAGCATTACGCCCGCTATGAGGACGCCAGCGGCTTCAGCGCGGTCTATGACAGCGAGCTTGGCCTGTTTTGCTACGCCCGACTCTCCGCCAGCAGCTTCCGCTCAACCGGCACACCGCTCTCCGAGCCGCCGCCGCCGGAACTCGTGCGGCATTTGCAGGAATCGCAGGAAATAATTGCCGCACGCGCGCAGGCGCGCAAATTGCGGCGCACCGCAATGGCGGGCGGGCGCAGCGCCGACGACAGGATGCTGACCGAAGGTCCGAACCGCGGCTTGCTGGAAGGCCGCGTGCTGTCGGTTGGCTCCGTCAGGGGCCTCACCATTCTGGTTAATTTCAGCGATCTCGCGAGCTCGGTTACGCGCGCCGATGTGGACGAGATGCTCAACGGCTCGAATTATTCGCGCAATGGCAATGTCTGTTCGGCGCGCGACTATTACGCGCGCGTGTCTAGCGGCAAGCTCGACTATACCAACACGGTTGTGGGGCCATACACGCTGAGCCGCAACCGCGAATTCTATATCAGCAATCTACTTGTCGAAGAAGCGTTGAAGCTGGCCGTTGCCGACGGCCTCGACCTCAAACAGTTCGATTCCCTGAATGCAAACATCGTTGACGCGCTGAACGTGCTCTATGCCGGGCAGACACAGTACCGCGGCGAGCTTTGGCCGCACAACTGGCACATTGACCTGCGTTTTGGCGAAATGCGGACCGATCTCTATCTTCTCACCAGTCTGGGACGCGCGCCCGCCGATCTCAGCATAGGAACCTTCTGCCATGAGAACGGGCATCTGTTGTGCCGGTTTCCCGACATGTACGACTATGGCGAACGTGATGGCGACAGCGTGGCCAGCGCCGGCATTGGCGGCTATTGCCTGATGGGATCGGGCAATCACAATGATAACGGGCTTAGCCCATCGCCGGTTTGCGCCTATTTGCGCGACCTTGCAGGCTGGTGTGACACCGAAATCGACCTCAGAGTTCCGGGCGTCAAGGAGGCGCGGCAGGGCGACTACAACACAGTCATGAAATTCCGCACCTCGAAGGCCAACGAATATTTTCTGGTTGAGAACCGGACCCGAACCCGCCTTGACCGAGGCCTTCCGTCCAGCGGCCTCGCGGTCTACCACTGCGACATTCTCGGCTCCAATGAGTTGCAGATGGGCACCGCCGACAAGCATTATCAATGCGCCCTGGTACAGGCCGACGGGCGCAGCGACCTTGAGTTGAACACCAACCGCGGCGACGGCGACGATCTGTTTGGCGCAATCCGGGGCGCGGCGCTCTCATCGGAATCCGCGCCGCATTCGCGCGAATGGGACGGGCGCGATTCTGGCTTGCGGTTGTCCGACATCAGCGCTCCTGGAGACGTCATTGCTTTTACCCTTGGCGCGGCGCAGCCGACGGCCGGGACAGCCTCCGGCGAGGCCAGCCCGAATATCTCGATCCCTGACGTCATGTCCGCCGGCGTTTCCAGCGCCATCGCCATTGCGCAGTCGGGAACTGTTGCCGCGATCAAGGTCAAGGTCGACATCAAACATACCTATATTGGCGACTTGCGAGTAGCGCTGGCATCGCCCGGCGGGCGTACCACCGTGCTGCATCCGCAGCTCGGCGGATCGGCGGACGACCTTGCCGCCACCTATGACTCGTCCATGCCGGGCGTTCTGGCCAACATGATTGGGCAGCCGATGATGGGGAGCTGGATTTTGAACGTGTCGGACCGGGCGAGCGCCGACGTCGGTTTCCTGCGCAGCTGGAGCATTGTGATAACTCCAGCGCAGGTGGGCGTGGTGCTGGAGGCTGCGGCGGCGCGGCATGCGACGGACCGCGGCAAGCCCAGGTCCAAGCGCTTGGCGTAGGCGCAGGGGCAAGGGCGCGCAGAACCGCAAGTATTTTCCCTCCACAGACAAGACCCGGCTGACCTTCAGCGTGCCCGAGACCGACAATGTCCAGTTTACGGCGAGCTGCGGCAAACGCTCCAGCGGCAGGCTTGCTGTGGTTGAATTTGGCGCTGATGTCGCCTCCGCCAGCGACGGCGCGCGAGTGCAGCTGCGCGTGTCGGGGCGCGGTTTCAGCCAGACATTGAAGGGCACCGCCGTTGTCCCGGCCAGCGAAGCGGGATTTTCCGGTGTCCGCGTCAGCGTTCGCATGGATAACCCGCTCTGGGCCGCGATGCAGCGCGGCGGCTCGCTCAGCTATGGCCTTGCGGGCGGCGCGCCCCAAAAGCTCAGCCTGAATGACGCTGACAGCCCGACCGCCAATTTCCTGCGAAACTGCTCGAATTTTGGCGCGGCCGGCGCACCTGGCAATCCCGGCCAGGGCGATCCTGCGCCGTTCCCTGTAGCGCAGAACGGCGGTGGCGGTCGCTCCATGTCCTGCAAGAATCAGCGGCGGATGCGCTCGGCAAATGGCGGACTGAATACGACGGTCACCTTCGTCAACCGCACCCAGGAAACCCGTGCCGTCCTATGGTTCGATTTTGCCGGGCAGCCCAAAGACTACGGCATGCTGGAGCCGGGCCAGTCGAAGGCCATTCAGACCTGGACCACGCATCCCTGGATGTTTACCGACGGCCCGGGCAATTGCATCGAAATGTACATGCCCGCGGCCGGCTCGCCCACATTCAGCATCACGCGCCCCTCGCCGGGTTTTGGAGCCGAGTGAGACGCTGCAAGGTTCGGTAGCGCGCGGATCGGACGGCATGGACGCAGGGCGTCGCATGGGAGTGCTGGATTGCCGCGCCTGGCTCGCAAGAACGCCCGACAGCAAAGCGGCCCAATCCGTGGCGCGCGCGGTTTTGAATCCGGCGTGGCTTTGAGACGACGCACAGGCGCGAAAATTAATACGGCCCTCGCTATCCTGGCCAGATTGTTCTGGCCATCCGCGCCACGCCGTCGCTGCAAATCCGGGCCGCTACACAGCAGCCCTGCCGCATGGATGGCCGTGTCATGCGCGGCCAAGGCTCTATGCCTTTGGATCAAGCTGGAACCTCCAGAGCCTAGCTCTGCCTGTTTGAGGCACCCTGAAAAGCTCTGGCGATTGCTTGGCTGTGCTCGCGAGGACGAAGCCTTGGCATACGGGTCGTGATCCTGGGCTGCTGGTGCAGGACGCCGGGGCGCGCATGACGCCCCGGCGGTCGCAGGCAGTCAGATCACCATTCGCGGTCTTCATCGTTGAACCAGCGGTGGCGGGGTGCCCAATAGGGGCGCGGCTGCTCCCAGCCGGGGTTGTAGCCAAAGGCGAAGTGCGGGCGCGGGCGATTCCAGCCCCAGCCCCAGCCATGATGCGGGCGGCGGTAGCCATAGTCATCATTGCCCCAGCGCCGGTGCTCGCCGCCGTAGCCGTACCCATGCCCGTGCTGCTGGCCATCGTAGCGCTGATCATAGACCGAGCCGTTCTGGTCCCAGTCGCGGGCTTCTGACGGCGCTGAGAAAGCAATCGCTGAGACGCCAAGGGCAGCGGCGGCGCTTGCAGCGAGGACAAGCTTGCGGAACATGTGAGTCATCTCCATCACGCGGGAGCCGGTGCGGCTTGGGTCGTGACGGGGAAGTGTTACGGGGTGCTGCCTGAACGCAGGCTGAGCGGCCCGTTCATCCAGCATTCAGCCTTGGACGGCCGGCCTCTGACCGGCTTTTTCAGTTGCCTGGAACGCCCGAATCGTGCCGACTCTTGCGCAACAGCCGCAACACGCGCACATTCTGTCTTTGCCACCGCTGCGGGCCGGCCAGAGGCCGGCGCTCCAGTGCACTGCACGTCAACCATAGCTATGACTCCACCAGCCATCCTTCTCACCAGTTTTGGCAGCTTTCCCGGCGCGCGCACCAATCCGTCCGGGGCGGTTGCCGCGCTCGCCGCGCAGCGTGCTACGCGGCGTCTCCAGCGGCTGGGCGTGCGGCTGGTGTGCGCAAAACTGCCGGTGGTGTTTGATGCGATGGCGGCGCAGCTGGCCGGGCTGCAGAGCCGGCATAGCCCGCGCGCTGTGCTGCACCTGGGCCTTGCCGCCAGCCGCAAATGTGTGACGCCGGAAGCACGCGCGGTCAACCGGCTCACCCTGCGCCATGCGGACGCGGCCGGCCGGCACAGCGCCACGCCGCTCGTGGACAAAAGCGGCCCCGCCGTGCTGAGGGCGAGCCTGCATGCCGCAAGCCTTGCGCGGGTTGTGGGACACTGCGGCGTTGCGGCAAGAGTCTCACGCAGCGCGGGCGATTATGTCTGCAACCAGACGCTCTATCTGTCACTGCTGCATTCGCGGCGCACGGGCGCGCGCGGGCAGCTCGTGGGTTTCATCCATCTGCCGCGCCCCGGCAACGGGCAACAGCCCCTGTCGCGCGCCATAACCCGGCGGGCCGGATTGCGCGCCATGGCACGCGCGATTGAGGCGTGCCTGATGCTGATCGCGGCGCGGCTGCGCGGGCCATGGGCGGCGCGCTAGGGCCGCAGGGATTTTGGCAGCACCTGCATCAAATCCCAGCTGACGACCAGCCTCAGATCCGCGCCGCCAGCGCTGGCCTGTCCGCTGCCGCTGACCGATCCGCCATAGGGCAGCGGCACGGTGGCACCGCCGCCCCAGCCTTTCCCGGCTTTTTCATCCGGCACCAGCAGCTTGATCTTGAAGCCGTCAAGCTTGGGGATCGGAATGTCCTTGCCGTTGACAAAGCCAAGCGCGAGGTCGCGCGTCGGCTTGGCATAAAGCAATGGCCCGACTATGCCTGCGGCCACAACGCCGCTGACGCTGATCATCGCAATTTTGCTGTAGACGCCTGACTTGTTCCATTCGCGCTCGAACACGCCCAGTTGGCGCATGCCCTCGTCCCGCGCCCGTCCCGCAATGCCCTGCACCTGCGGCACTTTCCAGATCGCGTCCATCAAATCCGACAGTTCGGCGGCGCGCGCCAGCTCCGGCCCCTTGCCCGGGGTGTAGCCGGGCGACGGCGGCGGCACCGGCAATGCCAGCAGGTTTGGCGGCGGCAACTTGAGAAAACCCGCAAGGTCCGGCCCGAACAGCTGCCAGTTCGGACGCAGGAAATCATTGGTCGCGGTAATTGAATTCAGCCGCGCCATGGTTTCGGCGAACGAGGCCATCAGCGCCGGGTCGAGCGTCAGTTTGCCGTCGAACACCCTGTAGCGGTTGTAGGCGCCGGGCTGGACCGGTTGCGCCAGCATCGGCGCGAGCGCGGGATCAATCTTGTATTGCAGACCGAAAACCGGGGTGGGAGTGAGACCGTCCGAGGCAGGGTCGCCCATAAGCACCTCCATGCTGTGCAAACGCTGGAAAAACACATCCTGCATCAGCGCGTGACAGAGATGCGCGTGGCTGTCAGTGCCAAAGCGCACGTTGCGGCCCGCTCCTGCGTCAAGCCGCGCGCGATTGCCGGATGCCGGATGCAGGGCTTGCCAGCCTGGGGCAAAATCAGCCAATGGAATGACACCGATCCCCTTGCCTGCCGAGACTCATGCCCGCCACGCCCGACCAGCTGCTTGCCTATCTCGATCTGCTCGGCTTCACGACGAACACGGTTGAGCATCCGCCGCTGTTTACGGTGGAGGACAGCCAGAAACTTCGCGGGCAAATTCCCGGCGAGCACACGAAGAACCTGTTCGTCAAGGACAAGAAAAGCCGCCTGTACCTGCTGGTGCTGGAAGAGCATGCGCTTGTCGATCTGAAGCGGGTGCATGAGCGGATTGGCGCGCAGGGCCGCGTCTCATTCGGGCAGGCGGAACTTCTGATGGAGGTCTGGGGTGTCGCGCCCGGCTCGGTGACGCCGTTTGGCGCGATCAATGACACGGCGCAGCGTGTCACTGTCGTGCTGGAAAAATCCATGATGGCGCAGGAGCGGCTGAATTTCCATCCGCTCGTCAACACCCGTACCACCGGCCTTGCCAGCGCCGATCTTGTGACCTTTCTCAAGGCGACCGGCCATGACCCGGCGATTGTTGCCTTCGCGCAACCCGGTTGAGGATTGGCGCAGTCCGGGGATTGTCATTTTCCCGGGGCCATACCATGTAGCAGGCTGCGTTGGCCGCCAGCGCGCGGCCGGACCAAAGGGTGATTTTTCAATGGCAAGCGAGCCTCAGACCATCGGCGCCAATGCGGGCGCTGGTTTCATCAAAGACACAACCACCGCCGCCTTCCGGCAGGATGTCATCGCCGAATCGGCGCGCCAGCCGGTGCTGGTGGATTTCTGGTCCCCGTCGAACAGCCAGTGCAGGCAATTGACTCCCGTCCTCGAAAAAGTCGTCAAGGAGGCGGGCGGCAAGGTCAAGCTGGTCAAGATGAACATCGAGGCCCATCCGGAAATTGCCAGCCAGCTCGGCGTGCAGTCGCTTCCCGCAGTCTTCGCCTTTCAGCGCGGCCAGCCGGTCGATGGTTTTATGGGCAATCTGCCCGAAACCCAGGTCAAGGGCTTTGTCGAGCGCCTGGTCGGACCGCTGGGCGACGCCGTGACCGAGGCGCTGGCGGAAGCCGAGGCGGCGCTGGCTGCCGGGGACACCGGGGCGGCGGCCGACTATTATGCCAGTGTGCTGGCGCAGGACGACGCCAACATCAAAGCCATCAGCGGGCTGGCCAGGATTTATGTCGATGCAGGCGCGCTCGAACTGGCGCAGGACGTGCTGGCGGCAACGCCGAAAGGCAAGGAGAACGAGCCTGCGATCGCCGCCGCGCGCACCGCGCTCGGGCTTGCACAGAAGGCGGGTTCGCTGGGGGATCTGGGCACGCTTGAGGCCGGCGTCGCCGCCGCGCCAGGCGACCATCAGGCGCGCTTTGATCTGGCCGTCGCCCTGAATGGCGCAGGCAGGCGCGAGGAAGCGGCCGATCACCTGCTCGAAATTTTCCGCCGGGAGCGCGGCTGGAACGATGACGCCGCACGCAAGCAGCTGCTTCAGCTGTTCGAGGCCTGGGGCGTGATGGACCCTGCGTCACTCTATGCACGCCGCAGATTGTCCGCGCTGCTGTATTCCTGATAGGCTGGTCCTCTGGAGGCATTCGAACATGAGCATGAACAAGACCTATTCGGGCCCGGACGAACTGCCTGCGACAATCCCGGTGTTTCCGCTGGCGGGCGCATTGTTGTTGCCGCGCGGGGAAATGCCGCTGAACCTGTTCGAGCCGCGCTACCTTGCGATGTTCGACGACGCGCTGCGCGGCCACCGGCTGATCGGCATGATCCAGCCTTTGCCCGAGGCAAACAACAGCGCAAAAGCCCCGCCGCTTTGCGCTGTCGGCTGCCTTGGCCGTATCACGCAGTTTGCCGAGTCCGGTGATGGCCGCATTCTGGTTGTGCTGACCGGCGTCACCCGCTTCCGCATCAAGCAGGAAGTGCTGGCGATGACGCAATACCGCCAATGCCTGGTAGATTACGAACCTTTCCTCAGCGACTTCACGCCGCGAGTCGGCGAGGAAGCGGTTGACCGCAAGGCCGTGCTCGCGGCGCTGAAACTCTTCGCCAAATCCACCAATCAGGAAGTGGACTGGAAGAGCATCCACCAGGCCCCGAACGAGGCGCTGGTCAACGCCCTGTCGATCATGTCGCCGTTTGGCCCGAAGGAAAAGCAGGCCCTGCTTGAGGCCGGCGATCTCAAAACCCGGGCCGATGTGCTGATTGCGATCACCGAAATGGAGCTGGCGCGCGGCGGTGTGGAAGGCGCAACGCTGCAATGAGCGGCGAGGGCGCGGCGCAGGCTGATGGCACTGTGCCGATGCAGGGCGAGGTTGTAAAAGTCAACCCGCGCCTGCTCGAACTGCTGGTCTGCCCGCTGACGCGCACCACACTGCACTATGACGCGGCGGCCCAGGAGCTGGTGTCGCGGGCAGCCCGGCTGGCCTATCCGATCCGTGGCGGCATACCGATCATGCTGCCGGACGAGGCACGGCGGCTGGAGGATTAGCAGCGCGCCGATGTTCCCTGACAGCCGCGACTATGCCACGCTCGTCCGCGATTTCCGCTGGCAGATTCCGGAGCGCTTCAACATCGGCGTGGCCTGCTGCGACGTGTGGGCGGCGCACGAGCCGCAGCGGCCCGCCATCCTCACGGCGCAAGCCGACGGCACTGTCGCGGTCACCCCGTATGGCGTGCTGCGGCAGCGCTCAAACCAGCTTGCCAACGCGCTGGCGCGCCACGGTATCGTTGCTGGTGACCGGGTCGCAATCCTGCTGCCGCAGATGGCCGAACTCGCCATGGCGCATATCGCCACCTGCAAGCTTGGCGCGGTGGCGCTGCCGCTGGCCAGCCTGTTCGGGCCTGACGCGCTGGAATACCGACTCAACGACGCGGGCGCCAAGGCTATCATCACCAATGCTGCGGGCGCAGCCAGGCTTGCGGGCATCCGCGTGCGGACGCCCGCGCTGCACTGCATTTTTTCCACCGACGGCGCGGACGCAAGCTCCGGCGCGCTGGATTTTCACAGCGCGCTTGAGCGGGAGAGCGCCGACTTCCGCCCGCATGACACACGAGCGGACGATCCCGCCCTGATCATCTACACCTCCGGCACTACCGGCCCGGCCAAGGGCGCGCTGCATGCGCACCGGGTGCTGCTCGGCCACCTGCCCTGCGTGCAGCTGAGCCACGAGTTTCTGCCGCAGCCCGGCGACTGCCTGTGGACCCCTGCCGACTGGGCCTGGGCCGGTGGCCTGCTGAACATTTTGCTGCCTGCGCTGTATTTCGGCGTGCCCGTCGTGGCGCGAAAATTCGAGAAATTTGATCCGGACGCGGCGCTGGACCTGATGCGGCGCCTGCAGGTGCGCAATGCCTTTATCCCGCCAACCGCCCTGCGCATGCTGCGCGCCGCCGTGCCCGCAGGTTTGCGCGGGCGGCTCAGTCTGCGCACCCTGGCCTCTGGCGGCGAGGCGCTTGGCGCGGGCACCCTCGCCTGGGGCCGCGAGCAGCTTGGCCTGACCATCAACGAGTTTTATGGCCAGAGCGAATGCAATCTCGTCCTGTCGTCCTGCGCCGCCATTGGTGTTTCAAAACCCGGCGCTATCGGCAAGGCTGTGCCGGGACACGCGGTCGCCATCATCCGTGCCGACGGCAGTGTTTGCGCGCCCGGTGAGGTCGGCCAGATTGCCGTCAGGCGGCCCGATCCGGTGATGTTTCTGGGCTACTGGAACAATCCTGCGGCCACGCGCGCAAAATTCATTGGCGACTGGATGACCACCGGCGACCAGGGCG
>JANLPP010000337.1:0-25667 GCA_031367295.1 Hyphomicrobiales bacterium | reverse complement strand
CGGGCGCTGCGGGCGGTGGCGGACGATCATCAGGCGGCGCTGTCGGTCGGTATTTCGCTGAACCAGATCTGGGTCGTGGTGTGGTTCACGGCGGGCATCGTGGCGCTGGCTACCGGCATCATGTGGGGCGCGCGCTCGGATGTTTCGTTTGCGCTCAGGATCGTGGCGCTGAAGGCGCTGCCGGTGCTCATCCTCGGCGGCTTCACCTCCGTGCCAGGTGCCATTATCGGCGGGTTGATCATCGGCATCGGCGAAAAGCTCGGCGAGTTTTACTGGGGGCCGCTGGTGGGTGGCGGCATCGAGGGCTGGCTGGCCTATTTTATCGCGCTGGCGTTTTTGCTGTTCAGGCCGCAGGGGTTGTTCGGCGAAAAGATTATCGAGCGGATTTGAGAAGGGTCATTCGTGTTCTACCGGGAGTCAGGCCAGTTCAAAACCAGCTACGCCGCTGACCAGGCGATCTTTCCGATCCGGGAGGACCGCATCGGGCTGACCATCATTCTGTTCACCGCGTTCGTGCTCATCCCCCTGTTCGGCGGACAGTTTTTCCTCTCCTCGGTGATGATCCCCTTCCTCGTCTATGCGCTCGCCGCCATCGGCCTCAATATTCTCACCGGCTACAGCGGGTTGCTGTCGCTTGGCACCGGCGCGTTCATGGGCGTCGGGGCTTACGCCTGCTACAAGCTCACGACGCTTTTCCCGCAGGTCAACATCATCATCTGGATCGTCGCCTCCGGTGTCTTCTCCTGCGCAATCGGCGTGCTGTTTGGCCTGCCCAGCCTGCGCATCAAGGGCTTTTACCTCGCAGTGGCGACGCTGGCGGCGCAGTTTTTCCTCGAATGGTGTTTTATCCGGGTCAAGTGGCTCTACAATGACAATATCTCCGGCGCGATTGAAGTGCCCGAGCGCCTGCTGTTCGGCCTCGCCATCACCGGCCCGCGCGCCAGCGCCCAGACGCGCTATCTCGTGGCGCTGTCAATTGTCGTAGCCATGACCTGGCTCGCGTCGAACCTTGTGCACGGCCGCATCGGCCGCATGTGGATGGCGGTGCGGGATATGGACATCGCGGCCGAGCTGATGGGTATCCGCCTGCTGCCCGCCAAGCTGCTGGCTTTTGCGGTGTCGTCGTTTTATGCCGGGGTTGCCGGCGCGATGATGGTGTTTCTCTGGCTCAACGCGGCGGAAGCCTCGGCTTTTACCATCGACCAGTCTTTCATCGTGCTGTTCATGGTCATCATCGGCGGGCTTGGCAGCCTGCTCGGCGCATTTATGGGCGCGGCGCTGATCCAGATATTGCCGACGGCGCTGCGGGTCGTCCTGCCTGCCATCGGCCTGAAAATAAGCTCCGCCACCATTGAGCATTTGACCTTTATGGTGACAGGCGCTTTGATCATCTTCTTTCTGATCGTCGAGCCGCACGGCCTTGCCCGCCTCTGGCAGATCGTCAAACAAAAACTGCGCGTCTGGCCCTTCCCGTATTGAGGGTGGCGCAATCAAACACGAGGGAGGATTACATGAATTTCCGCAATCTCACCGCCGCGCTGCTGCTGTCCAGCGCGCTCGCCCTGCCAGGTCTTGCGTCCGCGCAGGCGGAGGATTCGATCTATGTCCCTCTCTTCACCTACCGCACTGGCGCCTATGCCGGATCGGGAACCCACATCGCCGACGGCATGCATGACTATCTTGCCATGCTCAACGAGCGCGATGGCGGCATTGGCGGTGCCAAACTGGTGATCGAGGAATGCGAAACCGGCTATGACGTGAAAAAAGGCGTCGAGTGTTATGAGTCCGTCAAGGGCAGGAACCCGGTGGTCGTCGTGCCATGGTCAACCGGCATCACTTTGTCGCTGATTCCCAAAGCCTCTGTAGACAAAATTCCGATCCTTTCGATGGCTTATGGCCTGTCGGCGTCGGCGCGCGGCGCGGTGTTTCCCTGGGTGTTTAACCCGCCTGCCACATACTGGGACGGCCTGTCGGAAATCGTCAAATATATTGCCGCGCAGGAAGGCGGCCTGGACAAGCTCAAGGGCAGAAAGATCGGCTATCTCTATCTTGACGCGGGCTATGGCAAGGAGCCCATCCCGCTGTTTCAGGCTCTCGCCACAGAATATGGCTTTGACCTGAAACTGTATCCGGTGGCCGGCGCTGACATGCAGAACCAGTCGTCGCACTGGCTCAACGTGCGGCGTGACAAGCCCGATTACATGGTGATGTACGGCTGGGGCGCGATGAACCCGACAGCGGTCAAGGAAGCGGTGAAGACCGGCTTTGCGATGGACAAGTTCATTTCCATCTGGTGGGCGGCGGAGGATGACGCAAAGGGAGCTGGCGAGGGAGCCAAGGGTTTCAAGACGCTGAACTGGCACGCCAACGGCGCGAATTTTCCGGCGCTGGCCGATGTGATCAAGCATGTTGTCGACAAGGGCAAGAGCCAGGTCGCCTCCAGGGACAAGGTGGGCCAGGGCCTCTACAATCACGGCGTCTACAATGGCATTTTGATCGCCGAGGCTATCCGCAATGCGCAGAAGCTCTCGGGCAGGAAGGTGATTTCCGGCGAGGACATGCGGCGCGGGCTTGAAAGCCTTGATGTTGATGCAGCCCGCCTGAAGGAGATGGGCTTTGAGGGTTTCACCGCCCCCATAAAACTGAGCTGCACCGACCACAATGGCCACGGCGCGACCTATGTGCAGGCCTGGGACGGAACCGCTTATGTCAAGGCTTCCGAGATGATAGGGCCGCTGTCGGACAAGGTACAGCCGCTGCTTGATGCCGCCGCCAGGGAATATGTCGAGAAAAACACCGGCTGGCCGGCGCGCACGGAAGCCTGCGACAAGCCGTGAGTCCGGTGCCCGCCCCTGGCGCGCCCGCTGCGGCGGTGGCTCTCGCGCTCAATAATGTCGAGGTCATTTATGACCGCGTCATACTTGTGCTGAAGGGCATATCGCTGAGCGTGCCGGAGGGCGGCATTGTCGCCCTGCTGGGCGCCAATGGTGCGGGCAAGACCACAACGCTCAAAGCCATTTCAAACCTGCTGCGGGCCGAGCGCGGCGAGGTGACGAAAGGCTCGATCACCTTCAAGGACGAGCGGATCGACCGCCTGTCGCCCAATGATCTCGTCAGGCGCGGCTGCATTCAGGTGATGGAGGGCCGCCATTGTTTCGGCCATCTGTCGATTGAAGAGAATCTCATGACCGGTGCCTTCACGCGCCGCGACGGGCGCGCCGCCATCGCGCATGATCTTGAACGCATCTATGCCTATTTCCCGCGCCTGAAACAGCGCCGCGCCGCGCAGGCGGGCTACACCTCCGGCGGCGAGCAGCAGATGTGCGCCATCGGGCGCGCCATGATGTCAAAACCCAAAATGATTTTGCTCGACGAGCCTTCCATGGGCCTCGCGCCGCAGGTTGTTGAGGAAATCTTTGCGATTGTGCGCGATCTGAACCAGAAAGAGCGCGTGTCGTTTTTATTGGCGGAACAAAATTCAAATATTGCCTTACGCAACGCAGCCTATGGTTATATCCTGGAGAATGGCCGCATCGTGCTTGACGGGACCGCGCAGTCTTTGCGCGACAATGCCGATGTGAAGGAATTTTATCTGGGCGTGGCGGGGGCCGAGCGCAAGTCGTTCAAAGATGCCAAGCACTACAAGCGCCGCAAGCGGTGGCTGGCCTGAGGCATGGCCGGGCTGGCACATGGCAAGTGTAACGGGTTGGGGAAGTTGAGTTTGCACATGTTGTATTTTGACCGCCTCGAAACGCGTTCGCCGCTGTCGCGCGTCAACGCCCAGATGAAGGAGCTGCGCGGGCTTCTGTCGATTGCGCGCAACAAGGCGGTAGCGCTGCGCGACCAGCTGAAAGATGTCGAGATCGCCTCGCTGAAAGCCCCGGCGGACCTTGCCCGGATTCCGCTCGTGCGCAAATCTGACCTGGTTGCGATGCAGCGCGATGCACGCCCCTTTGGCGGGCTGGCGGCGGCGCGCGCGGGCGCGCTGCGGCATATCCTGGTGTCGCCCGGCCCGATCTTTGTTCCTGAAGGGTCCGGCAAGGACTACTGGGGCGGCGCGCGGGCGCTGTATGCGGCTGGCGCGCGCAAGGGCGGCATTGTTCTCAACTGTTTCTCCTACCATCTGACGCCGGGCGGGCACATCATGGACTGTGCCGCGCGCGCTATCGGCTGCGCGACCATTCCGGCTGGAACTGGCAACGCCGAGCAGGTGCTGGAAGCGGTGGAGCATTTGCAGCCCGACACCTATTGCGGCACGCCGGACTATCTGAAAATCCTGCTCGACAAGGCGCGGGACCTGCGCCGTGACATGAGTTCGGTGAAGCAGGCGCTGGTCTCGGGAGCGGCACTGCCACCGACATTGCGCGCCGAGCTGGAGCAGCGCGGCATCAAGGTGCGGCAGGCCTATGCCAGCGCCGACCTTGGCATTGTCGCCTATGAAACTGACGCGCCCGATCGCAGCCTGAACGAGGGCATGATCGTCAACGAGCGCACTATTGTCGAAATCGTCGTGCCGGGAACGGGCGAGCCTGTCCGGGCCGGCGAGGTGGGGGAAATTGTGGTGACGCGGCTCAGCGCTGATTATCCGCTGCTGCGTTTTGCCACCGGGGACCTTAGCGCCTTCCAGCCAGGGCTTTCGCCGTGCGGGCGCACAAATGCGCGCATCCGCGGCTGGATGGGCCGGGCCGACCAGACCACCAAGATCAAGGGCATGTTTGTCCACCCCGCGCAAGTGATGGACGTGGGCAAGCGCCACCCCGAACTGGTGCGCCTGCGCCTGGTGGTCAGCCGCGCGCAGGAGCAGGATGTCATGACGCTGCATGCCGAAACGCATCGTGACAGCGGTGGCCTTGCGGAGAAAATTGCCGAGACCCTGCAGGGCCTGACCAAGCTGCGCGGCCATATCAAGCTGGTTGCGCCCGGCAGCCTGCCCAATGATGGCAAGGTGATTGCGGACGAGCGGACGCAGTGACAGGATTGTGACGCGGGTTTGGTGGCGCACGCGCGGCAATTGCGCCACAGGAGCGGAATTGCGCGGGCTGCCGGTTTCCATTCGCCGCCAACACGACTATCCTGACAGGCAAAGTTTGCGCTGGAGATCAGAATGAGACGCGTTGTCGTCACCGGAATGGGGATCGTCTCCTCAATTGGCAATACCACACAGGAGGTGCTCGCCTCCCTGCGCGAGGCTAAGTCCGGCATCGTCAAAGCCGATGTCTACGCGCAAATGGGTTTCCGCAGCCAGGTGCACGGCGCGCCGACGCTTGACCCGTCCGGCATGCTCGACCGCAAAGCGATGCGCTTTCATGCGGCGGGCACAGCCTGGAACCATGTCGCCATGGATCAGGCGATTGCTGACGCGGGGCTGGACGCCAGCATCATTTCCAATACGCGCACTGGCATCATCATGGGCTCGGGCGGCCCGTCGGCCCGCACGCTGGTTGAGTCGGCGGATATTGCCCGCACCAAAGGCCCCAAGCGGGTCGGTCCCTATGCCGTGCCAAAATCCATGTCATCGACCGCCTCGGCGACGCTCGCCACCTGGTTCAAGATCAAGGGCGTCAATTATTCCATCTCGTCGGCCTGCGCCACGTCCAACCATTGCATCGGCAATGCTTATGAGATGATCCAGTACGGCAAGCAGGATGTGATGTTCGCCGGCGGCTGCGAAGAACTCGACTGGACCATGTCGGTACTGTTTGACGCGATGGGCGCAATGTCCTCCTCGTATAACGACACGCCGGCCCGCGCCTCAAGAGCCTATGACAAGAACCGTGACGGTTTTGTCATTGCGGGCGGGGCCGGCGTGCTTGTCCTGGAAGAGCTGGGCCACGCGCGCGCGCGGGGGGCCAAAATTTACGCCGAGCTTGTTGGCTACGGCGCGACCTCCGACGGCTATGACATGGTCGCGCCCTCGGGCGAGGGCGCAATGCGCTGCATGCGCATGGCGCTTGAGCATGTGAAGGTTCCCATCGACTACATCAACCCGCACGCCACCTCGACGCCGGTCGGCGACCAGAAAGAGATTGAGGCGATCCGCGAGGTGTTCGGCAACGGCGAGAAATGCCCGCCGATTTCGGCGACCAAATCGCTCACCGGCCATTCGCTTGGCGCGACCGGCGTGCAGGAGGCGATCTATTCGCTGCTGATGATGCAGAACGGTTTTATTTGCGAAAGCGCGCATATCGAGGAGATCGACCCGGCCTTCGCCGACATGCCGATTGTGCGGGCGCGGCGCGACAATGTGACTTTGAAGGCCGTGCTGTCGAATTCTTTCGGCTTTGGCGGCACCAATGCGACGCTGGTGTTCAAGCATGTGGATGCGTGAGAGGTGAAGTTTGGGAATACGGGACGCGCTTGTTGTAATCAATGAGATGGAGGCGGCTGGTGTTATAGGCCGCTATGCGCTGTGCGGCGCGGTGGCGGCCTATAATTATCTCGAGCCGGCCAGCACGGAAGATGTGGATGTGCTTGTTTCCTTTGGAGGAATGTTAAGCACGCCGACCTCGGGCCTAGTGACGCTGACACCGATTACCCAGTATCTTGCGGCAAGGGGATTTGACCGGTTTGAGAAAGAAGGAATTGTAGTTTGCGGGTGGCCTGTGCAGTTTCTGCCGGTCGCCACCGCCTTGGACGAAGAAGCGCTTGCTGGCGCGCAAATACTTGAAGTTGCGCCAGAGTTCGGCACAGCCCCTGTCAGGATACGTGTCTTGCGGCCCGAACATCTTGTCGCGGCAGGGCTATCTGTTGGGCGGCCAAAGGACATAGTGAGAATCAATCAGTTTCTCGCGGAAAAGGCGGTTGATCCTGAACGGCTCCGTGATGTAATCAAGCGTCACGGTTTGGTTGAAAAATGGCGCGCGTTTGTCCTGCGCTCAGGAACAGTCACTGACATCAAGCTTTGAATTCAACAAAGATGGCCGATGACACGCATCTATCCTGACATTAGCGATATCCTTGCGCGCAAAGCGGAAGGCCGCAAGAACTTGGCACAGCGCAGCTTTGCCGAGAAAATTGTGTGGCTGGAAAAATTTCGCGAAGAAATGAAGCCTTTCAAGGACGCACGTGAAGCGCGCCGCGCCGAACAAGAGCGCGTGCCAGAGCTGGAAGCGGCAAGCGACGCCAAGGTCTAGTGGCTTGCGGCACGTAAATTGGTCGGGAATAGCTTTTCCGAAGAGTATCGTGGACAATCCCGCCAGCTGCTCCGACGGGCTTGGTCAGGAAGGGCTCACAGCACGATTCCTTATAGGAATAATTGAAGCCAGGAGGTATTAGAGGTGAACGACGCCAAAGCATAGTGGCTTGCGTCACGTAGGCTGATGGCTTAAAAAAGTGAGCCGGGAAGAGCTTGGTCCGGTACATCTCGCGGATCACGGCCTCCAGGCTCGCCCGACGAATCCATGTCAAATGCGCTGACGCGGACCACAAGTCATCTCCCGCCGAGCGCCGCAGCCGGAATCGTTTTGCGGATCGCAGGCGCCGCCATCCGCAAGTGGCCTTTTTGCTGTGCCATAGCGGCGGCGTCCGGCGCGCTCAAGCCGGCAGCCCCATGCCGTCCGTTTTCATCGCTTCAACATAAGCGGGCGGCGCCAGTGCCAGCGACGCCGGGCGCAGCGCCTTGCGCCGTTCGGCAATGGCCAGCCGCGCCTGGTCAAGTGCAAGCGTCATGGCGCTGAGTCGGCCGGAATCCGCCGCGCCGGGCACGGAAGCCAGCGCGCTGTGCAAAATGCCGTCCGCCTCATCCTCAAGCCCGTCCAGCGCCGTCAGTGTCACGGCGCTGCGCGCCGCTTTCAATATCTCCAGCAGCCGCTCAATTGAATCTTCGATGCGGGCGCGCTTGTTTGACGTGATGCGGCTGGCAAGCGCCGCCAGCCCTGAGCCTGCTACGCTCAGCAGCATGGCGCTAATGTAGAACACGTCGCTGTAGCGGTCGAAGAATGTGTCCTCGTCATTATCGAGATAGGCGGCCGCGCCCGGATGCACCGGCAGCGCGGTGTCCTTGTCAGTCGAAGGCGCTTCGATGCGGCTGGCCAGTGGCGCGCGCTCCGCAATAAGGCCACGCTTGGTGAAAAAAAAGCGGGTGACATCCGCGACCTGCGCATTGGGCACGTCGTTGCGCGCCACCAGCCGTGTTGACACGCTGAGCGTGTCGAAAGAATGCGAAGGGCGCGGTGGCGCGCCGCCGAAAGCGCCGCGCAAAATCTTGATAGCCTCAAACGCGGCGGCGCGCTGTGCGATCGCCTCGGCTTCCGGGATCGCTATGAATTTCAGTTCGGCCTCCCCGTTGCGCGCGGCGGCGGCGACGGCGTCCGGCAGCTGGCCTGCGCTCGCCGCGCCAACCGCCAGAATGGCGTCGGCGCGCTTGTCCTTGAACAGGTCCACAACATCGGCGGCGGCGGCGCTGAGGCGCTTCACGCTCGCCGTCGGCATATCATATTGAAGCAGAATCGATTCCAGCAGCCGCTCGTTGGCGGTATCTGACCGTGCGCCGATATCGCTGCGCAGCCAGGCAACAGTCTTGCCCTTGAGATCGAGAATTTTCTCGATTTTCAAATCCGGCGGCGTCATGAGCACAATGCTGTCGCGGTGCAGGATCACCGCTGTCGCAGCGCTCGAGGGCATGGCTATGTCGCTGCGCACCACGGCAAAGTCGGCGTCATTCGCCTCAAGCCTCGCCGCGCTGGCAGCTGGATTCTCGACCAGCACCAGCCGGAAGCGCACGGGGGCGCGTTCGCGCAGCATCGCTTGCGCCGCCGCAAGTATTACGCCGTGATCTTCGCCGCCTGTCGCTACAGCGACGCGCAGCACAACCGGACGCAATGTCAGATACGCGACGAGGCCCGTGCCTGCGCCAAGAGCAAGGCCGCTGGTGATCGCTATTTGCAAGATGCGGCGCATGCCTTGCTCCGGCGGGCCGACCCGCGCCGGGTTGGCGGGCGGCCCCATTCCAGTTCAATGACACAGGGATCGCAGTCCAATGTCAAACAAAGGCACCCGCAGGCCATGCCCCAGCATCACCGCTGCATCTTCCGGTCGCGCTTGGCCAGCGTGCGCAGCCGCAGCGCGTTGAGTTTGATAAAGCCCGCCGCGTCGCGGTGATCATAGGCCACCGCGCCCTCTTCGAAAGTCACGAGGTCTTGATCGTAGAGCGAATACGGGCTTTCGCGGCCCACCACATTGGCGTTGCCCTTGTACAGCTTCAGCCGCACGCGCCCCGTCACATGCGTCTGCGACTTGTCGATCAATGCTTGCAGCATTTCGCGCTCGGGCGAGAACCAAAAGCCGTTATAGATCAGCTCGGCGTATTTCGGCATCAGCTCGTCTTTCAGATGCGCAGCGCCGCGGTCGAGCGTGATCGACTCAATGCCCCTGTGCGCGAAATACAGAATCGTGCCGCCCGGCGTCTCATACATGCCGCGCGATTTCATGCCGACAAAGCGGTTCTCGACAAGATCAAGACGGCCAATGCCGTTGGCGCGGCCAAGCTCGTTGAGGCGTGTCAGCAGCGTGGCCGGCGACATTTTGACGCCGTCCACCGCGCAGGCGTCGCCGCGCTCAAAATCGACCGTGATATAGGTCGGCTTGTCGGGCGCATCTTGCGGGTCAATGGTGCGCGAATAGACGTAATCGGGCGTCTCCAGCGCCGGGTCTTCCAGCACCTTGCCCTCGCTGGAGGCGTGCAGCAGGTTGGCATCGACCGAGAACGGCGCCTCGCCGCGTTTGTCTTTGGCAATCGGTATCTGGTTTTTCTCGGCGAATTCGAGCAGCGAGGTGCGCGAGGTCAGCGCCCATTCGCGCCACGGCGCGATGACCTTGATGTCGGGTTCAAGCGCGTAATAGGACAGCTCAAACCGCACCTGGTCATTGCCCTTGCCGGTCGCGCCATGGGCCACCGCGTCCGCTCCCACCGCGCGGGCAATCTCGATCTGCTTTTTGGCAATCAGCGGGCGCGCTATGGAGGTGCCGAGCAGGTACAGTCCCTCATATTGCGCATTGGCGCGGAACATCGGGAACACATAGTCCCGCACGAATTCCTCACGCAGGTCTTCCACAAAAATATGCTCCGGCTTGATCCCCATCAGCAGCGCCTTCTTGCGCGCCGGCTCCAGCTCCTCGCCCTGGCCAAGGTCGGCGGTAAATGTCACCACCTCGCAGCCATATTCGGTTTGCAGCCATTTCAGGATGATCGACGTGTCGAGCCCGCCCGAATAGGCGAGAACGACGCGCTTGATGTCTTTTTTGGTGGCGGGCATAGGGGTCTCGTGTGGAGGATTTGGCGCGCATCTATCGCCATGGGCGGGGAGGGCGCAAGGGGGCGCTCGACCTGCGCGCCATGAGGATGCTAACTGCCTGCCAATTCATTTGTACAGGAGCAGGGAAATGACCGATATCTGGCTGCGCACGGGCGAGGCTACTGTGCTGGCCGCCGAGGGGCAGGCGACAGACGCCATGCCGGAGGTGATGATCGGCTCGGTGCGCGGCCCCGTCGGCCAGGCTTTCGCCGGCATGAGCGGGCAGGCCGCCGGCCATCCGCGCATGTTCGTCATCCGCGACCTCAACCAGCAGGTCCGCCCCGCCACCATGATGACCACCAAGATGACGGTGCAATCGGCGGAGTTTGTTGAACTGCTCGGCGGCATCGTGCAGGCGGCGACCGGCGACGCGATTATCGATTGCGTGATCGAGGGCGTGCTGCCGAAGGCAGGGCTCGATGACCTCTGCATGATCATCATGGTCTGGCTCGACCCGCGCTGCGCCACCGATCCCAATCTCGACAAGCGCGACCTCTACCGCACCAATTACGAGGCGACAAAACTCGCCATCTCGCGCGCCATGAAGGGCGAGCCGACGATCGAGACGCTGATCGCCAACCGCAATACGGTGCGGCACTATGCGCTGGAGGGCGTACTGGCGGATTGAAGTGCGCGCGCGTCAGGCAGCAACGGGGCGCAACTGTATAGCGTCACCCGCGCCAGCCTGATGGGTTGAGCGGACGTGAATGTCGATGGCGCAGCCAAGCCGCGTCAGCATGGTCATAATCCGCTCAACCGAAACATCGCGGAAACGCCCGCGCAACAGCCGGGACATGTCAGGTTGGCTGACGCCTGTCAGTTTGGCGGCAGCCGACTGGGTCAGCTGGCGCGCCTTGATTTCAGCGCTCATTCTTGCGACGAGCTGGGCTTTCAGCAAATGTGTTTCTGGATCGGGAAATCCAAGATCGGCAAATATATTGTCAGTGCCGTGCCGAATTTGCATGTCATCATCTACTTTCAATGCCGCGTCCCCTTCGACTCGAGATGGTCCATTGCCGCCGCCTTCAACCGGCGCTCAACCAGATCAATCTCAACCTGCGGTGTCTTGATTCCAGATTTCGATTTTTTCTGGAATGCATGCAAAACATAAACAGCGCTGTCGAATTTGACTGTATAAATAGCGCGAAAGGCATTGCCATCGTGGCTTTCGACAATTTCCACCACGCCCGCGCCCTTGAATCCCTTCAAGGGCTTTACGGTTCGAGGCGTATTGCCGATTTGTGCATGGTACAGCGCGTAACCCATGTCATCCTGCACACCGGAAGGAAAAGCCCGAAAGTCATCGTAGCTTGAACCGACCCATTTAAGCGCTCTCGGTTTTCTGTTCATTTGACTGCATATTTATGGTGGAACAAACCTAAAATGTCAAGATTCGACACTATCGGGTTGCCAGGCAAGCTCCAATTCATGGTTCCTGCGGCCTCGCGCCCCACCCAAAAAGCCCGCGCCAGAAACCTGCGATCAGCAGCAGCATGATCAGCGCGGCAAACACCACGTCGGACAGAAAATGCCCGCCAAAGGCCATGCGCAGCAGACCGGTGGCAGCGCCAAACAGCAAAGCCGCGCTGACAGCGGCAAACCGCAGCGGCGGCGGGGCGAGCAGGGCGGGGGCAACCAGCCAGACTGACGCCGCAGTCTCGCCTGAGGGAAAACTGCAATTTTTCGGGCAGGCACCGTCGGCCTTGTAGAACGACCGGAATTCAATTTTGCCGCCAAAGGGCTGGATATGGACCGGGCGCGGGCGGTGCGTATGGTCCTTGAGGGTCAGATTGACCAGCAGGCCCGGCCCCAGCGCCATGGTGGCCACGAGGAAAGCGACCTCGCGGCCCGACGGCGCAAACCGCCAGACCATGCCCAGCCGGCGCGCGCCCCAGGCGATGACAAAAGCTGCCAGCACCAGAAACGGCAGGGTTGCGAAAATCGTGCGGCCGGCGTTGCCAAGCGCGGTCTTGCCAACAAATTGCGCCGGTTCGCGGTAGAACCAGCTGGCGACCGTCACATCAAGGTCCGGCAAAAGCGCGAAAGTCGCGCCAGCCAAAACGGCAAGTGCGGCGATCAGGAAAAAAATGGTGCGGCTCAAGCGGGTTCTCTCCATTGCGGGAGAGCGTGATTACCCTGCGCCGCCGCCGCCGCAAAGGCGGTTCCTGGCTTTCTGGGAAGAACGGCAGCTTGGCGGGCGTGCCAATACATGTGAATAATGGCTCACACGTGGCGAATCATTGCCGGACCTCCCGCGCCACCTTATGGGTACCGCATGACCAAACTTGATTTCTGGTATGATTTCGCCTCGACCTATTCCTACCCTGTGGCAATGCGCATTGGTCCGCTGGCAGCCGAGCGCGGCATTGAGCTGCGCTGGCGGCCGTTTCTGCTGGGGCCGATATTTGCGGCTCAGGGCTGGAAGGATTCGCCTTTTAATCTCTATCCGGCAAAAGGCCGCTACATGTTGCGCGACCTTGAGCGCACCTGCGCCCGGCTGGGCCTGTCCTTCGTCAAGCCGGAGCCGTTTCCGCAGAATTCCATGCAGGCAGCGCGGCTTGCGCTGGCGCTGAACGAGGCGGCGCGGCCGGAATTCACCCGCGCGGTCTATCACGCGCAGTTCGCGCTGGGGCGCAATATTTCCGAGCGGGCGGTGCTGGCTGATATTTTGCAAGCGCTGGCTCACCATCCGGCGGCAGTTTTTGAGCCTGCCGCTGAAGCCCCGGTCAAATCCAGGCTGAAACTCGAAACTGAGACAGCCCAACGCGCCGGCGTGTTTGGCGCGCCGAGTTTTGTGACGGAAGACGGCGAGCTGTTCTGGGGCCACGACCGGCTGGACGAGGCCATGACCTGGGCGCTGGAGGGGCGGTGAGTGGCGGCGAGGTGGCGCGCACTTTCACGCCAGTAGCATACGGCGCGTTAACACTGAGCAAACCGCGGCATTGACTTCCAGTCCATTCTATCTGATATTTCTGTTATGACAGAAATATCAGACACAAAAACCCGTCACCCCGCTGCCATCGAACGCTTCATTCTGCAATGGGGCAACATGGGCGGATCGTGGGGCGTCAGCCGTTCGGTCAGCCAGATCCATGCACTGCTTTATCTCTCGGAAAAGCCGCTGACGGCGGAGGATATCGCCGACCAGCTGGAGATCGCGCGCTCCAACGTCTCGACCTCCCTCAAGGAACTGCTGGGCTGGGGCCTGATCCGCCGCGCGCCCGTGATGGGCGACCGGCGCGACTATTTCGAGGCGGAGACTGACATCTGGGAGGTTGCGGCGCTGATTGCCGCCGGACGAAAATCCCGCGAGATCGACCCCGCCGTCGCCGCGCTCAAGGCCTGCATGGCGGAGGCCGAGGACGACAGCGCCGTGCATCCGGTGGCGCGCCAGCGGCTGAAAGCCATGCTGGATTTCACCGAAACCGTTGACCGCTGGCACACGCAGATGACCGGCCTGCCGAAAGCCAAGCTCGCCGCGCTGATCCGCCTTGGCGCGAAAATCATCAGATACCTGCCGTTGGGGAAAGTGAAGTAAAATCGGCGGGCCGCCAGTATGACTCTTGAAACATTCCTGCCGTCTTTGCGAGCGGAGCGAAACAACCCAGAGCGTGCCGCCTGTGACTCCTGGGTTGCTTCGCTGCGCTCGCAATGACGCTGGAGCGTATAAAAACATCAATGCCCAAGCCACTGTCTTAACCCGTTGCGCAAGGAGGCGCGGATGACACAGCTCTCGCCAGTCTCAAGACCCGAAGCCGCGCCAGCGCCAGCGCCGCTGGGCGATCCGCGCTTCCGCAAGCTGCTGTCGGCGCAGGACTGGGCGGCGCTGCCCGCGCCCATCCGCAAGCGCTTTTCCAAACGGCTCGCGGGCGGTGGCACGGTTGTCTACTGCGGCGCCGTCACGCAAACGCGCATCAGCCGCGCCGGCTGGTGGCTGGCGCAGGCCGCGCGCCTGATCGGCGGACCGCTGCCGCTGTCAAGTGATGCGGACACGCCCGCTGTCGTGACGGTGACCGAAGACATCGCAACCCAGGGCCAGCACTGGACGCGGCTCTATGTCCGGCGCAGCGGCTTTCCGCAGGTGATACACTCGTCCAAGCGCTTTGCCGGGCCAACGGGGCTCGAGGAATATGTCGGCGCGGGCATTGGCATGGCGCTCACCGTGCATGTGGAGGACGGCGCGCTGGTGTTCCGCAGCGCAGGGTATTTTCTGCAGGTGTTCGGCAGGCGGCTCAAGCTGCCTGCCTGGCTGACGCCGGGCGCTTTGACCGTGACACATGGGGAAACCGGGCAAGGGCGCTTCGTATTTAAACTGCATGTCGAGCATCCACGCCTGGGCGTTTTGATTTCACAGACAGCCGTCTTCGAGGACACCGAGACATGATCACGCAAGCCCTGTGGACGCTGATTGCCATCCAGATTGCGATGGGGGCGTTTGACACGCTGGTTCATCACGAGCTGACCGAGCGGCTCGCCTGGCGGCCCTCGCAGCGCCGCGAGCTGCAATTGCATGGCGCGCGCAATCTCATCTACGCCGCGCTGTTCCTGACGCTGGGCTGGCTAGAGCCGCGCGGACTCTGGGCCGTCACTGTGATCGCGCTGCTGGTGATCGAGGTCATCATCACGCTGGTGGATTTTGTTGAGGAGGACATGACGCGCAGGCTGCCCGCCAGCGAGCGTGTCAACCACACGCTGCTGGCGCTGAACTACGGCGTTATCCTCGCGCTGCTGGTCCCCGTGCTGCTCGGATGGTCGTGGCTGGATACAGGTATTGCCAGCGTCTCCTATGGCTGGTGGAGTCTGTTCGCCACGCTCTCGGCCATCGGCGTCGCGCTGTTCGGCCTGCGCGATCTTGCCGCCGCGCGGCGCTGCCTTCGGCTTGCGCCCGCGCCTGCGAGCGAACTGGTGCAGGCGCTGGTGCCGGGGCAGGTTGTGCTGGTCACCGGCGCCTCGGGCTTCATCGGCCAGCGCCTGTGCGAAGCGCTGGCGGCGGGCGGGCATGAGGTGATCGCGTTGCTGCGCAATCCGGCCAAGGCCGATGCTTTGCGCGCTCCGTACAGGCTGGTGACAAGCCTCGACCAGATTGCCGACGGGACAAGAATTGACGCCATCGTGAATCTGGCAGGCGAGCCCATCGCCAACCGCGTGTGGAGCCCGGCGCGCCGCCGCCAGCTGACTGCCTCGCGCGTAGGCATGACGCAGGATGTTGTGCGTTTGATCGCGCGGCTGACAGTCAAGCCGGGGGTGCTGGTCAGCGGCTCGGCCATCGGCTGGTACGGCGTGCGCGGCGATGAGGCGCTGACCGAAACGGCTGTGTCAAAACCCTGCTTTTCGCATGAGCTCTGCGCGGCATGGGAGGCGGCGGCGGGCGAAGCGGCCAGGCACGGCGTCCGCGTAGTTCTGCTGCGCACCGGCATTGTGCTGGGCACGCAGGGCGGCGTGCTGACGCGCCTGCTGACGCCGTTTGAGTTCGGCCTCGGCGGGCGCTTCGGCGATGGCCGGCACTGGATGAGCTGGATCACCCGCGACGATCTGGTGCGGCTGATCGCGCACGCGATCGCCGATGCGCGCGTCGAGGGGCCGCTGAACGGCACAGCGCCAAATCCCGTGCGCAACTCAGATTTCACCCGCGCGCTGGCCAGCGCGCTGCACCGCCCCGCGCTGCTGCCCGTGCCCGCCGCGCCGCTGCGCTGGATTGCCGGCGACCTCGCCCGCGAGCTGCTGCTTGGCGGGCAGAAGGTGCTGCCGGAAAAAGCGGTTGCGGCCGGATTTGAGTTTCGCGACGCCGAGATCGGCGCGGCGCTGGCAAAGATGCTGGGCGCGCGCTAGCTGCGCTCAATGCTCCTCGATCAGTTTGCACAGCAGCGGGATCGGCCTGGCATGGGCGAGCGCCGCCGCGTCCTCAAACAGGTCGCAGGCGAGAATATTGTTCGGCCCGCTCTGGCGCGCCGAGAAGACGTTGACGTTGACTTGCACAGCGCCGTCTTTCACCCAGCCAAAGTGTTCCGCCTGCGCTGGCTGTCCGGTCATCTGCGCCCGCCCGCCTGTGCCAGGAATGCGTATCTCCTCGGTGCCAAGGCTGATCTGGCCCATCTCATTGGCATGCCTGCGCGCCGCCCTGGTCGGCTCGCCGAACCAATAGGCGGCGACAGCGATCGTCTCGTTCAGCGCCGCGAGTCTCGCCGCCGCTTTCGGCGACAGCGCAACGTCGACGGAAAAAGCCATCTTGTTTTCGGCTGCAGTTGCGGGTGCAGCGTCAAAGCAGGTCAAGGCGCTGACGCTCAGGAGCACGGCGGGAAATCGCCAGTAGTTTTTTTGCATGGTATTCCGCCTTCGGTAGCCGGTTCTTGCTGCATGGCATAATAGGCTGTTTCAGAAACGTCTCAACAGCGATGCGCCTTGAGTTGCCAATTGCTGCTCATCAGCGGAGTTGAAGAGGCTTTTTGCGGTGTATTGCGTCGCAATTGCCTGCAGCTGGCGCGCGCTCACCGCCCGGATTTCGCGTTCAGCTGGTCCTCCACCGAAGATTGAACGTGACAATGAAGACAGCGCGGTTGTGGTGTTCCGCCCGCCCGCGCCCGATGCCATAGACCTCATACAGCGTGTGCGGGCGCGTTGTGTCATCGGCGCGAATGGCGCGATTTCCGCCGTCGACAAACAAAATATTCCCGGCACTGGCAAAATACCATTCGTGTTTGCCTGTCATGAAGTTGTCAAGATGCCGGCGACCGGCATGGCGACACCATGAGCGCTGGCGCCGGCAGTGCGCGCAAAGGCTTTGCGCTGCGCAATGCTGTCGCTGGCCTGCGGGCGCTGACGGGGTTGGCCGACACGCAGACCATCCGCCGCGAAGGCGCGCCGATTCCGGTGAAACCGCTGAAAAAATGGGAGAGTGGCCGCGATATTGTGCTGGCCGTGGACGCCTCCGGCGTAGTCGCCCCCGCCCCCGCCTCGGGCGAGGGCTTTTACTACGCCATGCCGGGAGGGCGGCTGGCGGCGGACTCGGCGCATGCGTTTCTCGCCACAGGCAATGCCCGGGCGCTGCTCACAGCGCGCAAGCGCTTCATGAAGTCGCATGGCCGGGTGTTCTGGATTTTGGGTATAATGCAGTACCTCTGGTACCGCAGAGACAAGATGCGCGAAAAGTTCGTCAGCATCTGCCGCGACAAGGATGTGCAGAAATTGACCTGGGACAGCTATATGAACAAGGAACTGACGCAGCGGAAACCGATGGCGCATGTCCGCATTTTTTTCAAGGATCTCGGTCACCTGTTCGGGTTTGTGCGGGCATGACAGACTGGCTGCCGGACGGATGGGCACCGTTTGTGGTTGCGGGGATCGGGGCGGTGATCCTGGCGGCAACCGGTGGCCTGCTGACTGACCTTGGTGACTGGTACGTCAACCTGCGCCAGCCCGCCTGGAAACCGCCGGACTGGGCGTTCGGCCCAGCCTGGACGATCATTTTTGCCTGCGCCGCCGCCTCCGCCGGCCTTGCATGGAATGCTGCGGCCGGCGGGACTACGCGCGGCTATATCGTCGCGCTGTTCATCGCCAACGCCCTGCTCAACATGCTGTGGAGCCTGCTGTTTTTCAGGCTGCACCGGCCGGACTGGGCGCTGGTTGAGGTGGTGTTCCTGTGGGCGTCGATAGTCGCGCTGATTGTCTGGGTTGGCCCGCTCTCCACCCCTGCGGGCTGGCTTTTGATGCCTTATCTGGTGTGGGTAAGCTTTGCCGCAACCATCAACTGGAGTGTCTGGCGGCTCAATCCGGTGGGGACAATTGTGTGAGGGAAGGCGGGCAGCGTGGCTGAGTTTGTCGCCAGTGGGTACATTGTGGATGTTGTGCTGGCGGTGACGCTGCTGGAGGCGCTGGCCTTGCTGTGGCTGAGCCGCATCGCCCCGCCCGCGCTGGCCTGGATGCTCGCGCCGGGTCTCTGCCTGATGCGGGCGCTGCGCGCCGCGCTGGCCGGTGCGGGCTGGCAATGGATTGCGGCGCTGCTGGCGCTGGCGGGTCTGACGCATCTCGCCGATTTGCGGCAGCGCCTGGGTTGAGCAATTGAGAGCGACCAAGGTGAGTGACATTTCCAAAACGCCCCTGCTCGACCTGATCGACACGCCAGCAGACCTGCGCGCCCTGCCGCTCAAGGATTTGCGGCAGGTTGCCGACGAGTTGCGCATCGAGACAATTGACGCTGTGTCAATCACGGGCGGGCATTTGGGCGCGGGCCTTGGCGAGGTCGAGCTGACGGTGGCGCTGCACTACATATTCAACACGCCGGAAGACCGGCTGATCTGGGATGTCGGCCACCAGGCGTACCCGCACAAGATTCTCACCGGGCGGCGCGACCGCATCCGCACCTTGCGCCAGGGCGGCGGCCTGTCGGGTTTTACCCGCCGCGTCGAGAGCGAGTATGATCCGTTCGGCGCGGCCGGGTGATCGTCGAGGGCACCCGCATCGCGCTGCTGTCGCTGGGCACGCGGCTTGCCGAATGCCTGAAGGCGGCCGGAGACCTGCGCCACCGCGGGCTTTCCACCACCGTCGCCGACGCGCGTTTCGCCAAGCCTCTCGACCGCAGTCTCATCCGCCACCTCGCCGCCAGCCACGATGTGCTGATCACCGTGGAAGAAGGCTCCGTCGGCGGCTTTGGCTCGCATGTGCTGGCGTTTCTGGCCGAGGATGGCGCGCTCGACCAGGGCTTGCGCATCCGCACCGGTGCTGCCGGACGCCTATCTCGATCATGACAAGCCCGAGCGGCTCTATGCGAAGGCGGGGCTGGACGCGAAGGCTATTGTGGCCAAAGCGATTGAGGCGCTGGGCCAGGGCACGGCGGCGCAGCGTAGTTTGATTGCGTGAGTGTCAGCCGACGGCGGCACCTGGCTCTCCGCGCCTGCAACGACGGTTCAGACATCAAGGCGCGGGCACTATTCCGCAGCCAGCCGCACATAAGTGTCATGTGATACCGGGCAAGCGGCCCACAAATCCGTCAGCACCGTGACCAGATAATCCATCTGGGCGGCCGTGTGCAGCGGCGAGGGTGTGAGGCGGATGCGTTCGGTGCCCTTGGGCACCGTGGGATAATTGATCGGCTGCACATATATGCCGTAGCGCTCCAGCAAAACATCGGTCAGCGCCTTGCAGTGCACTGGATTGCCGACCATGACCGGCACTATATGGCTGACGCTCTGCATCACTGGCAGGCGGGCGGCAATCAGCCGCTGTTTCAGTTCCAGCGCCTTGGCCTGATGGCTCAGGCGCTCTGCCCCGCTCACCTTCAAGTGGCGGATGCTGGCGAGCGCGCCTGCGGCGACCACAGGCGCGAGCGACGTGGTGAAGATAAAGCCCGGCGCATAGGAGCGGATGGCATCACAGCAGGCCTTGCTCGCCGCGATATAGCCGCCCATCACGCCAAAGCCTTTGGCCAGCGTGCCGTTGATGATGTCGATGCGCTGCATGACGCCTTCGCGCTCGGCAATGCCGCCGCCGCGCTGGCCATACATGCCCACGGCATGCACCTCATCAAGATAAGTCATCGCGCCGTATTTCTCGGCAAGATCGCAAATCCGTGCCATCGGCGCGATGTGGCCGTCCATCGAATAGACGCTTTCGAAGACGATGATTTTGGGCACATGGCGCGGATACTTCTTCAGCAGGTCCTCAAGGTCGTCCACGTCATTGTGGCGGAAGATTTCCTTTTGCGCGCCGCCGTGGCGGATGCCCTCGATCATCGAGGCATGGTTCTTGGCGTCGGAGAACATCACGACGCCGGGGATCATTTTGGCGAGGGTCGACAATGTCGCGTCGTTGGCGACAAAGGCGGAGGTGAACAGCAGCGCCGCCTCTTTGCCATGCAGGTCAGCAAGCTCATGTTCCAGCTCGACGTGATAGCGGGTGGTGCCGGAAATATTGCGCGTGCCGCCGGAGCCTGCGCCGACTGCGTCGAGCGCCGCGTGCATGGCATTCAGGACAACCGGATGCTGGCCCATGCCCAGATAGTCATTCGAGCACCAGACAGTCACCTCGCGATGCACATCGCCACGCCGATGGTCAGCGATCGGAAATGCCCCGCACTGGCGCTTCAGGTCAGCAAAAACCCGGTAGCGGCCTTCCGCGTGAAGCGCATCAATCTGGCGCTGAAAAAAAGTCTCGTAACCCATGGAACGCTCCCGTAGTGTCATACTATTAAGACACTCGTTTTTGTCTAGTCTCATTGAGACAAGAAACTTGCCCTTATCCGGTTTTTTTGCCGCAGTGCCGAGGCCTTGTATGGCAGCGGGTCAAACCGTTCAACTGCCGCGCCATGCAGTGTCGCCCCGGCTGCTGCGACGGCTTGCCGCGCATGCGCGCGCAGGCCCCAGGCCCGGAGCGCGGTTGCAGGCATCGGCAGGGTGCGCGGGCCGGTGACAAAACCCGTGCGAAAGCTCATTTCATGCCAGCCCCAGACCAGCAGGGCGCAGTCGGCGCTATGCGTGGTCATGACATCGCTGCTGGCCCAAAGCCCGTACAGCGCCGCTACCGCCACCCCGCTCAGGCCCGGCATGCTCCAGCGACACGTCGAGCGCGGCAACCCGTCCAGATACAGGACGACGCGGGTTGCGAACCACCAGAGAAGCAGGGCGCTGAGAATGGGAAATCCGACGCTGGGCATCGGCGTGCCAGATGTGCTCAACCAGATTGGCTGCAAGCGGATTTGCGCGGGCTTTCACGCCCCTCCGACAATATCATGCAGAGTCGCGATGGCCGCTGGCGGTCAGCACCGCCGTGCCGCAGCTGGTGGGCAATGGTCATTTTGACATGATCGGGCCGTCAGTCAGCTGTGACACGTCGATTCGAGCGGCGTCAAAGAATGTTGACATCAAAGTGCTGGTTGGTGGCAGGGTGATTGTGAAAAAGCCTGAATTGGCCGCAGAAGCAGGCGCAGACGCCACAGCCTCGCGTGCGGCGGTTGCAGTCACTGCTGCCGAGCGTCAGATACTCTTGACGCCGCAACCCTTGAGAACAGCCCGCGTAGCTGACAAAACAGAAAGTCCCAGGACACTAGATGGAAAAGCTCGCCTCCCGAAAACTCAGCCGCAGCGGAGACCATCCGCTCGAGTCGCTCGGCGCCATTGACGCGGTCGACGCGGCACGGCTGATCGCGGCGGCATCAGATGTGGCATTTGTTGTGGATGGCCAGGGCATTATCCGCGAGGTGGTGGCGGACACCGATGTCTTGCCCCAGTCCGAGGGCCAGTCTTGGCTAAACCGTCCCTTGATAGAAACTGTCACCAGCGAAAGTCGCCAGAAAGTCGTGGCGCTGCTGCGCGATGCCGACAGCAAAGGCACCCCGCGCTGGCGGCAAGTCAACCATCCATCGCCGAACGGACCAGATGTGCCGGTGCGCTACAGTGCTGTGCAGATTGGCCGGGACGGGCACATCGTTGTCATCGGACGTGATTTGCGTACGATGTCGGCTTTGCAACAACGGCTGCTGGATGCTCAACTGACGATGGAGCGCGAGTTCTCGCGGCTGCGCCACACAGAAACGCGATTCCGCCTTTTGTTCCAGATTGCCTCCGAGGCAATTCTGGTTGTCGATGGCAGCACGCTCAAAATCGTTGAGGCCAATCCCGCCGCCGATGAACTTGTCGGCAAAACCTCGCGGCGGCTGTCTGGCCGCGCCTTTTCGGAGCTGTTTGATGCGGCCAATGGCGCGGCAGTTGACGCCATGTTCGCCGCGTTGCGCGCCGCCGGGCGGGCGGATGCTATTGAGGTCTATTTGCCTGGCACCGCAGTCCCCTACCGGATGGCGGTTTCGCTGTTCCGGCAGGAAGGTACCGCGCATTTCCTTGTGCGCATTGGCGCCGTGCAAGCCCCGGGTGAGGCGACGCTGCCGCAGGTAAAGTCAATCCTGCTCAAGGTTGTCGAGAAACTGCCGGACGGTTTTGTGGTGACCGGCGCGGACTGGCGTGTCCTGACCGCCAATGATGCGTTTCTGGATATTGTCGGCCTCGTCAGTCTTGACCATATGCATAATGAGACGCTTGAGCGCTTTGTTGGCCGCTCCGGTGTTGATTTCAATGTGCTCAGCGCCAACTTGCGCGAGCACGGGTCCGTCCGCAATTTCTCCACCGTGATGCGCAACGCCCATGGCGCGAGCGAGGATGTCGAGATTACCGCTGTGGCCGCGCTGGACGGGCAAACACCCTGCTATGGCTTCACTATCCGCCGCACGGCACGCGGACCGGATTCGAGGACGCCTGCGACGCGCAACGTTCCGCGCACGGTCGAGCAGCTGACCGGGCTTGTCGGCCGTGTTTCGCTGAAACAGCTGGTGCGCGAATCGACCGACATTATCGAAAAGCTGTGCATCGAGGCGGCGCTGAAACTGACAGGTGACAACCGCGCCTCGGCTGCTGACATGCTGGGGACCAGCCGCCAGAGCCTCTATGTCAAAATGCACCGGCACGGTCTCGGCGATCTCGACACACATAGTGACCGCTCGGGCGGCGGAGCCGGCATGGACTCCGCGCCAGCCCAGTCACCTGACACGACACCCAATCCTGAACTTTAGGGCGCTCACGCGGTCGAGCGACAGGCTTCGCGCATGGCCTGGGCGCTCTCCCCCATCAAGCGGGAAGAAACCAGCGAGCGCGCGTAAAACGGCGTGTCTTCCAGCGTCCGGACAACCTGAGCGGCGCCATCTTCGGCCTGCAGGCCGCGCGCGATGCGCCAGCCGGCCGCAGGCAAAGCCGCCCGGTGGACGGCACCGTTTCCGCCTGCTGGTCAGGGCACCAAAGCCACCAGCCTGCAACGATTTTTGCGGGCGATGCTGGCGCAGGCCCCCCAGGCCAGCAGGCAATGTGCAGGTGCATGCGGTTGTGGAGCCGCAGAGTTTTATGTGACTTTTGTGCGGGGTGACAGGCAGGGGCGTTTGGCCCATATGTCGGTGCGCATAGCCTGATCTGTCATTGCGGGAAATGCGAAGCAAACCAGGGCCACACGCGGGACGCTCGGGATTGCTTCGCTTTTCTCGCAATGACACTTGAGCGCCCGCGCCAGAATTTGTTGCAGTGAGCCACGCCAGTTTCATGCCCGCCATCACCACCCTCGCCGAACTTGACGCCCTCTATGGCAAGCCCGCACCAACCTCCACCATCAAGGAAGTTGGCGCGCTGACGCCGCAGTACCGCGCGCTGATCGAGGCCTCGTCCTTTCTGGCGCTGGCCACCTGCGGCCCGGAGGGTCTCGACTGCTCGCCGCGCGGTGACCGGCGCGGCGCGCTGGTGCGCATTCATGACGACACAACGCTGATGCTGCCTGACCGGCGCGGCAACAACCGTGCCGATTCGCTGCGCAACATTGTGCGCGACCCGCGCGTCGGCCTGCTGTTCCTGATCCCCGGCAACCGCAGTGCCGTGCGCATCAATGGCCGGGCCCAGCTTGACACGGATGCGGCGCTGGCCGCTTCCTTCGCGGTGGAAGGCGCGGCCCCGCGCTGCATTATTGTGATCACCATTGACGCGGTTTTCTTCCAGTGCGGGCGGGCAATCGAGCGCGCGGGCCTGTGGAATCCGGCGCGTTTCGCGCCGCCCGAAACCCTGCCGACACCCGGCGACATATTGTCGTCGCTGAGCGGCGGCGCGCTGGGCGGCAAGGATTATGACAGCAGCTGGGACGCGCGGGCAAAACAGACACTGTGGTAAAATGTTGCAAATCGCCATGGCCTTTACCGTGCATTGTTCTATCATTCCGGTTTTCCAGGCGAACAGGGGCTGCGCATGACCAGCGCCAGTGTCAAAGGTTACATGCCGGGCTTCGGCAATGATTTCGAGACCGAGGCGCTGCCCGGCGCGCTGCCAGTGGGCCAGAACTCGCCGCAGCGCTGCGCCTACGGCCTTTATGCCGAGCAGCTGTCCGGCTCGCCCTTCACCGCGCCGCGTGGCGCCAATGAGCGCTCGTGGCTCTACCGCATGCGCCCCTCGGTGCGCCATGCGGGGCGCTTTGCCCGCATCAGCATGCCGTTCTGGAAAACCGCTCCGTGCCTTGATGACCATGATCTGCCGCTCAGCCAGCTGCGCTGGTCGCCGCCGCCTGTGCCGGAAGGACCGCTGACGTTTGTCACCGGCGTCCGCTCCATGACCACAGCAGGCGATGCCAATACGCAGGCCGGCATGTCGGCTGGCGTTTTCTTCGTCAATCAATCGATGCGTGACGACTATTTCTACAATGCTGATGGCGAGCTGCTGGTTGTGCCGCAGGCAGGCGGGCTGCGCTTCTGCACGGAGCTTGGGCGGCTTGAGGTCAGCCCAGGCGAAATCTGCGTGCTGCCGCGCGGGCTGAAATTCAAGGTGGAACTCATCAGCGGCCCGGCACGCGGTTACATTGCCGAGAATTACGGCGCCAAACTGACCTTGCCCGACCGTGGCCCGATTGGCGCCAACTGCCTCGCCAATCCGCGCGATTTCAAGACGCCGGTCGCCGCCTTCGAGGATAAGGAAACACCGTGCAGGGTGACTGTGAAATGGTGCGGCAAGTTTTATGAAACGCACATCGGCCACTCGCCGCTTGACGTCATTGCCTGGCATGGCAATTACGCGCCGTATAAATATGACTTGCGCACATTCTCGCCAGTGGGCGCGCTGTTGTTCGACCATCCCGATCCCTCGATTTTTACCGTTATGACTGCGCCCTCGGGCGAGGCGGGGACGGCCAATATCGATTTTGTGATATTCCCCGAACGCTGGGCGGTGGCCGAGCACTCGTTTCGCCCGCCCTGGTACCACATGAACATCATGTCCGAGTTCATGGGCCTGATCTGGGGCCAGTATGACGCCAGGCCCGATGGCTTTGCTCCGGGCGCAGTGTCGCTGCACAATTGCATGCTGCCGCACGGGCCGGACGCGTCTGCATTCGAAAAGGCCAGCAGTGCCGAGCTGAAGCCGCACAAGCTCGCCAATACATTGGCCTTCATGTTTGAGACGCGCCTGCCGCAGCATTTGACACGCTATGCCGCAACGCTGGAAACGCTGCAGGCCGACTATGCCGATTGCTGGCAGGGGCTGGCGCGGCGATTTGACGGCACTCCGTGAAAACCGAAAGACCGCTGTTTTCCAGCATGAGGTTGACCCACATGGCACGTGCCTTTGCATCTTCCGGCGATATGGCGGCGAAAAGCATTTCGTTCACCGAGATTGGCGAGGGCCTCTATGCCTTTACGGCGCAGGGCGATCCCAACACCGGCGTCATTATCGGGGATGACAGCGTCATGGTGATTGACGCGCAGGCGACCCCGCTGATGGCGCGCCAGGTTGTGGAGCGCATCCGCAGCGTTACAGACAAGCCGGTCAAATATGTTGTCCTGTCACACTACCACGCGGTGCGCGTGCTCGGCGCGTC
>JANLPP010000316.1:0-5999 GCA_031367295.1 Hyphomicrobiales bacterium | reverse complement strand
GCGCTACATTGAAACCCAGCTGGTCCCCACCCTCGCAAAAGGCGACATTGTCATCATGGACAATCTGAGTTCGCACAAACGCACAGCAATCCGGGCCGCCATCCGTGCAGCTGCCGCAAGGCTGCTGTTCCTGCCGCCCTAAAGTCCCGACCTCAACCCTATCGAACAGGTCTTCGCCAAGCTGAAGCACCTGCTGCGCAAGGCCACAAGCGAACCGTCGAGGCAACATGGCAACAAATAGCCGAAATCCTCGACCAGTTCACACCCAAGGAATGTACAAACTATATCAGGAATTCGGGGTATGTATCAACCTGAAGACATCATGCTCTAGCTCTTGCGAAATGCAATGACATTTTCGATCCGCCCGCCGCTTTCACCCATCGCCGCCGCAATTGTGCTGCCAATGGCATTTGAGGCCCTGCGCAGCGGGTCGTTATCAAGATGCGCGTAGCGCGCTGTGGTTTCGGAGCTGGCGTGGCCAAGCAGCTTGCCGACAATCGGCAGGCCCATGCCGCCGCCCGCGCCGACGCTGGCGAAGGAATGGCGCAGGTCGTGAATGCGCAGGCCCGCAAGCCCGGCGCGCTTGGTCACCGCCGCCCATGGCCGCTTTAAATCCGAACGCGGCTTTTCGTCTTTCAAGCCTGCGCTGTCACCAGCGATGACATAGGCTCCGACGCGCGGCAGCCCACTGAGAATTTCAAGCGCGGGCGCATTGAGCACAATCGCCTTGCGGCCCGTTTTGCTGTCCGGCAGGAAAAGCATGCCGCGCTCAAAATCGACCTCAGCCCATTTCAAACGGAGAATTTCGCGCAAGCGGCAGCCGGTGAAGGTCAGCAGCCGCAGCGCCCCTGCGGCATGCGGGCCGATCACCACGGGCTTGCGCGTCTTGGCGATATGCTTGGCGTTTGGCTGGTCCTCGTCCACGTCCCACGGAATACCCGCAGTCTCCGCCTCGCGGAATGCCGCGCCAAGCCGTTCAAGCTCTTGTGTGGACAAAAAGCGCTCGCCTTGCGCGTCAGGATATTTTTCAACACCGTGCACCGGATTATCGCTACGGAAGCGGCGGCGCGCCGCAAAAGTGAAAATGCCGCCCAAAAGGCGCACTGTGCGCGTCGCCGTGCCTTTGCCACCGGTAACGATGGCGCGGCCATGCTTGACAGTCTTTTCGTCCACCGCCGTCCTACCCTTGGCCACGTCACGCAGGAATTGCTCAATATCAACCTGCGTCACCGCCTTGATGAGCTTGCGACCAAGCAGCGGTTTAATGTGGCGCGCGATGCGGCCCCGGTCAGCGGCAAGCGTTGAATGCTTTTTCTTGTCGCATCCTTCTTCCAGATAAAGGTCACACAGTTCGTTGATGGTCTTGGCCTTGCGCGCCTCACTGCGCTCCGCCGCCTCATCCTGCCCCAGTTCCGCCCGCGCCAGCACCTTGGCAGCAGCATCGCGCGCTTGTTCGACGGTCAGCTTGCCAACTGCGCCGATGGTGACCTTGCGCATAGGCGTGTTGCGCCCGCCTGGACGGTAGAAGGCGATGAAAGATTTCGCGCCCGATGGCCGCACCCGGACCCCAAAGCCCTTCAACTCACTGTCCCAGTGAACATAATCCGCCGCCCGCGTCAGCAGGCTGTCGACAACCCGTTTCGTGATGCGTCCACCAGGCATGGCCGTGCTTCCTGCAAATATCCAAAAGCGTTCCGGGGTAGCACCGGGGTAGCACGCCTCAGGAGTTTCGGGGTAATTCCCGGAAATCACAGGATACGGTCATATGTTAAACACCGTTGTTTTGCAATGGTTTTATCCATCTCAAGTAATTTCTGGGTAGCACAAGAAACCAATGTCCTTGCCCCTCCGAAGGCAGGGGTCACAGGTTCGAATCCTGTCGAGTGCGCCAATTTCTTCAAATATATTATGGAAACCAAATGGCGCGGGCTGCAAGCGGCTGGCAAGGAGGCGGAGGCGAAGAAATTCCCCTTCCTCATCAACAACGGCCGCGCCAACCTCGTCTGGCAGAACGCTTATCTCGACCAGCAGAATGATTTCGTGATGGAGCGCATGCCTTTGTCCCAATATCGAACTCAATCCGGCCGACATGACGGCGTTGAACCTGAAGCCGGGCGATCTCGTCGAAGTTTTCAACGACAATGGCGCGACGCACGCGATGGCCTATCCGACGCCGACAGCCAAGTCCAAACAGGCTTTCATGCTGTTTGCCTGTCCCACCGGCGTGCAGGGCAATGTGGTCTCCGCAGGGGTGAATGAATTCATCATCCGCAACTACAAGCAGACGTGGGGCAATATAATCGCCGATGCGCCGGAAGGCACGCGGAAACTGTCGTTCAAGAGCCAGGAATTCGCGCTGTAAGCGCGGTTTTCGCAACACCGTCTCGCTCAATCTGGCGCTCGTCGTTGGGGGCCTGGACCACATCCACCGCCACCACCAGAAGGCTGCCCGTCGCCACGGCGGCCTCTGCATTGTAGCATTGCTCAAAACCGCCGCCCGCCACCGGCATGATGCGCGATTCCTCGTCCGTCAGGTTGATCTGGTCGCCTGGCCGCGCGCCCTCCACTGGCGGCGCTGGCGGCTTGCCGCCCGGCTTCTTGCCGGTCGCTCTGGTCTTTTGCGCCCGCGCCGCCATTTTCCTGTCGTGTTCGGCCTGTTCGCGCTCAAACCGCTCTTTGGCCCGCGCCTCCAGCTTTGCCCGGGCTTGCGCCAGCTGTTCCAGCCGCTTTTCGCGCCGCTCCAGTTCTTCGGGTATCGACAGGCCGCCCTGAATGTTGGCGGTGTCGACGGCCTCCGCCTTGGCCATGAGGCCCGCGACCTTGCGCTTTCAGCTGCACCTCGAGCTCGCCCGCGCGGGCACAGGACAGCGCGCTGTGGCGGTTGGCATTGGCGTGGAGCCTGGTGCCGTCAAGCCCGATCGTGCCCAGCTTCAGCACAGACCACAATTTCAGGAACCAAAATGCTGTTTCCCGCATTGAAGGATGACAGGAGCGTCACCGACCCGATTGTCTTTCTAGGACAATACGGCCTTTGCCTGAAAAAATCCTGACCAGGCGGACGTTGAAACGCCTGCGGGCACAAGGGAGGTCCACGATAATGGCACTTGGCGTTGCTCAGGCCGCAGTTTCCCGCACGGCCAAATCGGCGCTGGTCGCCGCCGGACTTCTTCTCGTCACCGGCGGACTCTGGCAGACCCAAATCCTCGACGGATTTACAATCTGCACAACTCCGGGCAGCAGCAGTGGCACCGCATCGGCTGCGTCGGCGCAGGCGGCCATGAAGAAAGAAGGCGCAATGTCGAGCGACATGCATGCGCCGTCCGTGTTCACGCTGCGCACCGGCATTGCACAGGGCCGTATGGTCTATATCGGTGTTGGCGGCGACATTGACGGCGTGGTCAATCCCGATCTGGGCGTGCATGAGGGCGAGACCGTGCAGGTCAACCTGATCAACGGCGAAGGTGCCGAGCACGACATAATCGTGGACCAGTATGCGGCGCGCTCCAACCGCGTCATCGCCAAAGGTGCCAGCAGTTCCGTGACTTTCACTGCGTCCAAGACCGGCGAATTCTTTTATTTCTGCTCTATCCCCGGTCACCGCGAAGCCGGGATGCAAGGGCGCATCAAGGTGTTGCCTGGTGCCGCCGCAGCTGCCATTGCGTCTGGCGCGGCTGATGTCACGCGCGACCCAACCGATCTGCCTGCACCGATGCGGCCGCGCCCGCCGCAGGTCGTGCGGGTCGATCTCGCCACGATCGAAGTCCAGGGCCAGCTCGCGGACAAGACCACCTATAATTACTGGACCTTTAACGGCAAGGTGCCAGGGCCAATGCTGCGCGTGCGCGTTGGCGACACGGTCGAAGTACATCTGAAGAACGACGCCAGCAGCGTGATGACGCATTCGGTCGATTTTCATGCCGCCATCGGCCCCGGCGGCGGCGCGGAATTCACCCAGGCCGAGCCAGGCGCAGAGAAGATCGTCACGTTCAAGGCGCTGGTGCCGGGACTTTACGTCTATCACTGTGCCACACCCAGCGTGCCGCAGCACATCACCAATGGCATGTATGGCCTGATCCTCGTCGAACCGGAGGGTGGCCTGCCGCAGGTGGACCGCGAATTCTATGTCATGCAGGGCGAAATCTACACAACCAAGCCGTTCGGCATGCATGGCGACCAGGAAATGGACTATGAGAAACTGATCTCCGAGCGGCCGGAGTATTTCCTCTTTAATGGTGCGGTCGGTGCCTTGACAAAATCGCATCCGCTGCGCGCCAGCATCGGTGAATCCGTCCGCATTTTCTTTGGCGTCGGCGGACCGAATTTTACGTCGTCGTTTCACGTGATTGGCGAAATTTTCGATCATGTGTATCAAGGCGCAAGCCTCGGATCGCCGCCGCTGTCCGGCGTGCAGACAGTCAGCGTTCCGCCCGGTGGCGCGACCGTCGTTGACTTCAGGGTTCCGCGCGCCGGCCGTTTCACGCTCGTTGATCACGCCCTGTCGCGCATCGAGCGTGGCCTCGCCGGATTCCTGATTGTCGATGGCCCGCATGACGATGCGATCATGCACGAAGGGCCCGCGCAGCAGTGACCGCACGGGAGTGCCCGGGTGCGGCAGGTATTGTTGATGAATGTGTTAGGGAGATTCCGGCATGATCAGGGACGTGATGGTTTTCCTCGAAGGCGCGCCGACCGACGAAGATGGAATCAGGCGAGGTGAGGCAATTGCCGTCCAGTTTGGCGCGCACGTAACGGGTTTGTTCGGAGTTGTTCTGCCGGACCTTCTGGTCTCCATCCCCATTGAGATTGGCGTTGCCGCTGTTGAGGCTTTCTTGGAAGTTGAAAACCGCCTCAAGGCGGAGGCGGATCAGAAACTTGCGGACTTGCGCGCACGGTTCGGGCGCATTGCCCCACCAGGCGAGGTGCGTCGGGTTGAGGCAAATCCCGGGACCATTGCGGCCGCAATCGCGAGGGAGGCCCGGTGGGGCGACCTGCTGATCCTGGTGCGCCCGCACGGCAGCTCCAGCAGCAATTTGTGGCAGGAAGTCGCCGAGAAAGCACTGTTTGAATCGGGTCGCGCTGTGCTTGTTGTGCCCAGCGGACCTGGTGCCCACATTGTTCCAGCCACGATCCTGATCGCCTGGAAAGATACGCGCGAATGCACGCGCGCGATTGCCGAAGCTGCGCCTTTGATCAGTCAGGCCCGCCGCGTCGTCGTCGCGTCGGTGGACCCCAGGCTTCAAAGCCACGGCAAGCCGGTGACGCCAGAGGCGGACATTGCGAAACATCTGCATCGTCTGGGCGCGCACGGGGTTGAGGTGCGCGAGGTGGCGAGTCGTGGCCGGACGGTTGACGAGACACTGATAAGCGAGGCGCGCGGCATGTCCGCTGATTTAATCGTCATGGGTGGCTATGGCCATTCGCGATTGTGGGAATGGGTGCTGGGCGGAACAACACGCGATATGCTGCAAAAATGTGAAATCCCGATGCTGATTGCACATTGAGCGGGTGATGCCGCCTTGATCTGCGGCAAATGCACAGAATCCCGCTGCAACTATTCTGCGCGACAGGCCAGCAATTCAGGCAAGAGAGAGATGACGACGCCAACAGGCGCTGCGGCGATGGATGCAAGCGGCCCGGGGACACAATTGAAAGCCATCGCGCACGGCCTGGCCAAACCCGCAGCGCGGGCGAGCGATTGCAATGCAAAGGCCGGGAGGCCTGTATGAGGCCGCCAGACACCTGGCGGCTTGTCGCGGACAGCGACTCGGCCACAAGTAGATTTGCTTCAGCGGAACGACCGGCGCGGTAACAGCAAGGCCAGCGTTGTTTTGCCGATGCGCCGCATTGATATTGCCGACTTCCTCGGGCTGACAATCGAGACCGTGAACCGGACCTTCACATCATTCAGGAGCGCGGGCCTGATCGCCATGGATCAGCCAAGCATCGTCGTGATGAAAAACCTGCCCCGGCTGTCGGCCCTTGCAAATGGCGACCGTGAC
>JANLPP010000315.1:0-2798 GCA_031367295.1 Hyphomicrobiales bacterium | reverse complement strand
GCGCGCGGCTCGTCGCGCATGGCAATCGCGCCGGCCAGCGCCTCGCCAACGATCAGCACCGAAACGGTCTTGCCTGCATCATTGAGCGCCGTGATCCGCGCGGTCTGATCAGCGGAGAGCGGCACCCGCTCCCCCGCCGCCTGCGGCGAACCGAAGAACACCGCCACGCCATCCACGGTCGCGGTAATGCCCTTGCCGCCCAGCGCCCTGGCGTCCGTCACTTGCGGCACAACAACCTTGTCCGCTGCCGCCTTGCCAAGAATCGCGCTGGCGAGCGGATGGCTGGAGCCGGTTTCGAGCGCGGCGGCAAGTTTCAGCACATCCGCTTCCGAATATCCAAAACTGATCAGGTCGGTGACCTTCGGCTTGCCTTCCGTCAGCGTGCCGGTTTTGTCAAAAGCCACCGCCGTGATCTTGCCGAGGTTCTCCAGCACCGCGCCGCCCTTGAGCAGCAGGCCGCGCCGCGCGCCGGAGGAAAGCGAGGCGGCAATGGCGGCGGGCGTCGAGATCACCAGCGCGCAGGGGCAGCCGATCAGCAGAATGGCGAGGCCCTTGTAGACCCAGCCCGCCCATGCCGCGCCCAGCAGCAGCGGCGGGATGACGGCGACCAGCGCCGCCACGATGACCACGCCCGGCGTGTAATAGCGCGAAAAGCGGTCGATGAAGCGCTCGGTCGGCGCCTTGCTCTCCTGCGCCTCTTCGACCAGCTTGACCACGCGGGCGATGGTGTTGTCGGCAGCCGCCGCAGTGACGCGGATGCGCAGGACCGCGTCGGCGTTGACGGTGCCCGCGAACACATGGGCGTTGACGCCCTTGCGCACCGGCGTGCTCTCGCCGGTCACCGGCGCTTCGTCGATGGCGCTTTCGCCCGAGACTATTGTTCCGTCAGCCGGAATGCGGTCGCCGGGGCGCACCAGGATGAGCGCGCCGACGGCGAGGCTTTCCGCCGGCACTTCGCGGGTCTGGCCATTGTCTTCGAGGAGGGCGGTCTTGGGCACCAGCCTGGTCAGCGACTGGATGCTGGCGCGCGCCTTGCCTGCGGCGACGCCTTCAAGCAGCTCGCCGACAAGAAACAGAAATACGACGGTCGCGGCTTCTTCGCCCGCGTTGATGATAACCGCGCCGGCCGCCGCAATCGTCATCAGCATTTCGATGGAAAACGGCGTGCCCGCCAGCGCCGCCATGACGGCGCGCCGCGCGATGGGAATGAGGCCGACCAGCATGGCGGCGATGAAGGCGTAGGGTGCAATCGAGGGCACAAGCTTGCCGACCGCGTAGGCGGCGATCAGAGCCGCGCCGCTGGCAATCGTCAGGAGCCCCTTTTTGCTTTGCCACCATGGGCCGGACGCGGCCGCATGATCGTGACCGTGCAGGCCTTCGAACTCCGCAACCGCAACTTTGGCAGGAGCGGTGTGATCGTGCCCCGCGTGGTCGTGGCCAGCGTGCTCATTGCTGTGACTCGCGGGAGCCTGTGGAACGGCGGCTTTCGCAACCAGCGGCGCGACCGTGTAACCGAGACCGGTGACCTTCCGGGCAATTGCCACAAGATCGCTGGTCGAATCATGACTCAAGGTCATCGTGCCCGCCGTCACTGACACGGAAACATCCGAAACACCGGGCATCCGCCGCACCGCCGTATCAATCTTGGTGGCGCAACTGGCGCAATCCATACCTTCGACCCGATAGCGGGTCAGCGTTGCCGTTTCGCTCATAGTTGATTCCTTGCAATTCTTGTCCGGTTGCTACATCCTCCAGCCACTAGAGGAGCAAGCGAAATGATTCAGGCTGTCCCCATCGGCGAAGCAGCCCGGCACAGCGGTGTGAAAGTGCCGACCATCCGGTATTACGAAGAGATCGGCCTGCTGCCTGCCCCGCCGCGCACCCAATCCAATCGCCGTCACTATGAGGCGGCGGACCTGCGCCGCCTTACCTTCATCCGCCATGCCCGCGAGCTTGGGTTCGAGATCGGGGCGATCCGCGCGTTGCTGACCCTGCAGGACGACCCCAGACAGCCCTGCGCCACCGCCGACACAATCGCCAAAGCGCGGCTCGCGGAAGTCGAGCAGCGCATCCGCAGCCTGTCCGCGCTCAAGGCCGAACTGGAATTGATGGTTGAAGGATGCAGTCACGGACACGTTGGCGCGTGCCGGGTAATTGAGGTGTTGGCGGACCACGGCAAATGCGCCCATGCTCACCACTGACGCGCGCGGCATGGAAACCCAAATTCTTTGGCACAGCTGCACGGTCTGGACTTGCACCATTGCAAAAGGTCTTACCCTGAATGACGCAGCGTTCGCAGCGTCATTGCCACCCTGCAACTGCAATCTCGATTGAACCGCTGGCCGCCGCCGCAGCGTGGATGTATCATCGCTGGCAACGGAGTGAGCGCGCCATGACAGCCATGAAGCCGGTTGCCGGACTTGATACGCATGCCGTGGTCAATCAGCCGCCGCCATTCGAAAATATCAATATGTTCGAGACTGACCGCGCGCTCAAGACTGCGGTGACATGCGCCGGTGGCGGCGCTCATTCCCGGGCGTGTCGCGGTTTGGCAAGGATGTAGGCAGCGCGGCGACTGTCGAGTCCGGCGCGCTGGCCAACCGCTTTGCGCCGGTGCTGGAGGCGTTTGACCGCTATGGCCACCGGATTGACGAGGTTCAGTTTCACCCGGCGTACCACCAGCTGATGCAGCTTGGGCTGGAGTCCGGGTTTGCGGCCCTCCCCTGGCAAAACATTGCGGCTGGCCACGTCTGCCATGCGGCCCTGGTTTTCATGCTCCAGCACGTTGATTCAGGCAC
>JANLPP010000307.1:0-2673 GCA_031367295.1 Hyphomicrobiales bacterium | reverse complement strand
ATGCGCGGCCAGATTGGCAAGACCCAGGCGCTCGCCGTCGCCAAGGAGCTTGGCGCCGACATGGACAAGCTGGAAAAGGAGATGGGCAGCCCCGCCGTCGCCGCCAGCATTCAGGAGGTGGCCCTGCTGGCCGACCAGCTGAACCTGACCGGCACGCCGTCATTTGTGATCGGGCAGGACGTTGTGGTGGGGGCGATCCCCTATGACGAGATGAAGTCGAAGGTCGACAATGTGCATAAATGCGGCAAGGTGGCGTGCTGAGGCGGGGTTCCAGCCATTCGACATCCTATTCTAGTCACCGCCTGCGGCTAAAAAGTTCAGATAGTCTGCCTGCGTCAGCACGGTATAATCGCTTAATTTCCTTACGCGAGCCTGTTGCGCGTCACTGAGGCGCGCATATACCTGCTTGTACAGTTTGAGAGAGGCGGGCACATAATTCATGTCGACCGGGCGCTCCCGCCCGGTACGCTTGGCATCCCGGCTTTTCAGGAATGAGCCGAGCGGCGCAAGGCCTCCATTACCGCCTGCTTGTTGCTGAGAAAGGCGCCTATGCGGACGTAAACCTCAAAAAACTTGCATTCGCTGATTTTGGCGGCGCTTGCATTTTCTTTTGCAAATACGCCAACAAGCTCATCCTTGACTTCGCTTACGGTTGCCATGATCTGCTCTTGCCCCTGTTGCGGCCGTGCTCCGCCCGCACTCAAACTGGCACGGCGCAACAGCTGCGGCTGTATAGCCGCACACAGGAAGCCCGGCACCCTTCGGCAGCGCGGCGCAACTGCCAGCCTGACCGGCTATCCTTGACCGTCAATACACTTTAATACAATCCCTTGGCATGTTCCCAGAATCGCCAGGCCCGATGCCCGCAATCCATGTTCTCAACGGCCCCAACCTCAACCTGCTCGGCAATCGCGAGCCGGGCACCTATGGGACTGCGACGCTGGCCTCGGTCGAGACCGGGCTGCGGGCCGCCGCAAGCGCGCGCGGCGTGGAGCTGGTGTTCCGCCAGTCGAACCACGAGGGCGATCTTGTCACCTGGGTGCAGGAGGCGGGGCTGGCGGGCGCGCCGGTGATACTCAACGCCGGTGCCTATACCCACACCTCCATCGCCCTGCACGACGCGATTCGTGCGGCAAAGGCCGTAGTGGTGGAAGTGCACCTGTCCAACGTTCACGCCCGCGAGGAATTCCGCCATCATTCCACCATCAGCGCGGTGGCCAAAGGGGTGATACTGGGATTTGGCGCGCGCTCCTACCTGCTGGCGCTTGAAGCCCTGCTGGCGGATATGCCAGAAGAAGCGGCCAAACCGGTGTCAAAACCCGAACCTGCCGCAAAACCTCAAAGAAAGAGCTGACCGCCGATGAAGCGCGAAAAGCCCATGGCCAAACCCGCTGCCAAACCTGTTGTCAAATCTGGCGATGCAAGCGGCATCGATCCGGCGCTGGTGCGCGAGATTGCTGCCATGATGGACAAAACCGACCTCACCGAGATCGAGGTTTCCAAGGGCGATCTGCACATCCGTGTGGCGCGCCAGCATATGGTGGCGGCCGCGCCTGTCTCACATTACGCCGCGCCGGCCCTGCACAGCGCGCCCGCACCGGCCGCTGCCCTGCCGGCCCCGGCGCTGGCGGTCAAGCCGGCCGACCTGCCCGGCGCCGTCAAATCACCGATGGTTGGAACCGCCTACCGCCGCGCCAATCCCGACGCCAAGGCCTTTGTCGAGGTCGGCTCCGTGGTAAAGGCGGGAGACAAGATCCTGCTGATTGAGGCGATGAAAACCTTTAATGACATTGTTGCGCCACAGGGGGGCACGGTCACGCAGATATTTGTCGAGGACGGGCAGCCACTGGAATATGGCCAGGCCCTTCTGGTGATCGTTTAGGACTTGAAAATGTTCGACAAGATCCTGATCGCCAACCGGGGCGAAATCGCGCTGCGGATTCTGCGGGCCGCCAAGGAGCTTGGCGTTGCCACAGTGGCGGTGCATTCAACCGCTGACGCTGACGCCATGCACGTCAAGCTCGCCGATGAAAGCGTCTGCATCGGCCCGCCGCCAGCCCGCGACAGCTATCTGAATATCCCCTCCCTGCTCGCGGCCTGCGAGATAACCGGGGCTGATGCGGTGCACCCGGGCTACGGGTTTTTGTCGGAAAACGCCCGCTTTGCCGAAATATTGGCCGAGCATGACATCACCTTCATCGGCCCGAAGGCCGAGCATATCCGCACCATGGGCGACAAGATCGAGGCGAAACGCACCGCCCGCGCGCTCGGCATTCCCTGCGTGCCCGGCTCAGACGGCGGCATTACCGAGGATGGCGAGGCGCTGAAGGTTGCGGACGAGATCGGCTATCCGGTCATTGTCAAGGCCGCTTCGGGCGGCGGCGGGCGCGGCATGAAAGTGGCGCGCACCGCCGACGAACTGTCGCACGCGCTGACCATGGCGCGCACCGAGGCCAAGGCGGCGTTTGGCGATGATGCGGTCTATCTCGAAAAATATCTCGAAAAGCCGCGCCACATCGAAATTCAGGTGCTGGGCGATGGCCAGGGCCGCGCCATCCATCTGGGCGAACGCGACTGCTCGTTGCAGCGCCGCCACCAGAAAGTGCTGGAGGAAAGCCCCTCGCCGGCGCTCAACGCCGCGCAGCGGGCCGAGATTGGCGAGACTGTGGCCAA
>JANLPP010000299.1:0-3318 GCA_031367295.1 Hyphomicrobiales bacterium | reverse complement strand
ATCCGGCAGCGAGCTGCACTTGACCTCAACCAGCGGCTCGGGCGCGGCGACAACTTCCACGAGCCGCCCGTCCTCCAGCGCCAGCGCATCGCCGGAGCGCAGCATGACGGTTTCCGGCAGGTCCAGCAGAAAGGCGAGGCCGCGCACGCCGGTCATGCTGACACGCCGCCGATGCCGGTCGTCATAGTCAAGCACGATGGAGTCGGCGGCGTCGGCGTGCCAGTCGCCCTTGGCGATTACGGATGTGGCGCGGAGCATGGGGAAGGCCTTGTTGCAGGATTTAGAATGGCAGTCTCAAATTTGAAGTGCACTACCCTCTATGTCAGCGCGTGTTGCACTTAAAATTTGAGACTGTCAGGACTATTTTGAGACCTGTGGACAAGCGTACTAGTCAAGTAACAGGTATATGTCCACAATCCGCCTCATGTGCCGGCAAGCTCAACCTCGCGCTCGTCCGCAAGCTGTGCGGCATAGCGCAGGGCTTGCAGAATATCCTCGCGTTCAAGGCAGGGGAAATCGGCCAGCAGCACATTAATGGTCTGCCCGGCTCCGAACTGAGCAACGATCATGCCCACGGTGACGCGCGTGCCCGAATGCAGGCCTTGCCGCCCATGACGCCGGGGTGGTGGGTAATGCGGTCCAATTGTCCCATGCTGCCCTCCCGATCTGCCCGCGTTCCCTGTTATGAAGCATGTTGCAAAAAGCTGAAACTGGATTTGTTTTTGCGGAAAGCTCTGCGAGCCTTCGCAGTGAGACTGGGCTTGGGGAAAATATGAGTCACATGTCCGCGCAGCAGCGCCCGCCTGCCCTGCACCTCTCCGCCAACACCCGCAAACCCTTCGGCCGCGCGCTCCTCGCCTTCACCACCCTCGCCCTCGCCGCCATCATCCTCGCGCAGGCCCTCGGCGCGGCGGGCGTCATCGCGGTGCCCTTCGACACCTGGCGCCCCACCCTCTACACCTTCCTCGTCTGGTCGCTCGCGCTGGGCTTCGCGCAAGTGCTGATACGCGGCGAGCAGGGCCAAAAATCCCTCTTCATCCTGCCCGCCGTGCTCTTCACGCTCGCCATGGTCATCTTCCCCACTTTCTTCGGCCTCTACATCGCCTTCACCGACTGGAACCTGTCGTCGCTGACGGGCCGGCATTTCAACGGCCTCGACAATGTCCGCGCGCTCATCAGCGACGCCTATTTCTGGAACGCGCTGCTCAACATGGTGTTCTATGTGCTGGCGGTGCTCGTGCAATACGCCATCGCTTTTGGCCTCGCGCTGCTGCTCAATGCCGACATCAAGGCGCGCAAATTTTTCCGCGTCACCTTCCTGATGCCCTTCATGCTCAGCCCGGTGGCAGTGAGCTGGATGATCGGCAAGTCGATCATGGAAAACCGTTTTGGCCCGCTGGCGACGCTGGTAAAATGGTTTGGCGTCGAAAACCCGGCCTTCTTCGCCAACCCGTGGGTCGCCCGCGCATCGATCATGGCGATGGACGCCTGGGTGTCGATCCCCTTCATCATGATCCTGCTGCTGGCGGGCTTGCAGGCCTTGCCGAAGGACATTCTTGAAGCGGCGAAAGTCGATGGCGCGAGCGGCTGGAAGAGTTTTCGCCTCATCATTTTCCCGCTGATGCTGCCAGTCAGCGTCACGGCGGTGATCCTGCGCATCATCTTTGAACTGAAACTCGCCGACATCGTCATCAACGTCACCTCGGGGGGACCGGGCGGCGCGACGGACACGGTATCGAGCTTCATTTTCCGCGAATACCGCGACCGCTCCAATGTCGGCTATGGCACGATGCTGGCGGAGTTTTATCTCATCATCATCATCGTGTTTGTGACGCTGCTGCTGAAATTCGCCAGCCGCTACATGCAGAAAATGACATGATGCTAATTTCGTTCCGCCGCCCCGCCGTCATTGCGAGCGCAGCGAAGCAACCCAGAGCCGCGCGTGAGGCCTCTGGATTGCTTCGCTTCGCTCGCAAGGACGGGCCGATGCCACCGCGTGCGCACCGCCTGGAATCCGCATGACCACTCCCCAGCAGCCCTTCCTCTTCGCCCGCCGCAACCTCGCGCGCCTCTTCATCTATGGCGCGCTCATCCTCTGGGCTTTCATCTCCCTCTTCCCCATCTACTGGACACTCTCAACCTCCTTCAAGGTCGCCGCCGATGTCATGCAGGGCCATCTTGTGCCGTGGTATGATTTCCGCCCGGACTGGAAGGGCTGGCGCTCGCTCGGCCTGTCGCCCGACACGATTTTTGAAACGTCAACAGTGCGCGAGGAATTCCTGCTGCGCTTTGTCAACAGCATCATCATGTCGGCCGGCGCGTCGGCGCTGGCGGTGACCATCGGCTCGCTCGCCGCCTATGGCCTCAGCCGCTTCGAGTACAGGTTCGCGATATGGCGCAACAAAGACATTTCGTTCTTCTTCCTGTCGCAGCTGATCCTGCCGCCGGTCGTGCTCGCCATGCCGTTCCTCGTGCTCTACAAGGAACTGGCTCTGCTCGACACCCGCGTCGGCCTCATCGCCATCTACACGCTCACAGTGCTGCCCATCGTCATCTGGATCATGCGTGACCAGTTTGACGCCATTCCCAACGAGCTTGAGCAAGCCGCCTATGTCGATGGCTGCACCATCTGGAGCGCCTTCACGCGCATCATTCTGCCCATCGCGGCCCCGGGCATGGTGGCGGCGTTTATCCTGTCGGTCGTGCTGTGCTGGAACGAATATTTCTTCGCCGCGCTGCTCACCAGCTCAACCGCCAAAACGCTCCCCGTGATGGTGGCGAGCCAGACCGGCTCGCAAGGCATCAACTGGTGGTCGATGGCGGCCCTCTCGACTGCGGCGATTGCGCCGCTTGCCGTCATCGCGGTGTTTCTGGAACGCTATATCGTCAAGGGGCTGACGGCGGGCGCGGTGAAATAGCGGCGCGGACATTGCAAAATGGCCGCAGTGTCTCCCGTAATTTGATACCAGTTGCCATTGGCTTCGACCTGCCTGACCGCCGTCCGCGCCCCGGCGATGCACTTTGCACCGTGCCGCGCCTCCCGCCTCAATGTCTCTGATCGAACGCATGGACAGCGAACGTTCGGGAAGGGCGGCTGCCAATGTTCCAATACCAAAGGCAGCACGGACTGACACGAAGCGCGGACTTTCCGTCTTTGCGACCCCCGGATCGAAGTCGGGGGGTCGCAAAGACGGCGGGGTGCGAAAACAGGTCAGAGCCAGCTGCCTTTGGTATAATGCTTCAGAGCGTATTTCCGACAAAATAATCCTATTACTTGACATTAGTCCTAGTTCGGGTCTATAGAGACCGCCTCCCCGC
>JANLPP010000291.1:0-2457 GCA_031367295.1 Hyphomicrobiales bacterium | reverse complement strand
TACACCTTTGTCCGGCTATGCCGGATTTCCGCCTCACACTCATCGCCTGCGCCCGCGACCTCCTGGCCTGCCTGCGGTTTTACTCGCGGCTGCCGCTACCGGCGCTGGCCTTCGAGACCGCCCCCCACGCCATGCCGGATTTTGCGCAGGGCATACGCATGCTGCCGCTGGCCGGAGTGCTGATCGGACTGATTGGCGCGCTCGCCCTGTGGCTTGCGGCAGCCCTCGGCCTGCCCGCCCTGCCCGCCGCCATTGCCGCGCTGGCGGCGCTGGCGCTGGCCACCGGTGCGATGCATGAGGACGGGCTGGCCGATTTTGCTGACGGGCTGGGTGGCGGGGCGACGCGCGAGCGCAAGCTGGAAATCATGAAGGACAGCCGCCTTGGCAGCTATGGCGTGCTGGCGCTGATGGCCGCCTTCGCGTTCCGCGCGGCGGCGCTGGCCGCGCTGGCGGAGCGTTTTGGTTTTGGCGCGGCGGGCGCGGCGCTGGTTGCGGCCGCGGCGGTGTCGCGCACTGCCGGGCTGCTGCCGCTCAAGCTGCTGCCGCCGGCCCGGCCCGATGGCGCGGGGCGCGCGGCATCCGTCCCCTCAGACGGGGCGTTGCGGCTGGCCGCAGGCCTTGCCATGCTTGTCGCACTGCTGGCACCGGCCTGCGGCATCGGCTTTGGCCGCATGCTGGCTGGCCTGCTGCTGGCGGCGGGCGGGGCATGGGCGGTGACTGGCCTTGCCCGCCGCCACCTTGGCGGGCAGACCGGCGATGTTGCGGGCGCGGCGCAGCAAATAGCGGAAATAGCTTTCCTTTGCGGCCTTCTCATTGGCACGCGTCTGGCCTAGACAGGCCGCATGTCCATCACCTCGCCCTGCATCAAACTCTGCGTCATGGACGAGCGCTTTGGCCTGTGCCTTGGCTGCGGGCGCACGCTGGGCGAGATTGCGGCCTGGGGCGCGATGAGCGAGCGTGAGCGCCACGCGCTGGTGCCTGACTTGCCGGAGCGGCTGGCGGCGCTGGGCAGCCGCAGCGGGCGGGCACGGACGCTGGCCCGCGCGCACAAGGCAGGCGCGGCATGATCTGGCGCCTTGGCCTGATTGTTGCTGCGATCGCGGCGACCTTTCTCATCGAATGGCTGACGCCGGCCGACCAGCTGATCCTTGGCTTTACCCGCAATGATTTTGCCAGAGCTGCGGCGGCCTTTATCACGGGCGCGTCAATCATCGCTTATTTTTACACCAGCCGCAGCGCCACGACGCCGCCGCCCAAGGGCCGCAAGCGCAAGCGCAACGCGGTTGCCGAGGCGCTCAGCGTCGCCACAGCCTGGATGATCGTGTTTTCCATTGCCGTCCTCAGTTACACCTACCGGCTTGAGGTCATGGCCATCGCCGAGCGGGTGGCGTCCGAATTTGTCCCCGGCATGGTGACGGAAGGACCGGCGGGCGAGGCGATAATCACCAAGCGGCAGAACGGTCATTTTGTCGTTGACGCCAGGGTCAATGGCACGCGCGCGGCTTTTCTGTTCGACACCGGCGCATCCTCGATGGTCATCCGGGCGGAGGATGCCGACAAGCTCGGGATTGATTTCGGCACGCTGAATTTTTCGATTTCCGTTTCCACCGCAAATGGCGCGGCGCTGGCTGCGGAGACCACGCTGGCGCGTGTCGCTGTCGGCAGGATTGCGGTCAGGAATGTGCGCGCGCTGGTGGCCAAGCCCGGTGCGCTGACCGAAAACCTGCTCGGCATGAGCTTTCTGGAAAAGCTGGCGAGCTATACGGTCGAGAACAACAAGCTGATTCTGCGCGCGAAGTAGGGTTTTTTCGGTTGCCTCGCGGCGGCGCTCGCGCCAGACTGGCGCGAAGACACGTAAACGCAAGCATTGATGCAAGGGCAGGAAAAGCCGACATGTTCACAGCTTCATTCGAAATCCGCGATGACCGTTTCAAAAAACTGATTTTCGGCAATGTGCATGTTGACACATTGTGGACCGGCTGCCGCTGGGCTGAAGGGCCCGCCTATTTTGCGGCAGGCAAGTATCTTGTCTGGTCCGATATTCCCAATGACCGGGTGATGCGCTTTGATGAAACCGACGGGTCTGTCTCGGTGTTCCTGCAGCCTGCACTCAACCACAATGGCCACACGGTGGACCGCGAGGGCCGCCTTGTCTCCTGCGAGCATCGCGGGCGCTGCATGTCACGCATCGAGCATGACGGCACACGCACCGTGCTGGCCACCCATTTCAATAAAAAGCGCTTCAACTCGCCCAATGATGCTGTCGTCAAATCCGATGGCAGCATCTGGTTCAGCGACCCGTCCTACGGCATCGACTCGGAATATGAGGGCGACGCCGCCAAGGCTGAACTTGACGCCAGCCACGTCTACCGCATCGATGCGGTGACGCATGATGTGACACAGATCACCACTGATTTCGTCAAGCCCAACGGGCTTGCCTTTTCGCCAGACGAAAAG
>JANLPP010000216.1:0-10323 GCA_031367295.1 Hyphomicrobiales bacterium | reverse complement strand
GCCATGTCGCTCACCGACGCCGCCGCAACGCGCGTGCGCGAGATCATGGCGGCCAAGGGCGAGGCGTCAGTCGGCCTGCGCGTCGGCGTCAAGAACGCCGGCTGCGCTGGCATGTCCTACACGATGGAAGTGGCGCAGAGCGTCAATAAATTTGACGAGGTGATCGAGGACAAGGGCGTCAAGGTGCTGATCGACCCCAAGGCCATCATGTTCCTGATCGGCACGCAGATGGATTTTAAATCGGACAAGCTGTCCTCGACCTTCGTCTTCAACAATCCCAACCAGACGGCCACCTGCGGCTGCGGCGAAAGCGTGACCTTGACCCCGGCGGGCGAGAGCGCGGCGGCGCTGCACCGGCATTGAAGGAACGAGGGGAATGGACGCGCAAGGCCTCGAAGACCTGTTCGCCCCTTTCGCCAAAGTTGCGGTGCGCAAGCTGTTCGGCGGGCTTGGCGCCTATCATGAGGGGCTGATTTTCGCGGTGGTTCTCCGCGGCGAGACTTATCTGCGCACCGACGCGCAAACCGAACCGCAATTTGCTGCGGCAGGATCAGAGAAATGGTCGTACCAGGGCAAGAACAACGAGGCCAAAACCGCCATGCCTTACTGGCGGCTGCCCGAGGCCGCACATGACGACGAAGCCGAACTGATCCGGTTTTGCAAGCTGGCGGTCGAGGCGGCGCGGCGGGCGGCGGCGGGCAAGGCTAAGGCGGCCTCGGCCAAAAGCGCCAAGGCCAAGCCCGCCAGAAAATCCGCGAAAACGCCGGCGAAGGTGGCGGCGGTGGCGGCCGCCACGGCGCGGCGCGGGACATAGGCGGCGCAGAGTCGGCCGCAACGTCATTCTGTCTTCGAATTTGCCAGCGATGCCAGTTCTTGTTGACTGCTGTCGCAAACAGCCGCCTCGCGCTTCCCCGACACGCCTTTTCCCCACTATGACCATGCTCCCTGCGCTACACTGGCAGGCAGGAGGCCTGATTCGTGGCAGCTAAACTCGCGTTTGACACCGAAATTGAAATCGACAGGGGCGAGAGCGAAGCCGCCTTCGTTGTCGATGTCGACGGTTTTGAGGGGCCGCTCGACCTGCTGCTGGAGCTGGCCCGCCGCCAGAAGGTGGACCTTGCCAAAATCTCCGTGCTGGCGCTGGTCGAGCAATATCTCGAATTTATCGACGCGGCGCAGCGGGTGCGGCTGGAACTCGCCGCCGATTATCTCGTCATGGCGGCCTGGCTTGCGTATCTCAAATCGCGGCTGCTGCTGCCGGACCCGCCAAAGGGCGAGGAGCCGCTGGCGGCTGACCTTGCCGCAGCGCTGGCCAACCGCCTCAGGCACCTTGAGGCCATCCGGGCCGCGTCGAATATTTTGATGAACCGCCCGCGTCTCAACCGTGATATTTTTGCGCGCGGCTTTCCCGAGCCGGTGGATGTGGTCAAAACTGCGGAGTTTCAGGCCTCGCTCTATGATCTTCTGTCCGCCTATGCCAGTCAAAGACAGAAACAAGCCAACACCCGCATCACCTTCAAAAAGCGCGAGGTCTGGTCCATCGCGGAGGCGCGCGTGGCGCTGGAGCGGTTGTCCGGCATGGCGCAGGAATGGATGGTGATGGACAGTTACCTCGTCACCTATTGCGTGACGCCGCAACTGCGCCGCACGGTGCGCGCCTCGTGCTTTTCGGCCTCGCTGGAAATGGTGCGCGAGGGCCGGGTCGAAATCCGCCAGGACAGCGCGTTTGCGCCGCTCTGGCTGCGCGGGGCTGGCCCGCGCGCCGTCCCTGCCATTCAACAAGGAATTTGACATGGCGCAGGTTGCCCAGCTTTTCGCCCACCCGCAGCCCGATGAGATGCGCGAGGCGGTGCGCATCTGCGAGGCCTTGCTGTTTGCAGCCAGCGAGCCGCTGAGTGAGGCGCAGCTGGCCGCCCGCATGCCCGACAGTGTTGAACTCGCGGACGTGCTGGCGGACTTGCGGCGCTTTTATGCGCCGCGCGGCGTCAATCTGGTCAAGGCGGGCGGCAAATGGACCTTAAGAACGGCCGGTGACCTCGGCTGGCTGCTGTCGAAGGACGCCAAGGAGCAGAAAAAACTGTCGCGCGCCGCGCTCGAAACGCTGGCCATCTGCGCTTATCACCAGCCGGTGACGCGGGCCGAGATCGAGGACATCCGCGGTGTCGCCATCTCCCGGGGCACGCTCGACGTGCTGCTGGAGACCGGCTGGGTGCGCCTGCGCGGCCGCCGGAAGGCTCCGGGCCGCCCGGTGACCTATGGCACAACGGAGAGTTTTCTGTCGCATTTTGGCCTTGAGCGGGTCAGTGACCTGCCCGGGCTTGATGATCTCAAGAAATCCGGCATGTTCGAGGGCCGCCTGCCGCCCGGCTTTGGTGTGCCGCTGCCCAATGATGACAGCACGCTTACGCCAGACGAGGATCCGCTGGATGCGGGCGACCTGCTGCTTGGGGTGCCAGAGGCGGAGGCGGGTGAACCGTCGCAGCGCAAACCCGGCGCGGTTGATGCTGCACGCAATTGAATATGACCTTGTCCTTGTTTTTGCCGCCGCAGGCGCTTAGGTTAAACCTCAAGGCTGGCTGAACATTGGTCTTTGATCTTGGACGCGCCTGTGTGCGTGTCCTTTGGAGGTTTGCGTTATGGGCATGAATTCAATCTGGCATTGGCTGATCCTGGGCGCGGTGCTGCTGCTGGTGTTCGGCGGCAAAGGCAAGATTTCCGACATCATGGGGGATTTTGCCAAGGGCATCAAATCTTTCAAGAAGGGCATGGCTGACGAATCGGCTGAAGCCTCCGCCAAAGCCGGGGAGACGGCCAAGACCATCGACCACAAGGCTGGCGCTGCGGTTGACGCCGCCGTGCATGAAACGCGCAAGGCGGGCTGATTTCCTCAAAAATATGGCATAGCCAAGCCGGGCCGCCGCGCCCTGGCTGGCGGTGGACCGGGCCTGACTGATCTTGCATGTTTGACTTTGACACGACAAAACTGCTGCTTATTGGCGTGGTGGCGCTTGCCGTTATTCCACCCAAGGATTTGCCGCGCGTCATCCGTCAGGTCGGGCAGGCGGTCGGCAAGGTGCGGCGCATGGCATCGGAGTTTCAGGGCCAGGTGATGGAGGCGCTGAAAGAGGCCGAGCTTGACGACCTCAAAAAAGAGATCACCAGCATCACCGACAGCGCCAAGGCGGAGGTGACCGCGATCACGGATGCCGCCAAGGCGCAGATTGACATTGATCCAGCAGGCGAGGCGCAGCGCGAAATCACCCAGGCGATAGAGGCGAACCCGCTGCGGGACATGGGTGGCAGCGCGGCAGATGTCTACGCGCGTGCCACGACCGCGCCCGCTGCGGGCGAGGTGGCACTTCCACCGCTGAACGAGCATGCGCTGGCCTCGCTCACCATGCCGGACGTGCCTCCCCCGCCTGCCGTCACGCATGAGCTGATTGCCGCGCAGGCTGGCCTTGCGCCCGCCAATGAAGCGCCGAGGGCGGTGCGTTCGGTTGATCTGCGCCGGGCGGATTCTGCGCCGCCCGAGGCCGCTGAACTGGCCAGTCTGGCAGAGGCTGGCGGCGGCAAAATCCGCAGGCCGCGCGTGCAAAAATCCGATGCCGGTGAGCCAGAACCCGGAGAGGCGGCTGGCGCGCTGGAGGCCACCGACAGCGCAGAGCGTATTCCCTACCGCAAGCGGGTCGCCTACATGCCACCGTCCCGCGCGGCGCGCGCCGCCCGGCGCGAGAGTTGAGCGCCATGAGCCAGGCCGATATTGACGCGACCAAAGCGCCGCTGATGGACCATCTGATCGAGCTGCGCGGGCGCCTCGTCAAGGCGGTGCTGGCGTTCCTGCTGGCTTTTGTGGTGTGTTTCTATTTTTCCGGCTATATTTTCAACGTTCTGGTCTGGCCGTTCCTGAGCGTCGTCGGCAAGGACGCGCATCTCATCGCAACGCATTTTCTGGAGCAGTTTTTCACCCAGCTCAAGCTGTCGATGTTTGGCGCGGGGGCAATCGCCTTTCCGGTCATTGCGACGCAGATCTACATGTTTGTCGCGCCGGGCCTGTACAAGAACGAGAAGGGCGCGTTTTTCCCCTACCTCATCGCCACGCCGGTGTTTTTTATTCTCGGCGCGCTGCTGGTGTATTTTGCCATCATGCCGCTGCTGATCAAGTTTTCGGTGTCGATGACGCATCCGGGCAGCGACGGCGTCGCCGCCATTGAGCTGCTGCCCAAAGTCAGCGAATACCTGTCGCTGATCATGACGCTGATATTTGCCTTCGGCATCGCCTTCCAGCTGCCGGTCATCCTGACGCTGCTCGGCCATATCGGTGTTATCGATTCGCAATTTCTGCGCGACAAGCGCCGCTATGCCATCGTGCTGGTGTTTGCGGTTGCCGCCGTGCTGACGCCGCCTGACGCCATCAGCATGGTGGCGCTGGCCGTGCCCATGCTGCTGCTCTATGAGGGTGCGATCATCACGGTCGGCATGATCGAGAAAAAGAAGGATGCGGCGCAGGCGGCGGCGGACTGAGCGGCCCGCTCAGTCGGCGCTGGGCAGACGGCGTATCGTAAACGCGATCATGTCACCGGGCAGCTCCTGCCAAAACTCTATTTCCGTCATGTAGGCGGCTTTGGGAAAACCGTCGAACCAGTCGCGGGCCTTTTGCCGCGCCTGCGCGCGGGGCAGGGTGAAAGACTCTCGCCGCCAGCCGCCGCTGTCCGCGCGCAGGCCATAGCTGGCACCCCGCGGCCATTGCGCCGGTTTTCCCGCTAGTTTTTTGGCGATATCGCCGGGTGTCCCGCGCTGCCCGCTCATGCGCAACTCCTGCATACTCCGTGCAATATAGACGATTATCCGGCCTTTGGGGAGTCGCGGTTTTCGCTGCCCCCGGGGTCAGCGCGGCCCGTTCATCGCCGTGTCGAGCAGGTGCGCCAGAACCGCCGGTTCATGCGGGAAGCCGGCGCGGATCCAGTCCGCCTGCAAGCGCTTCAGCACATCGCCCACGGCCTTGCCGCCGGGCACGCCGCGCGCCACCACATCGGCGCCGCCAAACGGCAGGCGCGGCTCCGGCGTGTCGCGCAAAAAACGCCAGGCGCTGGTCCAGGCGCGATCATCCGGCGCTGCGCCGCTGGCCGCATGCGCCAGAAGCAGCGCGTCCTGCGCGCCCTGGCGGCCATGCTGAAACAGCAGCTCGCGCAATCTGCCATAGGGCGGCGGCGCGGCGGCCGGACTGAATGCGGGCAGGGCCTGCGCCATGGCCTCCAGCCGCACGGTCTCGGCGTTCGACAGCCGCAGCCGGTCCGCGAGGCGCGCCGCGTCCTCCCGCGTCACCAAAGCCAGCGCGGCGAGGCGCAGCACCGGGTCAGCATCCTGATCGCGCGTCGCCTCGATCTCCGCTGCCCGCGCCAGCCGCGCCGCATAGGGCGCGCCGCCCAGCAGCAGGTTGAGCAGGCTGGCGTCGCTCATGGCTTTGGCGGCCTGCGGCCCGCCGCGCGCCGCCAGCAGTTTCAGCAGCTCGGCGCGGATGCGCTCGCGCGACAAAAACGCCAGCCCGGCGCGCCCGGCAATGCAGGCCTCAAGACCTGTGCGGTCGAGCCTGCCCTGGCCATAAGCGGCGTGAAAACGGAAAAACCGCAGGATGCGCAGATAGTCCTCGGCGATGCGCTGGTCCGCCTCGCCGATAAAGCGCACGCGCCGCGCGGCAATGTCGTCAAGCCCGCCGCAATAGTCAAAAACCGCGCCGCTCTGGTCCACGCCCAGCGCGTTGATGGTAAAATCGCGCCGCCGCGCATCCGCCTCAAAATCGCGGCCAAACCGCACTTTGGCGCGGCGTCCATCGGTTTCAATATCCTCGCGCAGCGTGGTCACCTCAATCGGCACGCCATCAATGACGACGGTCACAGTGCCGTGCCCGATGCCCGTCGGCACGGTTTTGTAACGGGCGGCGCTGGCGCGGGCGATGACCGTATCGGGCGTCGCGGTCGTGCAGATGTCCACGTCGGCGATGGGCAGGCCCAGCAGCGCATTGCGCACCGCGCCGCCGATAACCCGCGCCTGTTCACCCTCGCGGTTGAGCATTGCCAGCAGCGCCTGCACGCGCGGATCGGCGAGGAAGGCCGCGCCCGCGAGGCTGGCGGGCATTGTCATTCAATTTTGCCGGGCACAAGCTTGCCGTCCTCGACATGGGCGGGGACATAGGCCCCAAGATGGCGCCCGCCGCTCAGGCCCAGCGCCAGCACGCCGAGGATGGCGACAGCGAGGCCTGCCAAAGTCAGGGTTGCCACCCTGGTATGCGACCAGGCGTCAATATCGGGCGCAGTCTGGCCGCGCAGGCGCAGCCACAGCGCGTAGAGCGCAAAGGGCGCGAGAAAAAAAGCCAGAGGCTCAAGGATGACACGCAGCATGTCAGGTGGTCCGGTCAGTATCCGCCGGCCATGTGTCCGACAGGCGGTAGCCTTGCGGGTAAGGATCATCCGGGTCAAGCATATGCTGATGGGTTCCAGTGATCCATGCCCGGCCTGACACAGAGGGGATGATTGCGGCGCGCCCGGCCAGCGTCGTTTCAGCCTCGATGCGCCCGTCAAAGCGCGAGCCGATGATGGAAATGGCGGTAAAGCGGTCACCAGCCTGCATGCGCCCCTGCGCGTGCAGCACCGCCATGCGGGCGCAGCAGCCGGTGCCGGTGGGCGAGCGGTCAATCTTGCCGGGGCGCACGACGACAGCGTTGGCCGCGCAGCTGACGCCGTCCACTGTCTCGAGTGGCGCGGCGATCTGGCAGAAGGAAATGTGGTTCCAGTCGCGGTTTTGCGGATGCGTGAAACCGATTTGCTCATTGGCGGCGCGGGTGATTTTCATGCCGGTCTGCGCAAGGTCGCGCGCCTCGTCCGGCGCGATGCGGAAACCGAGTGCGCGGGCGCTCGCGATGACAAAACTGTCACCGCCATAGGCCGTGTCCACCCGCAAGGTGCCAAGGCCCGGCACCTCCAGCGCCACATCGATCCGGTCGGCAAACGCGGGCACGTTGCGCACGCTGACGCGCTCCGCCTTGCCGTTGCGGCACTGTGCCGTCACCTCGATCAGGCCGCCCGGCGCCTCCAGCACCATGCGGGTTTCAGGCTCCTGCATCGGCACAATGCCGGTGTCGAGCAGCACCGTGGCGACACACATGGCGTTGGAGCCGGACATCGGCGGCGTATCGGCCGGCTCCATGATGATGAAGCCCATCACCGCGCGCGCGTCCTTGGGCGGCACCAGCAGATTGACATGCCGGAACACGCCGCCGCGCGGCTCGTTCAGCAGAAAATTCCGCAGCGTCCCGTCGCGCGCGATAAAGCGCGACTGCTCCCAAAGCGTGTCGCCCGGCGGCGGCGCGACGCCGCCGACAATGACATCGCCAACCTCGCCTTCGGCATGGCAGCTGACGACATGGATGAGTTTTGAGCTGCGCATGGGACGATCTCCCTCTCCCGCTGGCGGGAGAGGGCTGGGGTGAGGGTTGTTCGGTCTATCATGAATATCGGCGCACGCTGAAAGCTCCACGTGCGATTTGTCATTTGCGTATGCAGCCCGGCCCTCATCCCAGCCCTCTCACGGAAACGGGAGAGGGGGACTCTCCCGCATAAAGCCGCGCGTGCAGCGCGCGGATCATGCCGGCTGTCGCGCCCCAGATGTGATGCCCGCCCCAGGGCATGGCATAGTAATGCCGCAGGATGCCGTTCCATTCGCGCGCCTCACGCCGGTGGTTTTGCGGCGACATCAGAAAGCTGAGCGGCGGTTCGAACACCGCCTCAACCTCGCGCGTGTCGGGCACTGGCAAAAACTGCGGCGAGACCCGCGCCAGCACTGGAATGACGGCAAAGCCGGTGCCTGTGAGATAGGGATCAAGATAGCCGACGGGCACGACAAGGCGCGGATCAAGGCCAATCTCCTCCTGCGCCTCGCGCAGCGCGGCAGTGAGCGGAGATTCGTCGCGCGCGTCAATTTTTCCGCCCGGAAATGCGACCTGGCCAGAGTGATCACGCAGATGTGAAGCGCGCCGCGTGAGAATAACGCGCGCCCCCTCCGGCCGCTGGATGATGCCGATCAGCACAGCGGCGGGGCGGGCGGTCGCAAGCTGGGCGGCGTCAAGCGCGAGCGCGCTATGCGAATGGTCGCCGTGCGGCGGCGTTTGAGCTATGTCCAGCGCAAGGGACAGGCGCGCGTAACCGCGGGCAAAAAAATCCGCGTCAGTTGTGAAGGGATGCAGGGCTGTTGCTGGTGTCATGGCTGGAGCGAGCGCACCGTTGCGGCAAAGTTGGACCGCCGGCCTCCGGCCGGCTTCGCGCCTGCAAAGTCGGCCGGAGGCCGGAGGTCCAACGCCCGTGCATGGCTCACCTAAATTCCTCTATCTCGCTCATCGGCGCCATCGCAAAAAAACCGCCGCCTGACCACACGCCAAACATCTCCTTGCCCTCAACATCGCGCGCGACACCCAGCGCCGCCAGCTCATAGAACAGCGCGCGCTTGACTAGCGCCTCAAGCCCGCCGCGAACGTGGACATAGGGTTTGAGCCCGCCGGACGCGCCGGGCGCAAAGCGCAGCGGGTGCTCCGGGCCAATCGCCACCCAGTCCTCCACATTGGTGCGCAGCCGCAACTGTTGTGTCTCGCCCGCGCCCGAGGCCTCAAGCTCGACACCCAGAAACGCCGCGTCATCCACCCGGATGCCGACCCGCTCGACCGGGGTCACCAGCACGTAACGTTCGGGATCTTTGCGCAGGATGGAGGCGAACAGCTGCACCAGCGCGGGGCGGCCAATGGGCGTGCCCATGTAGAACCAGTTGCCATCCACGGCGATGCGCATGTCAATGTCGCCGCAGAACGGCGGATTCCACAGATGCACCGGGGGCGGCCCTTTGACGCGGGCGCTTGTGGCGGCGCGGGTCAGGGAGTCCAGCCGCTCCGGGCCAGGGCCAGCGTCAGCCGCCATAATGCTGCGCCCCTTTGCGGTTCAGCCTGTGGATAGACATGGCACGGAGATGGAACAAGCATTTGCTTTCGGGTTGAGCCTGATCCACTCTAACCTATCGAGAGTGATTTGAAACGGGGCCTGCCGCATGTGCCGGCCGCGCAAGGAGGATGAATGAGCGTGACGCAGGCAAGCGGGGCGGCTTCCCTTGAGGACGCAGTGGTCAAGAGCGCCGAAGCCGCGCTGGCCAAGGTGGCGGCGGCCAAAACGGCGATTGGCTCGGTCATTTTCGGGCAGGAACTGATTGTCGAGGAGGCGCTGGTGACTATGCTGGCTGGCGGCCATGGCCTGCTCGTCGGCGTGCCCGGCCTCGCGAAAACCAAGCTGGTCGAGACACTGGGCATTGTGCTCGGGCTTGATTCGCGCCGCGTGCAGTTCACGCCCGACCTGATGCCCGCCGATATTCTCGGCTCTGAAGTGCTGGAAGAGGGGGCGGTCGGCCGCCGCTCGTTCCGTTTTGTCAAAGGCCCGGTGTTCGCGCAGCTGCTGATGGCGGACGAGATCAACCGCGCCAGCCCGCGCACGCAATCGGCGCTGTTGCAGGCGATGCAGGAATATCATGTGACCGTGGCAGGCGAGCGCCATGACCTGCCGCGCCCCTTCCATGTGCTGGCAACGCAGAATCCGCTGGAGCAGGAAGGCACCTATCCGCTGCCCGAGGCGCAGCTCGACCGTTTTCTCATGCAGATCGATGTGGGCTATCCCGATCGCAAAGCCGAAAAACGCATCCTGATCGAGACCACGGGCGAGAGCGAGGCGCGCGCCGCGCCCGCCATGACCGCTGAGGAGCTGATGGCGATCCAGCGGCTGGTGCGCCGCCTGCCGGTGGGCGACAGCGTGGTGGAGGCGATTCTCGATCTGGTGCGCTCCGCCCGGCCCGGCGAGGGTGACCTCAACATCTCAAAACATGTGGCCTGGGGTCCTGGCCCGCGCGCCGCGCAGTCCTTGATGCTCGCCGCCCGCGCCCGCGCGCTGGTCGATGGCAGGCTTGCCCCCTCCAAGGACGATGTCGCCGCGCTGGCGGCTCCGGTGCTCAAGCACCGCATGGCGCTGAGCTTTGCCGCCCGCGCCGAAGGCGAGAGCGTGACCGGCGTGATCGCGCGGCTGGTCAAGGCGAAGGTCGGGTGAGGATGAGGAATCTGCATTCACCCCGTCAGCATGTGGCCGACTCGTCGCGCGCCAAAGCTGCCCGCAGGCCCATAGGCGCTAGCTCAAGCGTTCACGGCCGTCTTGGCCGGGCTTGTCCCGGCCATCCACGCGGCGCCGCAATTGATTTTTCCCAAGCATTGCGACAGCGGCGGGGCGTGGGTGGCCGGGACAAGCCCGG
>JANLPP010000188.1:0-11852 GCA_031367295.1 Hyphomicrobiales bacterium | reverse complement strand
TTTGGGCGGCTCGGGTTTTGCCACGCGCGGCACCGGACGCACCACCATTGGATTATCCAGGTCCTCCGGCAAATCCGGCTCCAGCTTCGCCTCGACGGTTCTGGGCGGCGGCGCGGCCTTCACCGGCTCCGGGCGCACGGGCGCGGGCAGCGTTGGCGGGAGCGCCTGCGCAGCCTTTACCGGCGCACTGCGCGGGCGGGCGGGCGGCGTCACGGTTTTGGCCGGCTCGGGTTTCACCGGCTCGGGCCTCGCCACCACAGGCTTTGGCGGAACTTCCTCGGCCACCGGCTCAGGCGCGCGGCGCAAGGGCGGCGGCGGCACGGGCGTGTCAGCCACGGCCTGCGGCGTCGCGGGCTGCGGTTTCGGCACCGGAATATCCGCCACTTTCTCGGCCTTGCGCGGCGCGGGCTTCAGGTCTTTGGCGGTTTTCTCGCCCTTCATGATTTCGTTGAAATCGGCCTGCGTCACCATCTCGACCGGGATCGCCTCCTGCGCGTCGGAAAATTTCTGCGTGCTGGCAAAGGCGAACAGCGCCGCCAGAAGCAGCGCAACATGCGCGCCGCCCGAGACAAACACGCCCGGCTCCGGCAATTTGCTGCGCAACAGGGCGGTGCTCACTTTTTCTCCTGATCCGTGACAAGCGCGACTTTTTTGTAGCCGGCACTGGTCACCAGCGACATGATCTCCGCAACCCGCCCATAGCTGACGCTTTTGGAGCCGCGCACATAAATCCGCTCCTCAAAACCCTGCGTGGCGACGCCTTTCAGCCTTGCCACCAGCTCCTCGGCCTTAACCGGCTGCTCCATGACAAACAGCGCGCCCTTGTCATCAATCGTCACGCTCACCGGCTTTGACTCGATGTTGAGCGGCGCGGCTTTGGTCTGCGGCAGGTCAATCGGCACGCCGGTCGCCAGCAGGGGCGCGGCCACCATGAAGATAATCAGCAGCACCAGCATCACGTCGATGAACGGCGTCATGTTGATCTCGGCCATTGCGCCATAGCGCGGCACACCGCGCCGCCTGCGCCCGCCTGACCGCGTCCCTGCCGCTGACATGCCCATGGTCGTTCCTCAGGCGGCTTTGCTGTGGTCTTTGGCGACGTGCTGGTCAATCTGCCGCGACAGGATGGACGAGAACTCGTCGGCGAAACTCTCCAGCCGCGCCTGCGAGCGCGCCACCTTGCCTTGCAGCATGTTGTAGAAAATCAGCGCCGGAATGGCGGCGAACAGGCCGATGGCGGTGGCAAACAGCGCTTCCGATATGCCCGGCGCGACAGCGGCAAGCGAGGTGTTTTTTGAGGCCGCGATGGAGCGGAACGCGGTCATGATGCCCCAGACCGTGCCAAACAGGCCAACGAACGGGCCCGCCGAGGCGACCGAGGCCAGCACCAGCAGCTGCGACTCCAGCCGCTCCACCTCGCGCGCGATGGACACGTCCAGCACTTTTTCGATGCGCGCCTGCAGGCCCATGACAGCGCTGCCGGCGTTCTGGAACGAGCGCTTCCATTCGCGCATGCCTGCGACGAACAGCGTGGCCATGCCGGGCGCCGGGCGCTCCGACAGGGTTGTGTAGAGTTCCTCCAGCGACTGGCCGGACCAGAACACCTGCTCGAAGCGGTCCATGGCTTTTTGGGTGCGCGAAATCAGCAGCGTCTTGTTGACAATGACCGCCCAGCACCAGACCGAGGCAAACAGCAGCCCGATCATCACGATTTTGACGACAATATGCGCGTTGAAAAACATGGCCAGCAGGGACAGGTCGGTGGCTGGCGCGCTGGCCGCAAGTTCGGCTGGATTCATCGGTGTCGGTCCCAACATCGGCAGGCTGCAAGCGGAGCAGGCATGCATCTTGCGCCAAGATCACTGACGCCCAAATCCGCCGATTCTGCGGCTATAAAGCTTCAAAAGGAAGGAGCCAGCGACGCACCGCCAACTAAGACGCCGCTATGGTTAAGACGCGGTTACCGTGGCGGCTGCGAGCGTCCGGTGCCAAAAAATTGGCATCAGGCGGATATAAGCCATGCGACTGTCCGGCGCATCTGGTGCGCGCCAGCCTAGCGCACCGTGCTGAAGTTCATCATCGACTGGAACATCATGTAGCCGATCTGCGTATGTACATCACGGCCGAAAGAGTTGATGTTCCGGAACGCCTCCTGTGATGTGTGAATCCAGCGTGACCGCGGGCCGCCTGGCGGGGCCTTTTGGGTGATCTGCCATGCTGCCGCGCCCGATATTGTCGGCACAGCTTCATGTTTGCTTTTCATGAACCCGCTGTCGAAATCCATGGTCTCGCGAATAAGCCCGGTAGAGCCGAACAGGCCCACAAATTTCGCGAGATGATCGACGCCGGAACTGTAGCTTGCGACGCCAATCTGATGCAGTTTCACAAATTTTCCGGTCATGCCACATTCCATCTGGATTGCGGCCATGACGACATTCAGCAAGTCCATGCCACGCGAGGCGAACATATTGGCTCCCGAAGTTCCCGCGTGGGACGCGTGGGTCATAAATGGCACCAGCAGCGTCAGCTGGCGTACTGCCGCCATCTGCGTCCCTTCGATGGTGACATAGCGCTGCACGCCGTCCTCTATCCCGTCCTTGCCCTTCTGGGGCCAGCGACCAGTGAAATCGCGATAATTGGTGTCATCCGCAGGGGCAATTGTCGCGGGATGGAAAAACACATAGGCGGACCTGAAGTCAATTGTGCCTTCAGGAACGGCAGCGCCGACCCAGAAAGTCGTGCCATCCTTTTCGATTTCAAACAGGAATTCACGAAGCCTGCCCTTGGCCGACATTTCGGTGAGCGCATGAACGCGGCCACTATGCGGGGCCATCATCACCATGACGCTGCCGGTGGAAACGGAGCGGACTGCGGAATCATGCAGCTTTGCCCGCGCCGGTTCCGCCGCCTGGCGGATGCGAATGCCATTTATCTCGCGAAACTCGGCGCTTTGCAGATGTGGTTTGTGGCGGCCTAGCTCATTGAGTTTGGCCATCGTGTGCCCGTGCGGATCGACCACGCCGTCGGGCAGCGGAAGTTTGCCAAGGGCGAACCAGAACATCTGAAAAGCCATTATGGCGGCACCCAGCAGGATGGAGCAGGCGCCATCGTCGCCAGCTTCGGGCCGCACAGCCGGCGTTCCGCGCTGCCCGCCTTCTGTGAAATCAATCCGCCAGAGCAGGTCGATAAGTTTTTTCTGGTCGGCGTGTTTGCTCTTGACCCGCTTGACGCCATCAGGGAGCCCGACTGGCGCACTTATCGTAGTCATGGCTGCCTCCAGAGAAATGACACATCATGTACGGTTAAAGGGTTGGCATGGTTACCAGTGCCAGCTTGTGTGCTGGCGCACAGTCGTGCGCACCTAAGGCACAATTGCTTTTGCGCGGTTCATTTTCGCCCGGACACCAGGCGGCAGCCGCACTGCCCGCCCACCTGCCACACAGGCGACCCGAACCTGCGCGCTTACCAGCACATCGGTGCCCCGCAACACGCGCTGGACCAGTTCCACAGACGCGCCGCCGACGTCCAGCGGCCAGGTTTCAACCGTGACAATATCGTCCATTCTGGCGGGTCTGCGGAAATCGATCTGCATGGAGCGCACGGCAAAGGTGAACGCCGCGTCTGCCGGGCCGGCGTGGATGGCCGCCTGATGGATGCCGAGTTCGCGCAAAAACTCGGTGCGGCCACGCTCCAGAAAACGCAGGTAGGAGGCGTGGTAGACGACGCCGGAAAAATCCGTGTCCTCGTAATAGACACGGATATCGAAACGGTGCGGCGCGGCGGCGGCTGTCAAAAATTCAGCCGCAGCCCGGCGCCGCCATGCACATGCGTGCCGATGGGCTTGGCGCCGCTGGAGCCATTGGCGAACAGGTCAAGCACCGCGAACTTGCTGAACCGGTAGCTGATCCGCGCGCCTGCCTCCACCCATGTCTGGTCACGGATCAGCGGGGTGACGGTGCCAAAGCCGGGAATATTGGCGTTGACGCCGGTTTTGGAGCCGAAGCTGCGCACGATGCCGCCATTGACATTGAACTCGACATTGGCGCCGAACAGATGCGTCCATTGCGCGCCGAGCTTGACGAGGTTCATGCGGTCGGTGCCGCCCTGCACGGTCGCCTCAAACGGGTTCTGCTGGTTGAACGCCTCGCTGTAGCCACGCACATGCTGCCAGCCGGACCAAACTTCCGCCGATGCGGCTATCTCGTCGGCCGGGGCAAAGCGGTTGACCCAGCCGACGCGGCCATAAACGGCGTAATTATCGACACGGGTCGAGCCGACGCCGGTGGCAATGCCCGCGCCATTGGCATAGTGGCGCGAATAGCGCACATCCTGGTTGGGCGAGGCGGTGGCGCCCGCCTCAAAAAACGGGCGCGACGCGCCCCAGTCCACAAGGTCATAACGCAGCGCCGCTGCCAGAATGGGCGCGCTTCTGACCTCAACGCCATCCTGGCTGAACTGCGCGAAAGCGCCGCCCGCAAGCAGGGTCAGCCGGTCGCTCAGGCTGTAGCGGCCATGAATGCCTGCGCTGAAACTGCCCACCGCGCCAAAGACGGAAACGCAATTGGAGCAGTTGACCTGCTCGTTGATGCCCTGCAGCACGCTGGCCAGCACGCGGCTGGTGACGATCTGGCCTTGCCGCCCGCCTGCCAGCGCGTCAACCGAGCCGTAAACGCTGTCGCTTGTCGTCACGCCGCCGACATTGGCGGCGCTGACGTAACGGGCAATGTAACCCTGGGTGACCGGCGAGGAAGCGGCGAGCACGCCCGCAGCCAGGCCATCGCGCCGCCGCAGCGTTGACGCGGCCGGTTCAGCCGTGCCGACAATAAACTGCCCGTCAGCGGAAATGCCGTTGGCCTCGGTCAGCACCATCGCGCCAAGATCAACGCCAACTGCGGTCAGCAGCGTGTTGAGGTCCCGCATGCCCTCGGACTTTGACCAGCGGAACGCGTGCTGGCCGGAAGCTGTGTCAGAATTGCCGACAATGATTGTGCCGGGGGCGCTGATGGCTTTGGCAACGGAATCGCCAGAGTAGTTTTCTATGGTGCCCAGATTGGTCAGGCTGACAGCACCGTTCTTCAGCGTCCACAGCGTCGCCTGGTTGAACGTGCCGTCGGCTGCCTCAATATCAACAATGGACGAGCCGACAATTTTGGCGTCAAGCGCTGTTGCCTGCGCATTCACGGCAAGAGCTTGCGAATTGCCGTACGGGCCGTTGAGCGTGCCAAGGTCAACCGGCGCGCTGGTGCCACTCCAGTAAACCGCGTGGGTATAGGAACCATATGACGCCAACCGCGCGCCGCGTCCGTCCGGCGCAAGGCCGCGGTCGCCGGACGATGGATTGACGCTTGATACGCCAACAGTGAAGCTGCCGTCAGAATTTGTCGCATAGGCTGCGGCTGTGCCAAAATCGCCGTAAGGCGATTTTTCCAGCGTGCCGAGGTCGGTCATGCCGCCTGCCCTGGTCCAGCGGAAAGCGTGGACCGGACTGCTGCATTCGCAGTCTTCAACGCTCACATCGGTCTCGCCAACCGCCACCTTGCCGTCGCCGCTCAGGCCAAAGGCGCTGGAATAGCCATACTTGCCCGCCAGCGTGCCAAGATCGGTGAACGTGCCGACGCCGTCGGCTGTGGCGGAAGCGGCAAAGACGAAAGCATGGAACGGGCTGCTGCCGCTGCCGGAAGCAACCGGCTCGATCGTGCTGCCGCCAGCGATCACCTTGCCGTCAAAACTTATGGCATTGGCCTCAGCCTCATTGCGGACATTGCCGCCGATGGAGCCGATGTCCACCGCCAGCAGGTTTGATCCCCATGTCACCGCATGCAGGCCGTCGGGGCCATCATAGGTGTCGGGCGACGAGCTGACGCCCACGACAGTCTGGCCATTGCCGCTGATCGCACGGGCGGAGGCGAACTCATGGCCGGGATTGGGCAGGCCGGGCAACAGCAGCAGCTTGCCCTTGTTGACCGCGCCAGCGGGTGCCGCAGGCCCGGCCAGCGCCAGCAGGGCGCAAGCCGCCGTGGCCGCGAGGAGCGCGCCTTTGCGCGCAAATATCACGCTCAGCGTCCGCATAGCGCCGCATCCGTAAAGACCGCAGGCTGCGCCAGCGCGGCAAAGGTCGTCACATTGCACAGGCCGCCCGCGCAGTTGCCGGCAAAATTCCAGCCGGGCGGCGAGCGCGCCGCGCCACCGGCGGTGACCACTGCCGTGTCCCCCGGGTTCAGCAGATCGACGCAGCCGCGCGCGCGCGAAACCGCGTGGCCTTTGCGGCGGGTGCAGACGCTGGCCGCGCCCTCCTGCAGCACGACTGTGGTTTTGCCGCCCTGCGACAGCACGTCAAGAACCGTGCCGCGCACGCCGATGGTGGCCACCGGCGTCCTGATGTCATAGGCCTTTTTCTCGGAATGGCCGGTGGTGAAACGGAAGGCGCCCTTGGCCAGTTCCAGCCCGGCCTGGTCATAGCTGGCGGCATCGGCGAAGACGAACCTGTCAAGCTTGACCGTCGAGGCTGGCCCCATGGCAAGATTGGTGTCGTCGGTGAAAACCAGCCTGGCGTTACTGGCTTCCCCGGTGCGCACAATCTCGTCGCGCACCACGGCCTCGCCGCCCGCGATGGGCGCGGCCTTCTGGCCAAGCAGCTGCGCCACATCATTGGTGACAATGGCGGCGACACCGATTCTGGCCTCTGCGAAGGCTGGCGCTGAAACAGGCAGCACAAGCGCGGGGCACATGGCAGCAACGGAAAGCACTGACCGTAAAATCATGCATTGTCTCCAGCCGGGCCAGCCACACAGTATACCGGCGCTATCCGGCCACGAAAGCGCCACCGTTCACACACAAGCCGCCTGTATGTGATTCAGGCAACACATGAAATACTGTCACAACTCTTTAATTTGCCGCTCCTGTGTAGCATGAATCCGGCTGCGCCAACAACCGGCACGCGAATACAATCCGCTTGACTGGGGCACGGCGGGCGCATTTTGGCGAGGACTGTTGCGCGGAAGCGCCACATGACTGTGTGAATTTGGCCACAAGCGCTCGCGCTTTGCCACAAAACCGCACTGTAAATGACATATCTGGCAGCTCCGTGCTATCAGCCCGCCATGCTCGAAGGCCTGCCCCCCAACAATGCCGCCCATGTCATGCGCCTGCGCTGCGATGAGGCGCGCGCCCGCGCCATCGCCGACATTATTGTCGAGACTTTTGACGCGGCGGAGGCTGCCGCCAGCGCTTTTGAGGAGACCGTCAACACCCGCGACTGGTCCGGCAGCCCGTGGATCGTCGAAGCTTATTTTGCCGCCGCGCCGGATGAAGCGGGACTGCGCGGCCTGATCGCCGTCGTCAGCGATGACGCGCTGGCGCAAACCGCCAGTTTTTCGACAGTTGGCCAGCGCGACTGGGTCAAGGCCTCGCTTGAAGGGCTGGAGCCGGTGCGGGCGGGGCGGTTTGTGATCCATGGCGCGCATGACCGGGGCCGCGCCGCGACGCATGCCATTGCGCTGGAGATACAGGCGGCGCTGGCTTTCGGCACCGGCCATCACGGCACAACGCGCGGCTGCCTGCTGGCGCTGGATGGCATTTTGAAGCGGCGCCGCCCGCAGCGCGTGCTGGATGTCGGCACCGGAACCGGCGTGCTGGCGCTGGCCGCCGCCCGCGCCCTGCGCACGCCCGTCACCTCCGGGGATATTGACCCGGTGTGCGTGACCGCGGCGCGGCAAAATGCCCGCCTGAATGGCGCGGAACCATGGCTGCGACCGGTTGTGGCCACAGGGGTCCGCCACCCGCTGTTGCAGGCGGGCGCACCCTATGACCTGATTTTTGCCAACATTCTCGCCCGCCCGCTGCGCCTGCTTGCGCCGTCACTGGCGGCGCTGGCGGCGCGGCCGTGCGACATTATCCTGTCCGGGCTGCTGTCAGGCGACGTGCCCGGCGTGCTCAGCGCGTACCGGGGACAAGGCTTTGCGCTGGCGGCGCGGCGCAATATTGACGGCTGGGCGACAGTGCAGCTGCGGCGGGGCGGGGCGGCACCGCGGCCGGTCAGGCCCTAGCCATGACACAGCCTGCCCGGCGCGCCACGCGTCCAGCGTGACAGCTGGCGCAGGCGTGTCATGAGCGAGGGCGCGCGTGCCTGCGCCAGCCCGGCGCAGTCCTCATCATGCAGGACGGCCTCATGCGCCGACAGCACGCCGTTGGCGGTGGAGCGCGAAATTCCGCCGATCAGCCCGGCAGTGCTCACAATTCCCTGTCTGTGTGACATGTCATTTCTCTGTTCGAGGTCTGGTATGCAGCTTATATGGCGAGGCTGCAATGGTGATTCAAGTTACGCGGCGCGCCCGCGCAGGTTTCCGCAGGCGGTGATGCAAGGGCGATGCGTTAGGCCTGCGCGCTGCGCCGCGATGTGCGCCAGCGCACACTTGCTGACGGATTGCGTTGCGCCATGCCGCGCTTTATTGCTGCCTGATGACAGAGATTTTTTTCCAGTCTTTTACGGATTCCGCTGATGCCTCGCAGAGCCATAAGCGGGTCGCCGCGCTGCGCGCCGAGATGAAGCGCAACGGCCTTGACGGCTTCGTCATTCCGCGCGCTGACGAGCACCAGAATGAATATGTGCCCGCCTGCGCCGGACGCCTGCCGTGGCTGACCGGCTTTGCCGGATCGGCCGGCATGGCTATAGTCCTGCACGACAAGGCCGCGATTTTTGTGGACGGGCGCTACACGCTGCAAGTGCGCGAGCAGATCGACGTTGCGGTGTTTGACCCGCAGCATGCTGTGGACGCGCCGCCGGAAAGCTGGATCGAGGCAAACCTGAAGCCCGGGGCGAGGCTTGGCTACGATCCCTGGCTGCATACGCAGCCGCAGGCCCTGCGGCTGGAGCGCGCCTGCAAGGCGGCGGGCGCGGTGCTGGCGCCGGTTGACACCAACCCGGTTGACGCAGTCTGGACCGACCGGCCCGCGCCGCCGCTCGCACCCGTGAGCCTCCATCCGGCGCGGCTGGCGGGCAAGGCGGCTTCCACCAAGATTGCCGCCGTGCAGGCCGCGCTCGGCGCCTGCGGCGCGCTGGTGGTGAGTGACGCGCATGCGGTGGCGTGGCTGTTCAATATCCGTGGCGGCGATGTCGAGCACACGCCGCTGCCGCTGTCCTTCGCGCTGGTGAAAAAGACCGGCAGGCCGACGCTGTTCATTGATGGCCGCAAGCTCTCCAGCGCGGTGCGCGCCGCGCTGTCGGACGTTGCTGATTGCGCCGAGCCGGACCAGCTGGTGCAGGCGCTGGAGGCGCTGGGCGCGGCAAAGCAGCGCGTGCGCCTGTGCGCCGCCACCGGCCCGGCGAAATTCGCCGCGGTGATTGAGGCGGCGGGCGGCGTCGCCGATGTCGGGGCCGACCCGGTTTCCCTGATGAAGGCGCAGAAGAACCCGGCCGAGCTGAAGGGCGCGCGCGCCGCCCATGTGCGCGATGGCGCGGCGATGGTGAATTTCCTTGCCTGGTTCGATGCGCAAGCGCCCAAGGGCAGGCTGACCGAAATTGCGGCAGCCAAACAGCTGGAGCGCTGCCGCCGCGCCACCGGCAAACTGAAGGAGATCAGCTTTCCTTCCATTGCGGGTGCCGGGCCGAACGCCGCCATCCCGCATTACCGCGTCAGTGAAGCGTCAGACCGCAGGATCGGCAAGGGCATTTTCCTGATCGACAGCGGCGGCCAATATGAGGATGGCACCACCGACATCACCCGCACGCTGTGCGTCGGCAGGCCGACGCCCGAAATGCGCGACCGGTTTACCCGCGTGCTGCGCGGCCATATCGCGATTGCGCAAGCGGTGTTTCCGGCGGGCACAAGCGGCGCGCAGATTGACGCCTTTGCGCGCGCGGCTCTGTGGGACGCCGGACTTGATTTTGACCATGGCACCGGCCACGGCGTCGGGGCCTATCTGTCCGTGCATGAGGGACCGCAGCGTATCTCGAAGCTGGGCACGCAGACGCATCTGCCGGGCATGATCCTGTCGAACGAGCCGGGCTATTACAAGGCCGGCCGATGGGGCATCCGCATCGAAACGCTGGTCATCGTCGAGCCGCGCGCCATTGCAGGGGCGGAGCGAAAGATGCTGGGGTTTGAGACGATCACGCTCGCGCCCATCGCGCTGGCGCTGGTGGATGCGAGGCTGCTTTCGGCGGGGGAAGTTGCCTGGCTCAACGCCTATCACGCACGGGTGCGCAAGGTCCTGACGCCGCTGGTGGACAAGGGGGCAAAGGCGTGGCTGCGGGCGGCGACGGCGAAGGTGGGGTGATGACCCCTTCTCCCGCTTGCGGGAGAAGGTGGCGCGAAGCGCCGGATGAGGGCAGTGCAGCCGACGGTGTTTTTCAGAATTTTCGACTGCCGATCCACTCGCCCAAACTCATCACTGAAATTTCGAGTTCGTCGCAGGAGACACAGACGCTTCTGCTCCGTCCGCTGCTGGTGTGCGGCAGCAGACAAAATCTTGCGCTTTCGTGTCCGCAGAGCGGCGAAGTGCATCAATCGATTTAACAGCTGCGGCGGTAACTTCTGCACGGATACCTTCTTCGTCCAGCCGGTCGTTGAATGATGGCCCAAGATGCGGATTATTTATTGCCATGTCGTCGCTCAATTAATATGGCTAAATGCAGCTGTTGAAGGAAATCAAACTCGAACTCCGCTACCGTCGAAATTTGCAATTTGCACCTGTTGGCGGCGCTTCGCTCCGGCAAAAATGACTGTTAGTTTAAGCGCGAATCATGTGGGAGGTCGCGATGGCGATAGAATGGATAATATGCAAGTTACAAGATGGCGGCAAGAATATTCACCTAAATATGACCAATGCGCACTCAGTCGTAGAATTCAAAAAGGGATCAAAAATTTGGTTTCCTGCGGGAGTTGAAGAAGACTGCATTGATGTGATCGAGACACCGGAGGAAATTTTCGAGCAACTGCGCGAGGTCCGCTACGCGGATCGAGCGTGAAGAAGAACGGCGGCGCTGCTGTCAAATTCAGAAATGCCGCGTTGGTGATTTGCACTGCCTTGGGCGGAGACACAAAAAGTCACCTATAAAAATTACGCGCTGCACCGCCCTCATCCGGCGCTTCGCGCCACCTTCTCCCGCCTTGCGGGAGAAGGGATCACGCCCCCGCCTGCAGCGCAATCCACTCGTCCTCGCTGATCACCGCCACGCCCAGCTCGCGCGCTTTCTCCAGCTTTGAGCCTGCGCCCGGCCCGGCCACCACGAGGTCGGTTTTCTTCGATACCGAGCCGGCGACCTTTGCGCCCAGCGCCTCGGCCCGGGCTTTGGCCTCGTCGCGTGACATTTTTTCCAGCGATCCGGTGAACACCAGCGTCTTGCCCGATATTCTGCCTCCTTTGCTTGAAATTGAACCTAGAGGTGACGATAAGCGTTCCTTTCGGGATCGAAGTCGCCTTCCTCGTTCAAGAAGTGTGGCGGTGGAAATCTCAGGCGGCGTCCATGTTGATACAAGGTCATTCGCAGTCAATGGCGCGGCTTCGCTCAATTCTATTTTGTCCAACGAAAACCACTTGAGTGCTTCCGAGTTATGACAGTAAGCTTGTATACGGTCTTCCTCGATTAGTTTCGGGGTAATCCTCCGATATGTCCCCGGCTGACTGCCACCATGATATATGATTGCTATAATCTCGCCGGTTAAGATGGCTTCGCTAAAAACTTCTGATTTCATGTAGGCACCATCTAAACCTGAATTTGCAAAATTACGTCTTAGCCAAACGCACCCATTCGGCCTCGTCTACTGTTTTTATGCCCAATTTTTTTGCCTCGTCGAGCTTTGAACCTGCCCCTGGCCCCGCAACGAGGAGGTTCGTTTTCGAGGACACGGAAC
>JANLPP010000172.1:0-10679 GCA_031367295.1 Hyphomicrobiales bacterium | reverse complement strand
GGTGGTGTCGGCCATGACCGCCGGTTTGCAGGCAATCGGATCGCGCAATACGCCAAAGCCGGTTTCGGTGCCCACGACAAAGGTGTAAAAACCGTCGAGGTCATCGAGCGAATGTGTCAGCGCCGCGCCGAGCGTGTCGCCCTTGCGCATGCGGCTGGTGAGATAGGCGGCGGCGACTTCGCTGTCATTGTCGGTGGTCAGGCGCAGGCCTTCCTGCTCGAGAACACGCCGGACGCCGCGATGGTTCGACAGCGATCCGTTATGGACGAGGCATTGGTCGAGGCCAGTGGAGAAGGGATGGGCGCCATCCGTTGTCACGGCGCTTTCTGTCGCCATGCGGGTGTGGCCGATGCCGTGGGTGCCAGCCATCGCTTCCAGCCGGAAGCGCCGCGCGACCATCGTCGGCAAGCCGACTTCCTTGTAAAGCTCCATGCGCGCGCCCGCGCCAACGACTGTGATTTCAGGGGCAAGGCGGGCGATGATCAGCCGAGCATCGGCCTCGCGTTCGGCCGGAACGCTGAAAATACTGTGGGTATCGCGGGTTACATGGGTGATTTTGCGGCCAAGCGCCGTTTCGACCTGTAGGGCCAGCTCGGCAAACTCAGTCGTCGCGGTGGCGCGCAGGGTGAGTTTGACCATACCGGGCGTGCCCGCGCCGTAAACCGCAAAGCCCGCCGAATCCGGGCCGCGGTCGCACATGACGCCAAGCATTTTTGAAAGCATGGCACCGAGCTCAGGCTCAAGCGATTTGTCTTTCAAAAATAAACCGACAATTCCGCACATTTGTCTTCCGCCGAACCCGCGTGAACGATGCCAGACAATAGGAGGGAGCAAAACAAATGTCAACTGTCAAGAAATTATCTTTCTTGACAAGAAAAATCATGCCTCGCGTGGATAGATGATCACCGACAGGTAGGTCACGGGGAAGGACAGCAATTGCCTCGGCCCGTGCAGGGCGCCGGAATCAAACAGGAGGGCGTCGCCGGCGGACAGGCGATACTCGCGGTCGGCGTGCGCGTAGATCACCTCGCCGGTCAGCATGTAAATGAATTCAGTGCCTTCATGCTGAAACGCGGTATAGGGCGCGGCATCCCCGGCCAGCGTGATCAGGTAGGGCTCGACGACAATGTCGCCGCCGAGCACGTGGCCCAGAAGGCTGTACTGGTGGCCAGCCTTGGTGCCGCGCCGCTGAATGGTGACACCCGCACCGGCGCTGACATAGGAGCAGTCGCGGCGCTCCTCGAAAGCTGAAAAAAGCAGCGTGATCGGCACGTTGAGCGCCTTAGCCAGCGATTGCAACGTGGTTAGCGACGAGGATATCTGGCCGTTTTCGATTTTCGAAAGCATTCCGATGGAGACTCCGGCAGCCTCGGCCAGCTCGGTCACCTTCAATCCATTCCGCTTGCGGAAGGCACGAATCTGAATGCCAATCGCCTGCTCAAGCGAACGGGTCATTGTATCGGGAGCTCCGGACCCCGTGGTCAATCGCACGGTCTCCTCACGCGCCAATTCGTATTTTTTCTGTTCCATGAGCGGTGATTCCATCAGCATTGAATGCACATACAGGTATCGCCTGTATGGCATAACTCTCAAGGCAAGCGTCGAACATGTCGGCCACGCATGATGGAAAAGCATTTGCCGGGGATCAACTCACGATGTCGATTCCATATCTGGCACCAGAGTCGCGTAGCCAGGTCCAGAAACAGCGGGCATATCCGCGCGCAACCGCAAATTCATAGGTCGGCGCGTCGTCTATTTGCCAGAACGTCACGGCAATATGGTTCGCATGCGCAAGGGCGACATCCCCCGGTCTGAAGGCGCGGGGGTGAAGATCCAGCGGCACGCCGGTTGCAATGACATTACGGCTGGCAGGCCCCGAGACGCGAATGACGGTGCGCCCCTCACCCTGATCGGTCAAGGAGGCGAAGGTGCCGATGCCTGCGCCCAAGTCACGCTCCAGATCGGTGTGCTCGTCAAGCCTGGCTATGGCCAGCCACTGCCCGGGACCCGCCCAGAGGAAGGCGATTCCATCGCCCGCCACCCGGCGGGGTGTCGTCGGCAATGCCGCGCCGAAATTCTGCAATACTGCAGCCAAGAGGTCTGCGCGCCGTCCTTTGCGCGCGATAATGCTCACCATGGCAAGCCCCTGCACCTCACCTGCGGTCAAGCCAGCCGGGCCGTCGCTATGGCCCAAGCGGCAGGCCGAGGCGAGTTCGGGCAGGGCGGATGATCGGCAAAGCCCTTGATCAACCACGCAGCTTCTCCCCTTCCAGATCATAAAATACCGGTGCAACGACTTCGACGAGATAATCTTCGCCGCGGACGGGATCGTGCGCCCGAAGGATTTCTCCCAAACGCCCTGGTCCGCGTGCCAGAAAGCCAAGGCCGATCCAATGGCCGAGCACTGGCGAGAATGCGGTGGAGGTCATATAGCCCTCGTCGTTTGCCGCTGTGGCGGGTGCATTTTGCTCGAGAAAATGCGCGCCCGCGCGAAGCCTTCGGGCGCGATCGACCGGGCGGAACCCGACGATAGTCGGGCGGGACGGATCGATCAACGCTTCGCGTGTCGCCAGAACCCGGCCGATACAGTCCTTTTTGGTGGACATCATCCGTCCAAGCCCGAGATCGCTTGCGGTGCTGGTGCCGTTCAGTTCGGTGCCGCCGATATGGCCTTTCTCGATCCGCATGACGCCGAGCGCCTCGGTGCCATAGGGAGTGATACCAAATTCTGCCCCTGCCGCCATGATCCGCCGGATCAGCGCGTCGCCGCAGCGGGCGGACACACCGATCTCATAAGCGAGTTCGCCGGAGAAGGAGATGCGGTAAAGCCTTGCCCGGGTTCCGCCGCAGACTGTGACTTTCCCGGCCGCCATATAGGGAAATGCCGCGTTGGAAACATCATGTCCGGGATCGACAATTTTTCGCAAAACGTCGCGGGAACGCGGGCCCGCAATTGAATATTGCGCCCACTGTTCCGTCACCGAGATCATCTGCACGTCGAGATCCGGCCATAGCCATTGATGGCAGAATTCGAGATGCTGCATGATTTTGGCGGCGTTGGCTGTCGTTGTCGTCATGAAGAAGTGATCATTGCCGAGGCGGGTCGTGGTGCCATCATCCATGGCGATGCCGTCTTCACGCAGCATCAGGCCATAGCGGACACGACCGACGGGCAAATTTTTCCAGCCATTGATATAGACGCGCTCGAGAAAATCAGCCGCATCAGTGCCCTGGACGTCGATTTTGCCAAGGGTCGATACATCGCAAACGCCAACCGCGCTGCGCACAGTGCGCACCTCGCGAGTTACCGTTTCGAGCCAGTCTTTCTCGTCCTTGAGCGGGAAATATTGTGCCCGTAGCCAATAGCCGGCCTCGACAAATCTGGCGCCTTGCCCGAGCGCCCAGTCATGCGAGGGCGGCAACCGCGTCGGCTTGAAATTCTTGTCCCGATGATGACCGCCGAAAGCCCCGATCGCCACCGGCGAAAACGGTGGCCGCATGATAGTCGTGCCGACTTTCCCTATGGTATTGGCGGTCAGTTCCGCCATCAGCGCGAGGCCGTTCACATTGGCAGTCTTGCCCTGATCGGTGGCCATGCCCAGCGTCGTGTACCGCTTCAGATGTTCGACGGAGCGGAACCCTTCGCGCTCGGCGAGTTCGACATCCTGGACCGTGACGTCATTCTGGAAATCGACAAAGCATTTTCCTGTTGCCTTGCGCACCCGCCACAATGGCTCGATTGCCGTGCTTTCGGGTTCTGTCGAAGGCAATTCGAAATCGGTCGTTTTGAAGCCAGTGGCTTCGGCAGCCTGTTGGCCGGCGGTTTGGCCGGCGCGTATCGCGTCCGCAATCGCAAAAAATCCAGCCGCCGCGCCGATGACAGCCATGCCAGGGGGCAAGGCACCGGGCGCAAACGCCGCAATCGACGGGTTCCAGACCGGCTTGCCGCCAAAATGTGTGGTCAGGTGCACGCTTGGATTCCAGCCGCCCGACATGGCGATCAGATCGCAGCGCAGGGCAAGGCGACTGCCGTCAGAGAGGCCAATTTCAGCCCCTTCAACATTTTTCGATCCCAGCGCCCGTTCAATAGAGCCGCCTGCGATCAGGCGAGCGCCGGCATTTTTGGCGGCAGCTTGCAGGGCAGCCGGAACGTCCTGACGCGGATCAACCAATGCGGCAACCGAAACACCCGCCCGGTGCAAGTCGGCGATGGTCAATGCCGCATCATCATTGTTGGAAAACACTATGGCTGTGCGGCCGGGAGCGACTGCATAGCGGTTGAGATAGGTCCGCACCGCGCCCGCCAGCATGATGCCGGGGCGGTCATTGTCGCCGAAAACCAGCGGGCGCTCGATGGCCCCGGCGGCGAGAATCGATCTCTTGGCGATGATGCGCCAAAGCCTTTGGCGTGGCATATGGTCGGCCGGCTCAGCCAGATGATCCGATACGCGTTCAAGCGCACCGTAAGTGCCGCCGTCATAAACACCGAATATCGTGGTCCGGCGCAGGATGCGCACTTCAGGCTGTGCTGCCAGTTCGGCTTCCAGATTGGCGGCCCAGACCGGGGATGGCAGGCGATCAATGGTTTTTTGGTCTGCCAACAGGCGGCCACCGAGTGCATGATCCTCCTCGGCGACAACGACCCGTGCGCCGGAACGCGCCGCAGTCAGGGCGGCCATCAGCCCGGCAGGGCCTGAACCGATCACGAGTATGTCGCAAAACAGGGTCGACTTTTCATAATGATCGGGATCATCGAGGCCGGAGGCGTGACCGAGGCCCGCTGCGCGGCGGATTATCGGTTCATAGAGCTTTTCCCACCAAGCCGCCGGCCACATGAAGGTCTTGTAATAGAAACCTGCCGCAAGAAATGGCGCGAGCAGTGAATTGACCGACAGGATATCGAAATCCAGCGAAGGCCAGCGATTCTGGCTGGTGGCTTCCAGTCCGTCAAAAAGTTCCGCCATTGTCGCGCGGGTGTTGGGTTCGCGCCGTGCGCCGGATCGCAATTCGACGATTCCGTTGGGTTCCTCGGATCCGGCGGAAAGCAGGCCGCGCGGCCGGTGATATTTGAACGAGCGGCCGATCAGCCGGACGTTATTGGCGAGCAGGGCCGAGGCCAGCGTATCGCCCGCAAAGCCGTGACAGGTGCGTCCATCGAAGCTGAAGGACAACGGTCGCGACCGGTCGACCAGTCCGCCGGTTGATAATCGGAAGGAGCCGGGCATCTTGGTCATCATGCCGCTTGCGTCTTTTGCTGCCGGGCCAGTTGCACATCGCGGCCCGATTCCACGGCGAAAATCTCATGGGTGCGGATGTCGCGCGTCACCACCAGCCAGGCGTGGCACCCGGCATTGTGAAACCAAAGCTCGCGATGGCGGCCAGCCGGGTTTTCGCGCTGGTAGACATATTCGACGAAGGCCGACAATGCGTCTGGATGCGCGGGATCGGGACGCTGACCGTTGGCGTCGCCAAGATAAATGAATTCGTCAAGGTTGCGGTTGCCGCAGTGCGGACAGGTGATGCGCATCGCGTGCTCCTTTTCAGTGCAGGTTCGGTTGGGCGCCGACGCCCTTTTCATCTATCATCCGGCCGGTTTTGAAACGGTCGAGACGATAAGCGGTGCTGACGGGATGCGGCTCGCCGCGCGCAATCATATGTGCAAAACACAGGCCCGAGGCGGGCGTCGCCTTGAAGCCGCCATAGCACCAGCCTGCATTGAGATAGAGGCCGCCGACCGGGGTTTTGTCGATGATCGGCGAACCATCCATCGACATGTCCATGATGCCGCCCCAATGACGCAGCAGGCGCAGACGGCCGATGGCCGGCATCAGCGCCATGCCGCCTTCGCAAACATCCTCGATGGCCGGCAGGTTGCCGCGCTGGGCATAGGAATTATAGCCGTCAAGATCGCCGCCAAACACCAGTCCACCCTTGTCGGACTGGCTGATGTAGAAATGTCCGGCACCGAAGGTGACGACCGTATCGATAAAAGGCTTGATGCCTTCCGAGACAAAGGCTTGCAGCACGTGGCTCTCGATGGGCAGGCGCAGACCCGCCATCGCTGCAACCCGTGACGAATTGCCGGCGCAGGCGAGACCGATTTTGTTCGCGCCGATGAAGCCCCGCGATGTCTCGATGCCGACGGCCCGCCCCCCTTCTGTCCGGATTCCGGTGACTTCGCAGTTCTGAATGATGTCGACGCCGCGGCTGTCGGCTCCGCGCGCATAGCCCCACGCCACGGCATCATGGCGAACAGTGCCGCCGCGCGGCTGCCGCAGCCCGCCATGAACGGGAAAACGGCTGCTCGTGAAATTGAGAAAAGGCAGATGTTTCCTGACGCCATCAAGGTCGAGAAGTTCGGAATCGACGCCATGCAGCCGCATCGCATTGCCGCGCCGGACATAGGCGTCGCGCTGGCCATCCGAATGGAACAGGTTGATGATGCCGCGCTGGCTCACCATTGCATTGAAGTTGAAATCCTGCTCGAGCCCTTCCCAGAGCTTCATCGACAATTCGTAGAAGGGGACATTGCCGGGCAACAGGTAATTGGAACGGATGATCGTCGTGTTGCGGCCGACGTTGCCCGAACCAATCCAGCCCTTTTCGACGACAGCGATGTTTTTGAGGCCATATTCCTTGGCAAGATAATAAGCGCAGGCCAAGCCATGGCCACCGCCACCGACGATGATCACGTCATATGCGGGTTTGGGCTCGGGCTCGCGCCACATCGGCTGCCAGCCCTTGTGGCCACCCAGCGCCTCGGCGATGACCCTGAATATCGAGTAACGTTGAACCGCCATACTGCAATTGCCCCTTCAAGCGAGAAAGCACCGGCAATCTCTCTCTAGCGCTCCCACGAAAATCAGATAACATAAGTTTTTCTTATTGTTGAGGCGTTATGACTACCCATGCAGATAGCTTGCCGTTCGATCTGTGGTCGCTGCAGGTGTTTCTCGCGGCCTGTGACTGCGGCTCGATGGCGGCTGCCGGCCGTCAATTGCAGCTGACCCAGCCGGCGGTTTCCCAAACGATCGCCGATATCGAAGCCAGAACCGGGACAATCCTGTTCGACCGCAGCGTGCGTCCAATTGGACTGACCCCTGCCGGTGGCTTGCTGCGACAACGCGCCAGCGCCTTGCTGGCGGAAGCGCGGCAGATTGCACCGCTGTTACGTGAAACCGAACGCAATCGCTTTCCGCTGATCCGGGTTGGCCTCGTCGATTCAATGGCACGCGCGCTGTCAAGTGTGCTCGGTAAAAAACTTGGCGAATCGACCGAGCATGCCTCGATCCAGTCCGGTCTTACCGCCGCGCATGCCAGCGCGCTGATGACGCGGCGGCTCGATATCCTGATTGGGGTTGACGACCTCGAGGATATCGACGGACTCGAGCGCTGGCCGTTGCTGGGCGAGCCCTATGTCTTGCTTGCGCCGGATGATTTCGCGCAACCGCGCCAGCCATCGGACCTCATGGAGCTTGCCCGAAGTTGCGAATTCGTCCGTTTCAGCGCGCGTTCGCTCACCGGTATCGAGATCGATCGGCATTTGCGGCGCTTGCGGCTCGATTTGCCGCGCAAGCTGGAATATGACACGCCCTATGGCGTTGCCGCGATTGTCGCCGCGCGGCAGGGTTTCGCCATTACGACGCCGATGTGCATTGTCGAATCGGCTTTGCCGCTCGTTGGTTTGACGTGCTGGCCGCTGCCGGGACCGAGCCTGCGGCGCAAACTGACATTGATCGCCCGGAAACAGGAACTCGGACGTCTGCCATGCGAAGTTGCTGCTTTCTGCCGCGAGCAACTCCTCATTGCGACGGTGCCGGGAATCGAGGCGGCATTCCCTTGGCTGAAGGGCGAGATTAGCGTCGGGACTCAGTGAGCGAATGCTGTTTTTTCAGGACGAAGGCGCTTTTTGCGAATCCAGCGTTTGGCGCGCCAGATTGCTGACGGTGCGGATATGGTCGCGGCTGGCATCAAAGGCAGCGGCGCGATCATTCTTGCCGATGGCTTCGACAAGCCGGCGCATTTCCGCGATGGACGCGGTTGCGCGCCCCGGCGTCGAAATAGTGAGCGCGCGCAAATGGTTGATGCGCACATTGATTGACTGGACGACACCCCATGCAACTGTCTGGTTGGCGATGCGGAACATTTTTTCGTAGAATTCCGAAGTCGCCCTGAGCACGCCGTGCGGCGCACCGCCGGCGAATGCGGCTTCGATGGCGTCCACGGCGGCGGACAGGCGGGCTATATCCTCCTTGGTCGCATTGGCGGCACACGCGCTGGCGGCTCCGGTCTCCAGAAGTTCGCGGATTTCATAGATCTGCGCGGCTTGAGCTGGATTTGGGCGCGCGACAATCGGGCCATGATGCGGGAGTGTTTCGACCAAACCCTCCGATTCCAGATGGCGCAGGACCTCGCGCACAACCGTCCGGCTGACGCCCGTCAGGTCGCAAAGGGTCCGTTCCACGAGTCTTTCGCCAGGACGAAACCGCGAATCAAGGATCGCTTCGCGCAGGGTTTCAAGTGTCAGCTCGCGCAAGGTCTTGTTTGACCGATCAATTTTAAGGTTGCCGCGGTCGTGGTTCATCGGGAAATCAGCTTTTCTGTCCATGATTTTGCGAGTGAAACCTGTTCTCCGTCAAGTCGCAAGAGGTCAGTTGACAGGGCGAAATCATGGTATACCATATTACAAACTTGTTTGATGGGGAAATTTCGCTGGAGGAATTGCGGTGCTGGAACTCAGAAAAATCGTCAGTTATTGCGAGACGACGCTGATCGAAGGCGGACGCGCTGCGCCAACTCCCCTACGGCTGTTCGCGGTTGCGGCAATCCTCAAAAACCCGTGGTTTGGCCGTGGTTTCGTCGATGATCTGAAACCGGAAATACAGGCGATTGCTCCCGTCCTAGGCGAGCTTCTGACGAAAGATATTCTGGCGCTGACGGGTGGCGGCGAGTCGGTCGAAGGCTATGGCAAGGCAGCCGTTGCCGGAACGTCCGGCGAGATCGAGCATGCCTCCGCCTTGATCCACACGCTTCGCTTCGGCAATCATTATCGCAAAGCCGTCGGGGCAACGAGCTATCTGAGCTTCACCAACACGCGCGGTGGCCCCAATTGTCCGATCGTCATTCCCCTGATGCACAAATCGGACGACGGCATGCGTTCGCACTACCTCACCATTCAGTTCGCTGTCCCTGACGCACCCGCGCCGGACGAAATCGTGGTGGCGCTTGGGGCGTCCATCGGCGGCCGTCCGCATCACCGCATCGGCGACCGTTATCAGGACATCAAGGACCTTGGCGGCAACAATGCCTGAGGCTGGCCGCGCGCCGCTGAAAGTTGGCCTTTCGGCCTCCCCGGCTATGGCCGCGTGGCCGGTTGGGAATCGATGCCCGATGATACGCGGTGAAACCGGTCTCAATCCGCGCGGCGACGAACCGGTCGCCTATCCCTTTGCAATGCAGTGAGGCGGCCATGATTTACGAAATGCGAACCTACAGGATGAAACCCGGAACCGTTCCAGGCTACCTCAAATTGGTCGAGGAAGAAGGAATCGTTGTCCAGAAGAGCCATCTCGGCGGACTGGTCGGATATTTTTTCTCGGAAATCGGCGCGCTGAACGAGATTGTTCACATCTGGGCCTATTCCGATCTTGTCGACCGCGAAACCCGGCGCGCCAACCTCGCCAAAGATCCTGCATGGCAAGTGTTTCTCCCGAAAATTCAGGCGCTTATCGAAACCATGGACAACAAGATATTGAAGCCCGCAGCTTTTTCTCCGCTTGCTCGAACCTGAACAGCAGCGGTGATTTTGCCTCAACAGGGACATGGTCCATGCCGAATATAATTTCGCCGTCAAAGCCGCCAAGGACGGCCTTCTGGAGCCGATCGATTTTTCTGCGGTCAAGAAAGCTGACCTCGATCCGCGTTCCGTCAATGATAATGGGGTTGGCAGCGTCTGTGTTTCGTTCGCGACCGGTTTCAATACCGATGCGCTGGGCGCAAAAGCGCCCAAAAACTGGGCCGATGTCTTCAATACCACATCTCGGTTTTCAGTGCGGCGACTACTATGGCAAGAATGAATACTGTTTCAATTGCCACCAGCGCCAACGGACGCCAGCCAACTTCCATGAGATTCTCAATGGATGTTTTCATGCCCACGGCGGCAATGGCGCAAACCAGACACCAGCGCGAAGCACTCGCGATGATTGGCAGCGCGCCAGCCGGGATCAAGCCAAAACTATTGATAATGGCCAAAACGGCGAAGGCGACAAGAAATAGGGGCAGCAATGGCCCGCGCTTGCCGCTCACCGCGACAGTCTGGCGACTGTAAAACCAGGCAATGGCCATCACAGCAGGCATCAGCATCGCCACGCGCAACAACTTGACGTAAGTAGCAACCACCGCCGCCCTGTCGGAGATGAGATGACCGGCGCCAACCACCTGCGCCACATCATGGATAGTGCCTCCAAGAAGAATACCGGCGGCCCGGTCGTCGAGGAACAAGGCCCGCGCCAGGGGCGGATATATAATCATGGCCAGTGTGCTGAAAAACCCGAGTTTACGAGGAGCCAAAAGCAAACCAACAAAGCACCCCGTCCCCCGAAAAGCCAGAGTGCCGCACAGGGCTGGTCTGGTGGTCATGCGGGCTTGATCCCTCCGCCGAAATTTCCGGTAAAGGCAAA
>JANLPP010000170.1:0-5035 GCA_031367295.1 Hyphomicrobiales bacterium | reverse complement strand
ATGCATCCATCAATGAACCAAGGGCTGCCCAGGCGAACGGCTGAACACAATGCGCCAGGCGGCCATTGCGGCGCGCTTCCCAGTGGTGTCCCACGTCGGCACAGCAGGTCTGCAAAGACCGCGTGCCTATCGCCAGTTGCGCACAGTCTTAGTTTACCCGACCCAGCCCGTCGAGGCCTTGAGACCATGATTTCATCGTGGGCTGGAATGAGGGCCGAGCTGCGTCAGGAATCAACCAGCGTTACTAGTTTCTCCACCATCGGGTCGGCCTTGGCAGGCTGTATTGCCGGCACGTTTTGCGAAGCCCGCAACGCAGTGGCTGCGGATGGCGGGGCCGCCGTTGGAACCGAGCGCCCCGCAGACACCAATTTGAGCCGGCCATGTTCTGCCATGACCTTGGCCGAGTAACCGCCATCGTCTTCAATATTCGCAGCGCCCACGTAAAACTTGAGGCCCGCTTCCAGTGAACCGGCGCGTGCAATGCATTCCTGCAGCACTTTCACGCCCACCCGCAGATTGGTGAGGGGATCAAAAGCGGCCAGTTTGCCGCCGAAAATCTCATACTTGTCGCTGTGGATTTTGGTCATCACCTGCATCAGGCCCTGGGCACCTACGGCGCTTTGTGCGAACGGGTTGAAGCCGGATTCCACCGCCATCACGGCCAGAATCAGCGTGGGGTCAAGTTTGGTGCGCGCCCCAATGCCATAGGCCTCTGACACCAGGGCGCTCACCGGCTCGGGCGCGACGCGGTATTTTTTGCTGAGCCAATAGGCCACGGCAGCCTGCTGTTTTGGCAGGCTTTGGGGGTTGGTCGCAGTGGCGCGGTCAACCGCATCAGGCGCCGCCGTGTCAGGCTCAGCCTCAGTGGCAACCGTGGCGCTCTGGCGCGCCTGCAACCAGCCCATCAGCTCGGCTTCCCCGGCCTGGCGCAGTTCGGGGCGCGCCATCAGCGTGGCTATGGCAAATATGACTGCCAGGCCGACCAGGGCGAAGCTGTTGTGGGTGATTGCCAGGAAGCCGTGGGCGATGTCGGTTGCGAAAGATCGCAGGCCCCGGCCTAACTTGAGTGACGCTGTCATAGCTCTTCCTTCTTTGGCGAAGGGCCCACGGGCAACTGCATGCAGTTTGCACCATGGGCGCCTCGTTGGGGTTGGTACGCCATCAAAATCCTGCGGCGGTCGTTTGACCGATGGGTTCACCGACGCGAAGATTTGAATATGCCGGGTTCGGCAGCGGATTCGGGTTATCCCTAGCGGATCGCCAGGATGGGCGGATTCTAAGGGGGTTAATATACCGAGTCAACACTATCAAATAGAGTTGATATTCTATTTTCGATCCAAGAGCCCACACTTGGCCAGTGTCGCTGCCGCTTAAGTTGGGTCCCAGGGAGCTGCGCGCAGCCGCGCCACAAAGTCAGAGGGATATGGCGCCCTGAGTCAAGACATGTCTTTAAATCAAACCGGCGTGTGCCATAAAAAAATCAATTTGAATTTTTCTGCGGGTCGGCCTAGACTACGGGTGTCTGTTGAAAAACAGGCGCTTAGTCGGCAGTAGCCAGTCCCTACCCCAGGGTAGCGTTGATGAAGCGGCCCCGGCGATTCATGGAGGCAATCTTTTGCGTCCAGCACTGCGAGACGTAACTCTCTCCAGTGCAAACCCTGACGGCATGGGCCTCGTGCCAGCCGTCGAGCCCGGACAAGTTGGCCTTGCGTCAATTTATCCGGGCTTTCTTTTTGCATTCTTCATTTACGCGCCGCGTTCAAGTTTTTCATTTACAGCATTGACGTTTGCGCGATGTGGTTGAAAATTCGCTGCATGGATGACAAACCCCCAAACGCTAGCGGCAACCAGAGCATTGCGCAGAATAAATCCGCTGCGGGTGCTGCCACGGCAGCTTCAGAATCCGCAGCGGCTGCACCGTTGACCGACGCCGAAACCCCCGCGCTCCTCAAGGAGGTCTACCGACGGGCCGACCTGCCCCAGCCACGCAATCTGATCGGCATTGCCAAAGACATCCCGGCCGGCGAAATGGAAGCGCTGCTGCTGGCCAATATTGCGGTCACCGAAGACGCCATGCGCGACCTGGCCTTGCAGCGCGGGGTGGCGGTGAAAGAGTATTTGGCGGACAAACAACTGCCGCCGGAGCGGCTGTTTCTGGGGGCCGCCAAGCCGGGGGCCGTTGATGCCAAATGGACGCCGCGTGCGGAGCTGAGTTTGCTGACGAATTAGCCGGTGAACGGGAGGCACCAGTCAGCCGAATTCAGGCCTGAATTAACGGGCGAAGCAACAGGTTTGGGTCCTCTTTGTCCGAAAAGCAGAAGTCACGCGCAAATAACGGCGAAAATAGCAGGCTAACCCTTTTTACCCGCAACCTACCTGACCTCACCGTGACGACGACGCAACCCCAAAAACACAACGACATTCGGCAACTTGATGAACTGACCGGCGGGGCCTTCACGGCCCCCACGTCAGGGGAGCGCTCGGCACGGGTTCGTGAATGGCTGGCCAAAGGCCCAAGCCCGGAGCAGCTTCAGGAAGTCTTCAAAGAGCTCAGCGGGCGCGACAAGGGCGCCGCCAAGCTGCTGCGCGAAAAGCTCGATGAGATCAAGCGCGCCCGTGGCCAGGAGGTCGTCGCCGGTGAATGGGCGGCCAAAGCCCAGGCGCTGCTGGCCATCACCAAACTCAACATTGCCGACGCCCTGGCTTGGCAGCGCGACGCCGCCAAGGCCGGCGCGCCCCTGTCCAAGGAGCCGCTGGCTGGCCTGAAAGTGCAGCTGACCGAGCGCGTCAAGACGATTGAAGACCTGCAGCACCGCACCCAGGTGCAGCGCGAAGCCGCCGTGCTGATTGCCCAGCGCGTCGAAGTGCTGTCGATCAAGCCCTGGCGCGAGGCCCAGGCCGTGCTTGACACCCTGCGCGCCGACGTGGCGCACTGGCAGGCCCAAGCCGACGAAGTCACGCAGGACGCCAACTGGGCCAGCGTGGACGGCAAATTTCCGCCGCTTCTCGACGCTTCGCGCGGCCAGCTGCTGGCCGTGTGGGAAGCTTTCCAGGGCGCATTGGCGCTGACCGTCAAGGCCGCCGAAGATGCCACCGCGCCGCTGCCCGCCGTGCCGGTATGGGCCGACGAGTTGCGCGCCGCGCGCGGCCAGCCGACCTCAAAATCAGAGAGCCAGGGCGTCAGTGACGCCGGCCAGCCTGCGCGCGGCCCCAAGACCAAAATCGACCCGACGGTACTGAAAGACCTGCGCGAGAAGTCCTCGGCCATCGTCCACGAAGCGCTCGCCAAACTGGAGCATGAAGTCACCGAAGGCCACGGCAAGGCCACGCCCAAGGTCGCTGCCGACCTGCGCCAGGCCCTGAAAGAAAACATCCGCAACATCGACAGCAAGTTAGAGGCCGCCGCCCATGCCGCATTGACCGCCGCCGGCGAGCTTGAAGGCTGGCAGCGCTGGCGAGCCGACCAGATTCGCGAAGAACTGGTCGTCAAGGCCGAGGCGCTGGTCGCCAAACCGCTGAGCGGGCGCAAGCAGCAGGACGCGTTGCGCATCATGCGTGAGCAGTGGAAAACCTCTGACCAGGGCGGCACGCCCAACCACGCGCTGTGGAAGCGTTTTGACGACGCCTGCAACGAAGCCCACAAGGTCGTCGAGGCCTGGCTTGAAAAAGTCAAGGAGCAGCTTGAGACCGTCAAGGCCGAGCGCCGCGTGCTGATTGACGAAGTGCTGGCCTGGGCCGAAGCCAACAAGGGCAACACCGATTGGAAGCACCAGATCCGCAGCCTGAACGGCTTTGTCGACAAATGGCGCGAAGCGGGCCACCTGGGCGAAAAAGCCTTTGCCGAAATCCAGCCGGTCTGGAAAGCCGCCATGGACCAGGCCGATGCCGGCCTGACCACCGCCCGCAGCGAAAGCCTGGCGCGCCGCAAGGCCATGATTGAAGAAGCCCAGGTGCTGGGTGCCGAGCCGCAGCTGCGCATTGATGCCGTCAAGAGCCTTCAGCAACGCTGGCAGCATGAGGCGCAAGGCGTGCCGATCGAGCGCAAGCAGGAACAAAAACTGTGGGACGCCTTCCGCAAGCCGATTGACGACGCCTTCCAGCGCAAGACGGTCGAGCGTGAAAAAGCCGCCGCAGCCCTGGGCGAGCATGACCGTTACGTGCTGGATGCCGCCAAGGCGGTCGAAGCGGCGACGGCCAGCGGCGACGCGCAAAGAATCCACGCCGCCGCCAAGGCGCTTGAAGCCGCCGTGCGCGGGCAGATCCCGGTGGCCGCAGCGGCTGCCGCTGCCGCTGCAGAAGCGACGCAGACGGCCGACGTGGCGCAAGCCGCGAGCGCCGAGTCAGCGCCTGTTTCTGAAGAAAACGAGCCTGTGGTCCAGCAAGCATCGGTACCACCCACTACAGAAACCATAGCAGAAGAGGCCGCTAGCCAGCCAGACCCACTGGCCGCCCAAGAGTCGGCTGCAGCGGCCGAATTTGCCGAAGCCGCGGAACCCGCCTCAGCCCCGGCCGAGCCGCAACCGCCGCCAAAACCGGCCGCCAAGCCCGTCATCGCCATGCGCGGCGACGACCGCCCCGGCATGCGCAAGGCCGAGCCCGCCGCCGCAGGACGTGGCGGCAAATTTGGCGACCGCAAGGATGCACGCCCGGGCAGCAAGCCGGGCGGCGCGCGGCAAAGCACCGACAACAAGTTTGAGCCCTACCGTGCCGAACGCCCTGAACGCAGCGAGCGCTTCAGCGACCGCCCGGCCTTTGAAGAGCGCGGCCCGCGCCTGGGCGACGCCGCCTTCCGCGCCCAGCGCGAAGCCTTTGAAGCCGCCAACCAGGCGCTGAAAAAGCTCTCCATGCAGGCCCACGGCGAAGTGCTGACCCATCTGCTCAGCGCCTGGGAAAAGCGCGATCCGGCGCTGCTGCCTGCCGCGCATGAGCTCGGCAAGCAGGTCACGCCCGCCGTGCGCAGCAGTTGGGTTCAGGCCGTTAGCGCACCGGCGGGCAAAGACGCGGCCGAAGCCTTGCTGCGCCTTGAAATGGCCGC
>JANLPP010000136.1:0-22378 GCA_031367295.1 Hyphomicrobiales bacterium | reverse complement strand
CCATCAGTCCACCGCCAGCAGGGCTGCGGCGACGCGGCGGTTCTCGCCCAGCAGAATGTTATAGGTGCGTGCGGCAGCGCCGGTCTGCATCACCTCCAGCCTGATGCCCGCCTCGCGCAAGCGCCAGCGCAGCGCGTCCGGCTGTGGCACCAGCTGTGCCCCGGTGCCGAGCAGCAGCAGCTCGACCGCGCCCCGCGGCTCAGCCAGCAGCACCGCCAGCGAAGCGGCGGAAATGTCGTCCGGCATTGTCACAGCCCAGGCATGCACGCCCGAAGGCAGCGCAAGCACCGAGCCCTTGTGCGACATGCCGGCAAAGCGGAAGCCGCCTGCCCCATAGGCGTCCATGCCATGGCGTCCGGGCACAAAACCGTCGTGGCGAATGGGCAGTGCAGGCAGCATCACGGTATCCGGTTCCTGCAAAAAGAACCGGACGCGGTCCCTCTCGCCAGGCGAGACAATGGCGCCCGTTCTACGCCGCCTTGGCGGCCTTGCCCGCAGGTGCCTTCTCAGGCGCAAGACCTTCGGTCTTGACCCCAAGATAAATCAGCACGGGCGCGGCGATGAAGATCGACGAATAAGTGCCGATCACGACACCAAACATCATGGCAAGTGAAAAACTCTTGATCACCTGCCCGCCAAACGCCACCAGCGCGCACAGGGCCAGAAACGTCGTCAGCGAGGTCATGATAGTGCGCGACAGCGTCGTGTTGATGGAAATATCGAGCATTTCGGAAATGCCCATGCGCTTGTATTTCTTCATCATTTCGCGGATGCGGTCGAGCACCACGACCGTGTCATTCAGCGAATAGCCGACAATCGTCAGGATCGCGGCAATGGAGGTCATGTTGAATTCAAGCTGGGTAATCGAGAAAAAGCCGATGGTCAGCACCAGATCATGCAGCGTGGCAATGACAGCGCCAACCGCAAACTGCCACTCGAAGCGGAACCACAGGTAGATCAGCACCGCCAGCACCGCCATCACCACGCCCAGCGTGCCGGACTGCACCAGCTCGCCCGACACGCGCGGCCCGACAACCTCGGTGCGGCGGTAGTCATAGCCATCGCCCAGGGCCGCCTTGACCTTGACCACCGCCTCCTGCTGGGCGGCGTCGCCGCCCGGCTGCAGGCCAATGCGCATGATGACATCGGCGGGCGTGCCAAAACTCTGCACTTCCATCTCGCCCAGCTTCAGCGTCTCGCCGATGTGGCGCAGCGCGGCGAGGTCCGCCGTGCCGGACCTGGCTTGCAGCTCCATCACCGTGCCGCCGCGAAAATCAATGCCGAAGTTCATGCCGACTGTCAGGAACAGGATGACCGACACAACCGACAAAAACGCCGAGAAGGGAAAACTCACGCGCCGGAAGCGCATGAAGCCGAATGTTGTGCCGTCAGGAACGATGCGCAGGAGTTTCATGTCAGGTTCCCCGCGCTCAGATCGGCATCGTCTGCGGCCGCTGGTAGCGGTACCACAGGGCGATCATCAGGCGCGTCATGGTGACGGCGGTGAAAATAGTGGTGAGAATGCCAAGCGCCAGAGTCACCGCAAAACCCTTGACCGGACCGGACCCCAGAATAAACAGCACGACAGCGGCGATCAGCATGGTGACATTGGAATCGACGATGGTGGCAAAGGCCCGCGTAAACCCCGCGTCAAGCGCCGAAATGATCGAGCGCCCCATCTTGTGCTCCTCGCGGATGCGCTCATAGATCAGCACGTTCGAATCGACCGCCATGCCGATGGTCAGCACAATGCCGGCGATGCCCGGCATGGTCAGCGTCGCGCCGGTGATCGCCATGCCTGCGAAAATCAGGATGACATGCACCGCCAGCGCGATATTGGCGAAGACGCCAAAAATGCCATAGGTGGCGAGCATGAAACCGACGACCAGCGCGGTGCCCAGATAAGCGGCGCGCTTTCCGGCATCAATCGAGTCCTGCCCGAGGCCGGGGCCGACCGTGCGCTCCTCGATAATGGTCAGTTTGGCCGGCAGCGCGCCCGCACGCAGCAGCGTGGCAAGGTCTGCGGTCTCCTTGACCGAAAAGCGGCCTGAAATCTGGCCGGAGCCACCGCAGATCGGGCTGATGATGCGCGGCGCGGAAATCACCTCATTATCCAGCACGATGGCAAACGGCTTGCCGACATTGTCTGTCGACACGGTGCAGAATTTCTGGCCACCCTTGATATTGAAACGGAAATTCACCACCGGCTCGCCGCCGCGCGAGTCAAAACCCGGCTGCGCGTCAGTCAGGTCCTCGCCCGCCACCATCACCTGCTTCATCACCTCGATCTTGCCGCTGCCTTTTTCCGGCAACAGGTCAAATTCGCCCGGCGTTGCGCCCGGCTCGGCCACCAGGCGGAATTCCAGCTTGGCCGTCTTGAGCAGGTTGATGAAAGACGACGTGTCCTGCACGCCCGGCAGCTCGATCAGCACCCGGTCGCGGCCCTGCCGCTGGATCGAAATTTCCTTGTTGCCGCCCGGATCGATCCGGCGGCGCAGCACCTCGATCGACTGGTCCACCGCGCGGGTGATCTTGTCGGTGACCCCGGCATCGGTGACGCTGAGCTGGATCGCGCCGTCATCCGTCTGCTTCACCTCCAGCGTGCGGCCGGTTGTGCCGCCAAGCAGCACGTTGCCGATCGGCTGCGACAGACCCTGCAAAAAGGGCAGCGCCCGCTCGCGGTCAGCGTCATTGGCAAAACGCACCTGCGCGCCACGCGCCAGCCGGCCAATGCCGCCGCTGATCGGCACCTTGTTCTCGCGCATCACCCGGCGCGAATCGTCGACCACGCCGTCCACCAGCTTTTTCGTCACGTCAGCGCTGTCGATTTCCATCAGCACATGCGCGCCCCCCTGCAGGTCAAGCCCCAGCACGATGGGTTTGAACGGCACAAACGAGGGCAGGACTTTCAGCGCCTGCTCGCGCGTTTCCTTGGGCATCAGGCTGGGGATAACCAGCGCCATGGCGGCGAAGGTCACAAGCAGAATGGAAATGATTTTCCAGGTGGCAAAACGCAGCATAGGGTCCGGTCTTCAGGGCATGTGGTGTGCGAAGCGACGCGGCGCTCCAGAACAAGCGCCCTCCCATATAGGGCGGGGGGCCTTGTGTACAGGCAGGCGAAAGTGGCAAATTTTCAACCCTCGAATCTGCATTGAAACTGCAATCCTCAAGGTTTTGATCATCACACCGCTCCAAGTTGCGCAAGAGTGGAGGGGGCCACCTTTGTCCTTCAGTGCGAATCAGCAAAGGTAACTCGCCCGGCCAAAACGCCCGGCTGTTCGCGCTGAGACATGCGGGTTTGGCGGACGCTGGCACTGCGGCATGGAAAGCCAAATGTGCGTATGAGCTTTTATGCCCGGTGCCCGGCATCCACGCGGCCAGCATGGGTTCCGGCCCGAGCGGGACAGGTGATGGAAACACGCAGACGTCCGGTGATGCAGGCTGGCGGCTTCGCAGATGGATTTGACGCCGCCGCGCCGCTGCGGGGCTACGCGGCAAACTGGCGGGCAATATTGGCCGGACAGCGCCGGGCCTGGAGCGCGGGAAGGTGTGGCCTGATTCCAAAGTTGAAGTTGACGCGCCCTGTCATTTGGCAAAATGTGCCGCGCGTGTAACGTAACGCTATCTTCAGGGAGAGAAATCTAATGGCGCTTATCCGCAACATTCAATTCATCGCCGCAGCAGCTGTTGCCGCATGTGTCAGCCTCGCCACGCCAGCGCTGGCGCAGCAGCCTCGCCATGTGCGCGGCGCGATAACCGAGGTCACCGCAGCGCAGGTCACGGTGCAGACTGCCGCCGGCAAATCCGAGATCGTCAAGCTTAACGACAAGAGCGCCGTGTTCGTCGTTGCCCCGACTGATTTCAGCGCCATCACACAAAACAAGTTTGTCGGCATCACCTCGGTGGAAAAAGGCGGCAAGCGCATCGCCAAAGAGGTGCATGTGTTTGCCGAATCGCTGCGCGGCCTCGCCGAAGGCCACTACCCGTGGGATCTCGAGACCGATGCCAACATGATGACCAACGCCAATATCGGCAAGGTTGAAACCGTCGGCAATGACCGCGTGCTGAAGCTCGACTTCAAGGGCGGCGAGCAGACTATTTCGATCCCGCCGGACGCGATTGTCGTCTCTTTCGAAAAAGCGGGCGCGGCTGACATGAAAGTCGGCGCCAAGGTGTTCATTATCGCCACGCCGGCCGAAGGCGACGCCGGTTCCTCCGCCATCGCTGTGGTGGTCGGCGCCAATGGCATGAAGCCGCCGATGTGACGGCGCGACGGCATCGCCGCCGGTGAGCGGCGCGGCCCCGAGCATTGAGTCCAGCGGGCGCGAGGAATCGCGCCCGCGTTTTGTTTTTGTCCGCCGCCACGCGGCTTTGACGCGCCTCACCCATTGGCTGAACGCGCTGTGCTTTTTTCTATTGCTGATGAGCGGCCTGCAGATTTTCAACGCTCATCCGGCGCTCTATTGGGGCAATGCCTCGGATTTTAACAACCCGCTCGCCTCCATCGGCGTCAAAGCTGACGCTGCGGGCGTCAAACGCGGCGTCACCACGGTGCTCGGCCATGCGTTCGACACCACCGGTGTTCTTGGCCTCACCGCGCTGCCGGATGGCCGCACCATCGCCCGCGCTTTCCCGGCCTGGGCCACCCTGCCCGGCTGGCAGTCGCTGGCGGACGGCCGCCGCTGGCACTTTTTCTTCGCTTGGGCGCTGGCGATCAACGGCGCGCTTTACCTGCTGTACAGCCTGCTCTCGCGGCATTTGTGGCGCGATCTTGTGCCGACGGGCGGCGAGTTGAAAAACATTGGCCGCACGCTGCTTGATCACTTGCGCCTGCGCTTTCATCACAGCGCGGCGCGGCGCTACAATGTGTTGCAACAGCTTACCTATCTCCTCGTCATCGGCGTCATGTTCCCGTTGCTCATCCTCGCCGGCCTCGCCATGTCGCCGCGCCTCGATGCGGCCTGGCCCTGGCTGCCGGCGCTGTTCGGCGGTCGGCAGGCGGCGCGTACAATGCATTTCCTGCTGGCTTTTGGGCTCGTCGGCTTCGTCTTCGTGCATGTGGCGATGGTGGTCCTGACAGGCCCGTGGAACAATATTCGCTCGATGGTGACTGGCCGCTACCGCCTCAAGGAGGCGCCTGATGCCTGAAGCGCGACAGTTGACCCGGCGCGGCCTCCTTGCCAGCGCGGCGCTGCTGCTCGGCGGCTGCGACAAGCTTGCCGGGAATGACCAAACCCGCCGCATTCTCGCCAGCGCCGAAGCGCTGACGCAAACCGCGCAGGGCCTGATCGGCGCGCCGGATGCGCTGGCGCCTGAATTCACCCTGGCCGATCTGTCGCCGGCCTTCCGCGCCAATGGCACCACCGACCCGGATACGGAAGACTACACGGCTCTTGTCGAAAACAATTTTGCGGACTGGCGGCTGGAAGTGGACGGGCTGGTCGAGCGGCCCGCCAAATTTTCGCTTGAGGCAATCCGCGCCCTTCCGTCGCGCACGCAAATCACCCGGCATGACTGCGTCGAGGGCTGGAGCTGCATCGGCAAATGGAAAGGCGCGAAGCTTGCCGCGCTGCTGGGCGAGGTTGGCGTCAAGCCGGCAGCGCGCTTCGTTGTGTTCCGCTGCGCCGACGCGCTTGAGCGCCTCGACGCCGACAATAAATATTACGAAAGCCTCGATCTGGCCGAAGCGCTGCACGCGCAGACAATCCTCGCCTATGAAATGAACGACAAGACCCTCACCGTGCCGCATGGCGCGCCGCTGCGCCTGCGCGCCGAGCGCAAGCTGGGTTACAAGATGGCGAAATATATCATGCGCATCGAGCTGGTGGACAGCTTTGACGCCATTGCCGGCGGCAAGGGCGGCTCGTGGGAAGATTTGGGCTACGATTGGTACGCCGGAATTTGAGCGGCGCCAGGGCGCCGTTCGACGCGGCCAAACCTCGGATACGGGCATGCGCGGCGGAATGAGCGCCGGTGTTTTACATTCCTTGCCGTCAATACTTGCGCAATGTGACTTCCCGCACATGTGTTCCATATTACAAAGGATAACAATTCTCCGGGGAAGCCAACCAACGGAGCAAGCACATGCGTTTAATCCTGACCCGCCTCGCGGTTTGCGCGGCGATGACTTTGCCCGCCGGCTTTGCGGCGCAGGCGGAAACCCAAACCTATTTCAACCCGATGAATGGCGGCAAACGCCTTGACTGGTGCGTTGACTGGGGCACTGGCTGCGGCAAACAGGCGGCGGATCAATTCTGCGCGCAAAAGGGCTTCAGCAACTCGACAAGCTTCAACGAGGCCGTCGATATTGGCGGCTTCGCTCCAACGCGCCTCATCGGCAGCGGCGCCGTCTGCGACCAGGGTTTTTGCGACGGCTTCAGCCACATCTCCTGCTTCAAGCCTTCGCCAGTGACGCAGACCTTCAACCAGCCGCATTGGGGCGCGCAGCGCCTCGACTGGTGCCTGAACTGGGGCCAGGGCTGCGGCAAGGGCGCGGCGGATGCTTTCTGCCAGAAGCACGGTTTTGCCCAGGCGCAGAGCTTTGCCGAGGACCAGAATATCGGCGCAAGCCAGCCGACCCGCCTCATCACCACCGGCGCGATCTGCGACCAGGGTTTTTGCGACGGCTTTAGCCAAATTACCTGCGGGCAGTGAGCTTGTCCGCATGGCCAGTAGGAAGCCGCATGTGCCCATGCTAGACTGGCGCGTCCATTTCGTGACGCGCCGGTCTGTCTTTCATGAAACACATCCTCGATGCCCTCGACCACCGCCGCGCCGGCGCCCGCCTTGGCGGCGGCAAGGCGCGCATTGACGCCCAGCACAAGCGCGGCAAGCTCACCGCGCGCGAGCGCATTGACCTGCTGCTCGACCATGGCAGTTTCGAAGAATTCGACATGTTCGTGCAGCACCGCGCCGTCGATTTCGGCATGGACAAGCAAGAAAAAATTCCGGGCGACGGCGTCGTCATCGGCTGGGGCACAGTCAATGGCCGCACGGTGTTTGTCTTCGCCAAAGACTTTACCGTGTTCGGCGGCTCGCTGTCGGAGACGCATGCGGCGAAAATCACCAAGATTCAAGACATGGCGCTGAAGAGCCGTGCGCCGATCATTGGCCTGTTTGACGCGGGCGGGGCGCGTATTCAGGAGGGCGTGGCGGCGCTCGGCGGCTATGGCGAGGTGTTCCAGCGCAACGTGCTGGCCTCCGGCGTCATCCCGCAGATTTCGGTCATCATGGGGCCATGCGCCGGCGGCGACGTCTATTCGCCCGCCATGACCGATTTTATTTTTATGGTGCGCGATACCAGCTACATGTTTGTGACCGGGCCGGAGGTGGTCAGGACTGTCACCAACGAGACCGTCACTGCCGAGGAGCTTGGCGGCGCGTCGATCCACACGACAAAATCCTCCATTGCCGACCGCGCCTATGACAATGATGTTGAGGCGCTGTTGCAGATGCGCCGCCTCATTGATTTCCTGCCCGCCTCCAACACGGCGGAGTTGCCGGAATGGCCGTGCGGCGACGATTCTTCGCGCATAGACATGTCGCTCGACACGCTGATCCCCGACAACCCGAACAAGCCGTATGACATCAAGGAGCTGATCGCCAAGACTGTTGACGAAGGCGATTTTTTCGAGATTCAGGAGGCGCATGCCCGCAACATCGTCACCGGCTTTGCCCGCATGGAGGGACGGCCGATCGGCATCGTCGCCAACCAGCCGATGGTTTTAGCGGGCGTGCTAGACTCCGATGCCTCGCGCAAGGCGGCGCGCTTCGTGCGTTTCTGCGACGCTTTCTCGATTCCGATTGTCACGTTTGTGGACGTGCCCGGCTTTCTGCCCGGCACGGCGCAGGAATATGGCGGCCTGATCAAGCACGGCGCAAAACTGCTGTTCGCCTATGCGGAAGCTACCGTGCCAAAGGTCACGCTCATCACCCGCAAGGCCTTTGGCGGGGCCTATGATGTGATGGCCTCAAAGCATCAGCGCGGCGACGTTAATTACGCCTGGCCCACGGCGCAGATCGCGGTGATGGGGGCGAAAGGCGCGGTCGAAATCATTTTCCGCGCCGACATCAAGGACCCGGCCAAGATCGCCGAGCGGACGAAGGAGTACGAGGACCGTTTCCTCTCGCCGTTTGTGGCGGCGGAGCGCGGCTATATCGACGACGTGATCATGCCGCACTCAACCCGCAAGCGCGTGGCCCGGGCGCTGGCCATGCTGCGCGGCAAGAAGCTGGATAATCCGTGGAAGAAACACGACAATATTCCGCTGTGAGACATTTTGAAATTGGGAGCGGACGATGTTTGCGGCCCGGAAAAAGACAAAGGCGGTCGCCGTAGCCAAGGCCATTATTGTTCCATTGCTGTCTCAACTTCAATCTCAGCCGTTTCGCGCGTCAAGGCCGATTGGCGTCCAGCCTGGGGCCGACCCGTCTTTGATTGGTTTTATTCACAATATCGTTCGCTAATGGTGGCGACATAAGTTCAAGAGTGAGCCTTCGGCCAAAACATTTGAGACTGCCATGTTGACAGAACTGTTGGCCATTGCACGCAGAAAACTCTTGCTTGAAGCCAGCCGCCGTCCTCCCTGTCTCCCGGCACGCGCCTAAAACCCCAGTCAGCGCCGCACCGCTGCCGCGCGCCTGAGGTCAAACCGGCTTGGCGCAGCAGCTGTGCCGCGGCCAGGCCGGGCCCACTGTGGCCGCCGGAACAGGAAGGCCAGGGCCGTGCCGCGGATTGCCCAGAACAGCAGCAGCGGCCCGGTGACTCCCGCTGCTGTGGTGACGAGCGCGACCAAGCCCAGATCGTCAATTACCATCAGGCGCAGCAAAAGAATGCGGGCGGCGGCCATGAAAATGAAGAAGGCAAGGTAGATGACGATGGAGTTGCGCCCGCAATAGCGCAAGGGCGCTGCGAGGCGGGTTTTGGCGAGCAGCACGGCTGCGGCAATGACCGCTGCCGCGCCGATGAGACCGAGCGCCAGCCCGATGCCGGGGAGCTGCGCAACACCCGCCTCCACGGCCAGGGCATTGACGCTTGCCCAGACGGCCAGACCCGCCAGCACACCCCAGGTTTTGCGTGCAGAGATGCTTTCAGCATAGGCAAAAACCAGCCGCGCCAAGCTATAGCCCGCGTAAAAATAGACAAAACGCGCCGCAAATTCGTCAATGACCAGCCAGCCTGTCTCAATATGGGACATTTGCAGGAAAGCCGCTGCGGTGACCACCAGCACCGGCGAGGCATGGCGCAGAACTTTTACGGCAATGAAAAACACTGCCAGCATGTATATAAACCAGAGTGTGCCAAACGGTTCCACCAGCCCCAGCGCCCAGGCCTCCAGCACGCCGCGCAGCCCCGCCTCCTGCGCCAGCCCGTAGCTGCGCATCAGGACTTGCAGGGTCATCCACAGCAGATAGAAATAGCCGAAATGAATCAGCTTGCTGTCGAGATAACTGCGCCAGGGCCGGTCAATGCGGGCGCTGAGGAAAAGGCCGGAAATCAGGAAAAAATCCGGCATGCGGAACGGCCGCGCCCATTCAATAAAGCCATGCAGCCAGCTGAGGCTGCCGGCTGCCTTCTCGACCCCGAGGGTGGAATGCATCAGCACGACAAGGACGATGCAGAGGCCTTTGGCATAGTCGACCCAGGCAATGCGGGGACTGGTGGGGGACATGGTGCGGGTTCCCGGTGTTCAACATTGGCACAGCCGCGCTGCGCCTCTGCCGGAGCGGGGCAATACGCGGGCCACAATGGCGCGAACGCCTGCATATGCCGGTTCACAGTCGCGTGTGCGTGTTGCGCGCCGGGCAAAACCCTGCTAACCGGCGCGTCTTCATACGTGGGAGACAGGCCCGGCTGCCAGCCGGGAAGCCCTGACGCACCACGGCCTGCAACCGCTTTGACCGCTTTGTGGCGGCTGAAGCCTTATTGGAGCAGCATACAATGGCAAAGAAGATCACGGGTTACGTGAAGCTTCAGGTGCCGGCGGGCTCGGCGAATCCCTCGCCCCCCATCGGTCCCGCGCTGGGTCAGCGCGGCCTGAACATCATGGAATTCTGCAAGGCGTTTAACGCCAAAACCGCACAGATGGAAAAAGGCTCACCGATTCCTGTAGTGATTACAGTGTTTCAGGACCGTTCCTTCACGTTTGAGATGAAGCTGCCGCCGGTCTCGCACTGGCTCAAGAAGGCGGCGGGCGTGACGGCCGGGTCCAAGACCCCGGGGCGCGGCTTTGTCGGCAAGGTCACCCAGGCGCAAATCAATGAAATCGCTGCAAAAAAGATCGTTGATCTGAATTGCTCCAGCGTGGAGGCAGCTGCCGCCATGATCGCAGGCTCGGCCCGGTCCATGGGTCTGGAAGTGGTGGGGTAAGACCATGGCACATATCGGAAAACGTATCAAAAAGGCCCGCGAGGGCATTGACCGGATCAAGCTTTATCCGGTCTCCGAAGCGATCAAGCTGGTCAAGGCGCGCGCCAACGTGAAATTCGACGAAACCGTTGAAATCGCGATGAATCTCGGTGTTGACCCGAAGCACGCCGACCAGATGGTGCGCGGCGTCGTCAATCTGCCCCACGGAACGGGCCGCATTTTGCGCGTCGCGGTGTTTGCGCGCGGCGCCAAGGCCGACGAGGCGCGCAAGGCCGGTGCTGATGTGGTGGGTGCGGAAGATCTCGTAACTATCGTCAGCGGCGGCACAATTGAATTTGACCGCTGCATCGCGACACCGGACATGATGCCGCTTGTCGGGCGTCTGGGCAAGGTGCTGGGCCCGCGCGGCCTGATGCCCAACCCCAAGGTCGGCACGGTCACCATGGACGTCGCCGGGGCGGTCAAGGCTTCCAAAGGCGGCGCAGTGGAGTTCCGTGTCGAAAAGGCCGGTATCATCCAGGGTTCCGTCGGCAAGGCCTCGTTTGCCGAGGGCGCGCTGATCGACAACATCAAGGCGTTTGTTGACGCCGTGACCAAAGCCAAGCCGACAGGCGCCAAAGGCACCTATCTGAACCGTGTGGCGATTTCGTCCACCATGGGGCCGGGCGTCAAGCTTGAGCTGGCCAGCGTGGCGACGCAGGGGCAGACCGGGGCGTAAGCCCGGCCCTTGATTGAGATCATCAAGCGCCGTCGGCATTGCCGGCGGCGGACTTGTTTTCCAGAGTCGGCACGTTTGTGACCTGGCTCAGGGCACCGAATACGCCGACCTCGATGTTGAACGCGGCAGTGACGCCACGTTGTACCGAGGCTGGCACGCCCATCACCTTGAACCGGCCCTTGCCACCTGGTGTGCCATCGTCCAGCGTCACAGCGCGTTTGCCGAACAGGTCAGCCCGCCCCGCCAGCAGTCCTTCGACCGAAATATCTTCGTCGGGATCGTGTCAGTGGAGGCCGCGTGCCAATGGTGACCCTGCCGCGCTGGGCGGGCGTGGCGCGCAGCCGGCGCGGGAACCGGGCCAGCGGCACGCCCTGCATGCGGCCGTCGGACAGATCGAGCCAAAAGCTGTCTTCCTCGAACCGCACGCTTTTGGCGCTCACCAAAGAATTCATCCCCGGCTCCCGCCCTGTATTTCCGGACACTGATTGCCAGCCAGGCCACACAGTCAACGCCCTCACCGCGGCAGCGGCACCACCACTGCCTCGCCCACCGGGCCGGCCAGGGGCCGAGTGCCGTCCACCGCGCCGAAAATTGTGCGCAGAAAACCTGGCGCTATGGCTGACAGCGGGTTGATGTGCAGCACTGGCGCGCTGGCTGGCCCGGTGACACGGTAGTTGAGCGCAAACAGGCCCTCGTTCTTGTTGCCGCCAAGCAGCGGCCCCAGCACCGGCACACGGGCGAAAAGGTTGTTCAGCTCATAGGCGGGCACAAATGCACCGTTGAGATCAACGAGGTTGCGGGCAAAATCGACCGAGCCGCTCATGGTCGCGCCAATCTGCTGGCCAAACATCACGCCGTCGCGAATGTCGGTGCGCCCGCCGGCCCGCACAAAATTCGCCGTCATCTTGGTAAACGGCACGCTGGCCGGGTCAATCTGGCCGGCCTGCGCCGCGCCATTGCCCGCCGGAATCGCGCCATTGGCCGCCAGCCGCTGCATGGCAGGCTCATCCTTCAGGACAAAATCCTGAATGGCGACCGTGCCTTCCTGGCGCCCGTCGCCCAGCCGCATCACCAGATCGAGCGTGCCGCCCTGCATGCGGCGGTACAGATCGAAGTAGGACAGCGCCGCGCCCGCGTCCTGCGTGCGCGCCACGATGGAGGCCGGGCCGTCCTTCTTGATCAGGCTGGCATTAAACGGTTCCGCGCCAAAGCGGCCGTTGACCTGCAAACTGCGCAACTGCCCGCCGCGCCGCGCCAGTTTTACCTCCGCATTGGCCAGACTCTGCTTGTTATGGCCAACCAGCGCGCCGGCCCGCAGCTCAAAATCAACATCTTTGGGGCCGCGCCCTTCCCCTTGCTGGCTGACCAGCGCGCTGAGGAAGGGCCGCGCGTCAATGCTGTTGCCCTTCAGCGCAATTTTCAGCGCGTCACCGGCAAGACTGGCGTCAGCCTGCATGTCCTCGCCAATGCCGAGTTTGACGCCAGTCAGCCGGGCGGAGACAAATTTGCCCTCGGCGGTGAATTGCGCCGCGCCGCCAAAGCTGACGCCGCCCGCATCCAGCGCAATCTGCTCCAGCCGGAGCGTGTCACCGCTGGCCAGCAGCGAAAAACTCGCCTTGCCCGGCTTGCCCGCAGGCTTGCTCCAGCCCGGCAGCAGGCCGTCGATGGCGGCGCGGGTAAGGTCGAGTTCAACCCGCGCTTTGATGTCATCACTGGGAGCGGCAGGACTGGTCAGGCGCGCCAGCACCGGCCCGGACAGGCCGGCCCCGAGTGAAAATCCGAGCCGGGCGCGGGCGGCCTCGTCCAGCGTCAGGCTCACCACAGCCTCGCCTGCCGCGCCGGCGGGTTTCTTTATCTCGACTGATGCCAGCGTGCCAAAGGCGCGGCCCTCGCCCTTGGCGCGCAGCCCGTCTTTGGCAAAGGTGACGGCCAGGGTGGCATTGTCGAGTTTTTCCTTGCCGATGAAATTGTCGATGCTCACCGCACTGAGATTGGCGGTGGCGCGCAGGGCAATATCGTCCGGTCCCATTTTTTTGGCGAGTTTCAGGTCAAAGGTCAGCTGCGCATCGACCTGGCCCTTGATGCCCTGGCTGTCAGGGGGCAGCGCGCGGAAGGTTTTGAGCGCGTCACGCGCAAACAAAGCCGACATCGCCTCCATGTTCGATTGCACATGCAGCAGCAGCGTCGCGGGCGCGGGCTTTGCCTCAACATCCTTGATGGTGAAGGCGCCATCGGGGATCACCAGTTTCTTGCCGCCGCCCAGTTCCATCACACCGCGCGTCGCCACAAAACTGGCGGTGCGCCCGGTGACATGGCCGACGCCGTCCACCCCACTCAACGGCGGCAGTCCCGGCATGGTATCAATGCCGCCATTGGTGACGGTGAAGTCAAACCGCCCGGCGCTGTCGGGCAGCGGCCGTCTCGCCCGCACGTCGGCAAAGGTTGCGGCGTCATAATCGAGCTTCAGGGCGCCCGTGTCCATCACGCCGCCATGCAGGTGCTCGATAAACCAGGCGCGCGCATCGGGCGCGAGAAAGCCCGGCCACAGCCGCAGGGCAACACGCATCGGCATGCGGCGGAAGCCCGCGTCAAGCTTCAGGGTGGGGCGCGCGTCAAGACCGGTCATCAGCGCGGAGACCTTGACACCCAGCTCCGGCCCCTCAAAATCAAGATGATCGATCACGAGGCGGTTCTGCGCGCCCGAGTAGCGGGCGCTGAGCGCTGCCGAGGTCAGGGCGACGGGCGCTTCGCCAGGGCGCTCAGGCCCCAGCGCGCTGTCGTCCGAGGCAAGCTCCAGCGCCCAGTCGGCGGTTGCCGCGTCCGGCGGCGCAATTGCGCCATGCAGGCCAAAATGGGTCTGGCCAGCATCGAGCCGTAATGCCTCGACACGAATGCGCCTCGCCCTGGGATCAAAGCTGAGCGACCCGGTGATTTCATCAACCTGCCAGGCCTCGGGTTCCGCGCTGTCGAGTTTCAAAAAACCTGCGCCAAAAGCAAACTTTGCCCGAGCCTCGCTGACTGTGCCATCAGCCCCCTGCACCGCCGCCAGCGACGCCGAAATCGGCATGTCGGACTCAATGCCGCGCGCGCGCGAGCCGGTCGCCAGCCCGATCTCGTCCAGTGAAATATCGCGGATTTCGGCTTGCAGCCTGCGCTCCTCGCCTGGCAGTCCAGTGCTTTGGGCATTCAGTGACCAATCGCCTGCCGGACCTTTGACCGACAGGGCGAGCTGGGTTTGCGCGCCCGTCCTGTCAAACTTGACGTCAAGGCCATCGAGCACGGTGCGCGTCGCCTCAGTCGGGTCGTCGAACACCAGGCGGCCATGGGTGATTGAAAAATGGTCAAGCGCGCCAAGCGGACTGTCAGGATCGCTGACCGCATCCAGCAGCCTTTGCAGGGCGCGGGCAGACGCCGCCACCGGCCCGGTCTGCGATGCCTCCGGCGCTGACCGGGCAGGCACGGCCGGGCTTTCGCCGCCCGGCGCAGGGGGCGGCGGAGGGGGCGCTGGCTGTGCAACAGCCATGGACAGCGGCAGGCCTTCTGTGCCGCCAGCGGAAACCGATATGCCCCCGTCCGCCGCCACCGCAAACTGGACATCAAGGCCGGTCAGCTCCAGCCGCGTCGGCACAATCGACCCGACCGCCGCTGCATAGCCGTTGACAGCCACCGCCGCCTTTGGCGCGGTCAGCAGCACCCGCCCCGACGGGTCTTTCAGTTTCAGGCCGGTGACGGTCACAGCCGGGCCATGCTCGCCCTTGTCGAGCATCGCCTCGCCCAGTTCAAAGCTGTAGCCCTGTTTCAGCCGCTCATCGAGCGCGGTCTTGATGCGCGGCCCCAGCCAGTCGAGCGCGATCGGCCCGTCATTCAGCCGCCAGGCCACAAGGCCGACGCCAATCGTCGCCAGCATGGCGAGGCCGCCGCAAATGCCAAGTCCAGCCAGAATGACGCGCCGCAGCGAAAACCCGCCCCGGTTGCCACGCAGAGACCCGCGCCGCGCCCACAGCTTGCGATGGGCACCAAGGGCAATGGCTTCGGGGCTGTCAGCTTCGGTCAAACGCGGTGCGGCTCTTTGGTCAATCAGCCCGGCGCAGGAACCTACGCGCCATTTATATCCTGAATTCCGGTTGCAATCTCAAACGAATTGAACCCACATCCTGCCTGACGGCAGGTATCGGTCCGGTAAACAGGCCGATGTCCTCATCACCAATTGGCATGCATCGGTATTTCGACGAAAGGAAGGCGAATGACAGGCATACTCAGGCAGGGCGACAAGGCCCCGGATTTCCTGCTGCCGCGCGATGGCGGCGGCAGCCTTGGCCCCGGAGCCTTCAGGGGCCAGAAGCTGGTGCTGTATTTCTACCCGAAAGACGACACCTCGGGCTGCACAGCGGAAGCTATTGATTTCAATACTCTAAAGGCGGATTTCGCCGATGCAGGAACGCAGATTGTCGGCGTCTCGCCCGATCCGGTCAAGGCCCATGACACGTTTCGCGACAAGCACAAGCTGGGCTTTGCCCTCGCTTCCGACGAAAGCAAGACCATGCTGGAGGCCTATGGCGTATGGACCGAAAAGAGCATGTATGGCCGCAAATACATGGGCGTCGAGCGCACAACGTTCCTGATCGGGCCGGACGCAACCATCCTGCGCATCTGGAACAAAGTGAAAGTGCCCGGACATGCCGCCGAGGTTTTGAAGGCCGCCGGAGCGCTCTAGCCGCCCTGCCAGCCGGCAAAATGCGCCTCGACACGCACCATGAACGCCGCGCGCTTTTCCGGCGTCGTGTTGTTCATGTCGTAGCAGGCCAGATAGGAGCTGCGGGCAAACGGCGCGATCAGGACACGGATCATCCGCGTCACGCACTTGCGTGGCGGGTCGCCCATGCTCCAGGCCCGCCAGCGGTCAGCGCCGTAAGTGCAGACCGCCGTCATTTTCGCGATGTGCCTGAGGCCGGGGACAAAGGCGCCGTTGGCCATTTCGAAGGACACGCCGGGCAGAAACACCCGGTCAAACACACCCTTGAGGATGGCGGGAAAACCAAAGTTCCACACTGGATAGACAAACACCAGCGCCTGCGCCCACAACAGCCGCTCGACATAGCCTGCCACATTGGCGCGATTGATGCCGGTGTCGTGATAGTCAATCCGCTCCTGCCGCGTCAGGACCGGATTGAAGCCTTCGGCATTGAGATCGCAGTCATCCACTTCATGGCCCTGCGCCCGCAGCACGGCGATGGTTCTGGTGTGGAGCGCCGCGACAAAGCTCGTCTCGACCGGGTGAGCGTAGAAAACCAGAACGCGCATCAGGAATGCCTCGCCAGACCCGGAAAAAGGAATGTCCTGCCGGTCGCATAATCAAAATCCGGATCATCCCAGGCAATCATCTTGCCCGGGTTGAGCAGGCCCTGCGGATCGGCCTCGCGCTTGAAGGCCAGCTGCACGCTGTCGGTCTGCTTCATGCCGCCCTCCTCCAGCGTATAGCGGTGCGGATTGAAAATCGGCGCACCCATGTCTTCATGGATTTTCATGATTTCATCGAGCCGCGCTTCGGTTGTAAAGCGCACCAGCGGCAGGCCGAAGCAGGTGATTTTGCCGTTAAACCGCACGAACTCAAGGTGCCCGGGCGTTTCATCGCCAAAATGCGCATGGATTTTTGCGACAAGCGCCAGCTGGTTCGGGAACGGATAGAGCACCTGCAGATAGGTGATCGACGGATCCACCCTGAGCGCCCGCAAAGTCGTGTGGTTCCACGAGAGTTCGTAATTGGCGGGCAGGCCCCTCACCTCATCCTCGCCCATCGCAGCCAGGTCCACCAGCAGCTGCGCGCCCCGGTGACGGCGCGTGAAAGCCAGAAACGCGTCATGCGACTGGCGCGCCACCATCACCAGCACGACGCTTTTGTCCCGCGCCAAAAACTTGCGGTGGCGCAGGAAATAGTCATGCGGCACCGGCGCGGCGATGGGCGTCACCAGCTTTGTCAAAATGCCGTCCTGCTCGGCAAGCGCGTTGCCGTAGCGCGCCGCTTCAGCAAACGTTGCAAAACCAGCAATCACGTCAATCCAGTCACAGGCCGCCGTCAGCGGCATTTCGACCTCGGCGATAATGCCATTGGTGCCATAGGCATGCACCGCCTTGTGCAAGTCCTCGCCCGTCAGTTGCAGCACGCGCGGCGATGCCTCCATCGTGACGACCTTCAGCCGCAGCACATTGCCAAGGTCACGCAGGCCGCCCCAGTTGATCGAGCCGACGCCGCCCGAGCCGCCAGCGACAAAACCGCCGATGGAGGCGGTCTGGTACGTTGAGGGATGCATGCGCAGCTCCTGGCTGGAGTGCGCGCGTGTCTGCTCGTCAATCCGCGCCAGCACCGCGCCCGGCGCGCAGACGACGCGGCCGGGCGCAATGTGCCGCACCTCGTTCATGCCCGACAGGTCGAGCAGCACACCGCCCGACAGCGGCATGGCCTGCCCGTAATTGCCAGTGCCTGTGCCGCGCGGCGTGACGGGAATGGCGAGCGCATGCGCGGCGGCCAGCGTTTCAATGAGCTGCGCCTCGTTGACAGGCGAGACGATGATGTCGGCAGTGACCGCGTCAAGCTGGCGTTTGAGCACTGGCGAATACCAGTAGAAATCACGGCTTTTCTGCCGGACCATCGCCGCATTGTCTTCCATGCGGATGGAGCCGAGGCGGCGCTTCAGCGCGGCAATGTCATAGCTGCTTTTTGTCATCTGTATCCACGTATTTTGTGTGCGCACAAACCGCTCCCGCCAGCGGAGAGCGAGGCGTGCGCGCCTAAACTGCCAGCCCTTGCAGGTGGTCAAGCTCGCGGTGATCCGGCGGCTTTGCCCCGCTCTTCACACCAGCGCGATAGACAACCCTGTCCGCTTGCGGGCGCGCGAACAGCTCGGTCATCGAGCGCGCGCGGAACAGCACAAAATCTGCCGCGCTCCCCGCGTCCAGCCGTCCCGCGCCAACAAGCCCTAGCGCCCGCGCCGGCGCGTCGGTGACGCTGGCGGCCCACTCGCCGAAAGGATGATCAAGCTGCAGGATGCGCGTGGCCTCGCGGAAAACCTCCAGCATGTCGAGATCGCCATAGGCGTAAAACGGGTCGCGCGTGTTGTCGCTGGCAATCATCACGTTGACGCCCGCCGCTTTCAGCTCGTGCAGCGCGGTGACGCCGCGCCAGCGCGGCGTGCGGCCCGCCGTCCGGTCCTGCAGATACATGTTGCACATCGGCAGCGACACAACGGAGAGATTTGCGCGCGCCGCAAGATCAATGGTCAGCGCTGCCTCGTCGGCGCTTTGCTGCGCCAGCGAGCAGCAATGTCCAGCCAGCACGGGATGCTGAAACTTGAAGCGCAGCGCCGTGCCGGCGATGGCGCGCAGCGAGCGGGCGGATATCTCGTGCGTCTCGTCGGCGTGAAAATCCAGCGCCCAGCCCTTGTCCGACGCGAGCCGGAACAGGCGGTCGAGGCCCTCCTGCATGCCAGCGACCATGGGCGTGACCGCGCCCAGCGTCGGGCTTGGTCCGCCGTGCGCGTCCAGCATTGCTGTGACCTCGCGCATGTGCGCGTCGTCCTGCGCGAATTCGATGCCAAACAGCGGGCTGGCCTGCAACGCCACGCGCCCGGCCCATTTTTCCCGCAACTCGGCAAACACGGGCCAGGAAATCCGCGTCTGCGGCCCCACCGAGTCAAGATGCGTGCGCATCGCCGCCGTGCCATGCGCAAAGGCGCATTTGAGACCAAATTCCATGCGGGCGCGGACATCGGCGGCGCTCCAGCGCGCGGCGCGGTCGGCACCAACAGTGGCCAGCGCCGCGGCAAAAGTGCCGTCGGGATTGGGGGCGCGCGGCCAGATGTGGCCCTTGTCGAGATGCACGTGCGCGTCAACAAAACACGGCATGACAATGGCACCCTGCGCATCAATGTCGCCGTCCTGCGCCGCAAGCGCGGGATCATGCACGCTGATGGCGGCGATGCGGCTGCCTGCGACAGACACGTCAACACGCGCCAGCCCCTCTTCGTCCGCCCGCGCCCGGACGCGGGCGAGGCAGGCGGGCACGCGGGCGTTGGCGATGCGGAAGCTTGCAGTCATCGTGATGAACCTGGATTGAGTAAAGCCGATTCGGTGTTCCCTGTCATTCCGGGCGGCGAAGCCGACCCGGACCCGAGGAGCCGCGGGCACGGGTCACTGTCAGGCATGCTGTTTGTGGGCCCCGGGTTCCGGGTTCCGCTTCGCGGCCCCGGAATGACAGTCGTGCGTAGCCATCGGAACTCCTGTTAAACCTCACGCTTGCGGGCGCTGTCGTGCCAGCGGTGCAGGGCAAGCCAGGACACAAAGGTGAAAAACATGAAGATGACAATGCCGGTGAGCGAGATGAGAATCAGCGCGGCAAACATCCGCGGGATGTTTTGCCGGAAGCCGGATTCGACAATGCGCGAGGCAAGGCCGGAACCCATGCCGGCCGATCCCGCCGCAATCTCCGCCACAACCGCGCCGATCAGCGCAAGACCGCCGCCAATGCGCAGGCCGCCGAGGAAATACGGCAGAGCGGCAGGCAGGCGCAGGTGAATGAGCTGCTGCCAGCGCGAGGCGCGGTAGAGATCGAAGAGATCGACAAGGTTGTGGTCAGCGGAGGCAAGGCCGAGCACCGTGTTGGAAAGGATGGGGAAGAACGCGACAACAAAAGCGCAGACCAGCACCGCCGTGCCCTGGTCAAGATAGATCAGCAGCAGCGGCGCGATGGCGACAATGGGCGTCACCTGCATGACAACGGCGAAGGGAAAAATCGAGCGTTCGATCCATTTCGACTGCGCGAACAGCAGCGCGAGGCCAACGCCGCCGATGACCGCCGCCAGCAGGCCCTCGGCGGTGATCGTCAATGTCACCAGCAGCGACTGGGCCAGCGTGTCCCAGTCCTTGACCAGCGTCGTGAAAATCAGGCTTGGCGCGGGCAGGATATAGGGCTTGATGTCATACGCGCCGATGATCCATTCCCACACGCCGAGCGCGGCAAAAAACACCGCCACCGGCAGCACGTACCCGGCAAGTTTCTCAGCGCTGACGCTGGCGCGCGCGGCGGGCGGGACGATGCTGCCGCTCATAGATGGTCCCCCTGCCCCATGGCCCCGTGCAGCGCGGCGGAGGCCTCGCGGCACTTGTCGATATAGAGCGCGGTGCCGCGGAAATCCTCGTCGCGCGGCAGGGGCGCGGGCACGCCAATATCGGCAATGACGCGGCCGGGCCGCGCCGCCATGACAATAATGCGCGTCGAAAGATAGACGCTTTCGTAGACCGAATGCGTGACAAAAATCACTGTCGCGCCCAACTCGGTTTTAATACGCAGCAGATCGTTGTTGAGCTTGAAGCGGGTGATTTCGTCCAGTGCGGCGAAAGGCTCGTCCATCAGCAGCAGCCGCGGTTTCAGCACCAGCGCGCGGGCGATGGAAACGCGCATTTTCATGCCGCCGGAAAGTTCGCGCGGGTAGGCATTCTCAAAACCGGTGAGGCCGACGAGCGCCAGCGCCTCGTCAATTTTGGGCGCTGCCAGGGTCCGCGAAACACCGCGCAGGCGCAGCGGCAGAAACACGTTGTCGCGCACCCGCGTCCACGGCATCAGGGTCGGCTCCTGAAACACAAAGCCGACTTCAGGGCGGGCGCCGCCAAATTCCAGCGTGCCCTCGCTGGGCGCGGCAAGCCCAGCAATGATGCGCAGCGCGGTGGATTTGCCGCAGCCGGAGGGACCGAGCAGGCTGAGCAGCTCGCCGTCCCGCACATCAAGGTTGAGGCCGGTGAGCGCGCGCGTGCCATTGGAAAAGGCTTTGCCGACATTGCGCAGGCTGACGATGGTCAAGGCCGTGGGGTTCCGGGATTTTGGGACGCGCGCGTCACCCTCTACCACAGGAGACGGTGACCGCGCTTCTTTCAACATTCATCACTTCTTCAAATTCAGACCCACGCCCTGGTTCACAAATTTCAGCGTGTAGGCCCTGGTCTGGTCAATCGTCCCGTCCACCACCTTGGCCTTGACCATCTTGTCAAAGAAATCTTTCATCCGCGCGTCGGTCATCGCGCCAATGCCGAGCTTGAGCGTGTCACCTGAATCGACGATGCCGAACTCTTTCATTTTGGCGATGGAGAACGCGATCTGCTCATCGTTCATGTCGGGATTGTCTTTCTTGATGGCGTCATTGGCCTTCTTGTTGTCGCCATACATGTAATTGTACCAGCCAATGGCCGAGGCATCGACGAAGCGCTTGACGAGGTCAGGCGATTTTTCCACCGTTTCGATGCGCGCCTCGATAGTCGTGGCATAGGTCGTAAAGCCATTGTCGGCGAGCAGGAACACATTCGGCTTGAAGCCGCCCGCCTTTTCCACCGCCAGTGGCTCGGACGTCAGATAACCCTGCTGGATCGACTTCTTGTCGGCAATAAACGGCGCGGAATTATAATTGTAGGGCTTGACCATCTCTTCCTTGAAACCATGCTCGCCCTTCATCCATTGGTAGAATGAGGCGACACCCTCCTTGCCGACAAACGCCGGCGATTTGGTGAGGTCGGCAAATTTGTCGAGACCCTCGCCCGGATGCGACATGAAAATCTGCGGGTCTTTCTGGAAGATGGCGGAGACAACAATGGTCGGGATTTTCTGCGCCACCGCGTCATAGGCCTGCAGCATGTTGCCGCCCATATAAAACTCGATCTTGCCCGAGGTCAGCAGCAGGCGGTTGTTGGCCTGCGGGCCGCCCGGCAGGATTTTGACCTCAAGCCCGAATTTCTCGTAAGTGCCGTCAACAACCGCCTGGTAAAAACCACCGTGCTCCGGCTCGGCAAACCAGTTGGTGCCGAAGGTCACCTTGTCGAGCGCCAAAGCCGCGCCCGGCAGGGTGAGGGCAGCGCTGAACATCACAGAAGCAAGAAAATTTATACGCATGGGACAGACCCCCCTGTTGGCTGGTGGCGCGGGAAAAAGCCACGCCCGTTGGCCTTATCTTAGTTGCGGTTCCGGCAATGTCCATCGCCTCGCGCGCTGCGCGCCATAGCGCCGCAGCGTATGACCGCCGGCCTCCGGCCGCCTCGTGGCCAAGCCGGCCAGAGGCCGGCTGCCAGGGTAATCAGGCGAAGCGGCAGGACGCTTTTTTCTCTCCCGCTTTGCGCAGGGCTGTCCGGGGAAAGTTATTCATAGCTGAGAGACATCTGGTTTGGCGAGGTTTTGCATTGTCTTTTTCCCGGATTGTATGGCGGCGGTTTCTCGATTGCCGCTATGCTGCGTCGTTCCAGCAGACAATGGGCGA
>JANLPP010000084.1:0-4568 GCA_031367295.1 Hyphomicrobiales bacterium | reverse complement strand
TTCTTCGCCTTGTCCAGCTCCTCATCTGTCGGTCCCTTGCCGGCAAGGTCAGCGATCTGCTCCTCGATGACGGCCAGCGACTCGGCGGCGCGCTCGTTCTTGGTCGTGGTGCCGCCCGAGAACATGCTGGTGTGGTCATTGGTGCTGAGCGAGGAATAGACCGAATAGGCTAGGCCGCGCTTCTCGCGCACTTCCTTGAACAGCCGCGCCGAAAACACGCCGCCGCCCAGGATGTGATTGATGACGACAGCCGCGATATGGTCATCATCCTTGCGGGCGATGCCCGGCGCGCCAAAGCGGATCGTCGCCTGCGGCACGTCGAGACTGACAACGTGGCGCGCGCCCAGAGCCTGCACCGCAATATCCGCCACCGGCCTGAGTGAGGCACGGGCCGGAAGGTCGCCGAACACACGGTCGAGCAGCGCCGTGGCGCGCTTTGCGTCAATCGCCCCGACGATGGCGATTTTGAGCGTGTCGCGCGCCAGCGCCGTGCCACGCAGCGCGACAAGATCATCGCGGCTGATGCGCGCGATACTTTCCAGTGTGCCGCGTGAGGGCTGGCCATAGGGATGGCCCGGAAACGCATGCTCGCGCCAGGCTTTTCCAGCCATGGCGTCCGGGTCATTGGCCTCACTGCGGATGCCCGCGCCAACCTGCCCGCGCACGCGCTCCAGCGGCTCGGCGTCAAGCCGCGTCTCGTTCAGCGCCAGCCGCAGCAGTTCAAAGGCCGCGTCAATGTTTTTTGTCAGCGTGCGCAGCCGCCCCGAAAACGCGTCGCGGTCCGCGCCGAACGACAGCTCAATGGCTTTTTCCTCCAGCGCCTGCTGAAAGCCCGCCGAATCATAGGCACCCGCGCCCTCGTCAAACAGTGCCGCGAGAATGGCTGCGGTGCCGGCCTTGTCCGCCGGGTCCTGCGAGGTGCCGCCGCGCACGGAAAACTCCAGCGCGACAAGCGGCACGGCATAGTCTTCCACCAGCCAGGCGCTGACGCCCCTTTGCGAGACAAGCTGCTGCACTTTCGCCGCCCGGGAGGTGGCGCTGATGGTTCTGGAACGAGGGGGCATGTGTGTCAGGTCTCAGGCAGCGATGGCAGGCTCAGCCTGCAGAAGATGGCCGGTGACGGCCCTGCGGCGGTCAAGCCAGGTTTTGGCGGCGGCCTGCACAGCTGCCATGGTCACGGCCTCGATGCGGTCGGGCCATTCGCGCACATCCTTGACGGTCATGCCGGTGGTCAAAGCCGCGCCATACCAGCGCCCCAGCGAGGACTGGTTGTCCTGCGCGTAGATGGCATCGGCGACAAGCCGCGTCCTGGCACGCTCCAGGTGATCCGGCGATGCGCCATGTCTGGCGACGTCGGCAATCACATGGTCCGTCGCGAGGTCGAGTTTCTCCAGCGACACACCCTCGGCCGGCACCGCGTAGGTCCAGAACCGTGTCTGGTCGAGTGAGGACCCCATGTAATAGGCACCCGCCGCAACGGCGATTTTCTGCTCGAGCACCAGCGCCTTGAACAGCAGGCTGCCATGACCGCTGCCCAGCAGATGCGCCAGCACTTCCAGCGCCTCGGCCTCGCCGGGTTTGGCTGTGGCGTAGGAGGGCGCAAGGTAGACGCGCTGCTGGCTTGGCTGTTCAACCTTGTCATCGCTGAGCGTCACCAGGCGGTGGGCGCGCGGTTCCGGCTCCTGGCGGCGGGCCCGCACGGGCGGCGCCCCGCGCGCTTTCAGCTTGCCATAATGCTTTTGCGCCAGAGTCCTGACTTCGACTTCGCCAATATCGCCTGCGACAATCAGCACGGCATTTTCCGGCGTGTAGAAACGCGCGTAATAGGCGAGCGCGTCCTGGCGGTTGAGGCCCTCGATCTCATGCGCCCAGCCAATAACCGGCGTGCCATAGGGATGGTGCGGAAACAGGGTGGACTGCACCGCCTCGCCCAGCTGGGCGGACGGATCGCTGTCGGTGCGCATGCGGCGCTCCTCCAGCACCACGTCGCGCTCTGGATTGACCACCTCGTCGGTGAGCACCAGACCCTTCATGCGGTCAGCCTCAAAGCCCATCATGACGCCGAGATGCTCCTTGGCGACGCGCTGGAAATACGCGGTGTAGTCATTGGAGGTAAAAGCATTCTCCTGCCCGCCAAGTTCGGCGACGGTTTCAGAAAACAGGCCCTTGGGATGCTTTTTTGTGCCCTTGAACATCAGGTGCTCAAGAAAATGCGCGATGCCGGACTTGCCCGCCGGATCATCGGCCGAACCATTGCGGTACCAGACCATGTGCGTGACGACCGGCGCGCGATGGTCCGGGATGACCACGACCTCAAGGCCATTGGCGAGGGCGAAGTGGCTGATGGGGGCGGCGGGGGATTGCGCGGCAGGCTGCATGTCAGGGGCACCAAAGGGCGGGCGGGTGGCGGGTTCTAGATATATAGGCGCAATCAGCCGCGGCTGTCAGGGGTAAATGCGACAAATCGCGTGTGGCAAGATGCGCCGGCGGTGACGCCGGGAGGCAGGCGCATTTTTCTGCGGCAAGCAGCGGACTTTTGCGGTAGACTGATCCCGACATGCAGAAACGGCCCAGTGCGGTCAAAAAAAGGAGGCAGCCGGCCATTCGGCTGCGGTCTCTCATGATTACGATGCTCCGTGAAATTCGCCCCGAGGTGCGGGCGGCAATTGAGGCGACGCTTAAGTCAAAGCTCAATGGCCATGAGCTCGCGTCCTGGTCGATTGAGCCGGGCGAGGACCACGATGGCGATGCGGCGATCTTCATCGAACTGCATTACAAGCTCAGCGAACGCCCGTTTGACTCCGCTATTCTTGGTGCAGTCGCCTCCGAACTGAGCGACAAACTTGTCGGCATGGGCGAGTTCCGTTTCCCGTATACACGACACCGGCTGCACAAAGGCCAAAAGTTCAAAGAGTGATCGATCCGCGCGAAATGATAGCCACCGCCCGAAAGTTGCTGTCGGGCGAGCCAAGCGACACTGACCTGCGCAGGGCGGTTTCGTCGGCTTACTACGCGCTTTTCCATCGTCTTTGCGCCAGTTTCAGCGCCATTGTGCTGCATCCGCCGGAGGCTGTATTTGTCCGCGCCAGCCGGCAGGCCTATCGTTACATTGAGCATGGGCAGGCAAAGCGGAGCTGCGACGAAGTGCGCGCCAGGGAGCGGAATTTCCCGCCCGGAATCGTTGCCTTCGCCAATAGTTTTGTCGAATTGCAGCGTTTCAGGATTGAAGCGGACTATCAACCAACAGTGGCCTTTGATCTGGAGCTGGCGCGCAGCCTCGTCGACACTGCCGAAAAAGCCATCGCCGCGCATGATGGCGAAAGCGCTGAAGCCCGGCGCGCTTTTGCGGTGTTTGTGGGGCTGCGGGCAAAAAGCCGGAGCTGAGCGGGGTGCAAATTCCGCGCTTGTTTGCTTTTGATATACAATGTATATCAATATGCGATTCACTTTGCGCAAAGGCGCGCCGCCATGCAGGTCCAGATTTCCAGATGGGGCAATTCGCTCGGGTTGCGGCTGCCCCGTTCCCTCGCCCGGCAGACCGGGATCGCGGAGGGCCAGAGCGTGCGGGTGACCGCCGATGGCAACCGGCTGATTGTGGAGGCGTTGCGCCCCGCCTGCAGGCTTGAAGACCTCCTGGCCAATATGACACCAGAAAAAATGAGTGCCGCCTTCGACTGGGGCGCGGATGCGGGCCGGGAAACCGTCGATGACTGAGCCAGCTTACGCGCCCGACGCGGGCGACCTGATCTGGACGGATTTTGATCCGCGCACGGGGCGCGAACAGAGCGGCCGCAGACCTGCAGTGGTGCTTTCGGCGGCGGCATTTTTTCATGCGTCGGGCTTTGCGATTGTCTGCCCTGTCACCAGCACGATCCGCAATTTTGGCGCAAGTGTGCAGCTGCCGCCTGGCATGCCGGTGGGCGGTGAAATCCTGACGAGCCATATGCGCAGCATTGACACACAGGCGCGGCCCGTCCGTTTTGCCGGAGCTGTTGTGCCAGCAACCCTGCTGGCTGAAGTGCGCGCCAGGCTCGCCACGCTGTGCGGAATTGCGGTATAGTCTAGCCATGATCCATGTCACCCGCTCCATCTCGATTGACGAAGCCGAAATTGATGAAAGCTTTGTGCGTGCCTCCGGCCCCGGCGGACAGAACGTCAACAAAGTCTCAACCGCCGTGCAGCTGCGCTTTGACGTGCGCGGCTCGCCCAACCTGCCCGAGGACGTGCGCCAGCGGCTGGAAAAGCTGGCCGGCCAGCGGCTGACCAATGACGGCGTTCTGGTGCTGTTCACGCAGAAATATTCCAGCCAGACGCGCAACCGCGAAGATGCGCTGGAGCGCCTGCTGGAGCTGATCCGCGCCGCCGCCGTGCGCCCGGTGATCCGCCGCCCGACCCGCCCGACGCTGGCGTCGAAAAAACGGCGGCTGGAGAGCAAGGGCAAGCGCGGCGAGGTAAAGTCTCTGCGGCGGACAACGCCTTCGGATGAGTGAAGCGGCAGCCTCTCCGTCATTGCGAGCGCAGCGAAGCAACCCAGAGGCCACAGACGCGGCTCTGGGTTGCTTCGCTGC
>JANLPP010000064.1:0-1527 GCA_031367295.1 Hyphomicrobiales bacterium | reverse complement strand
CGAAGGTCTTGCGCCTGAGAAGGTGCCTGCGGGCAAGGCCGCCAAGGCGGCGTAGAACGGGCGCCATTGTCTCGCCTGGCGAGAGGGACCGCGTCCGGTTCTTTTTGCAGGAACCGGATACCGTGATGCTGCCTGCTCTGCCCATTCGCCGCGACGGTTTTGTGCCCGGACGCCATGGCATGGACGCCTATGGGGCAGGCGGCTTCCGCTTTGCCGACATGTCGCACAAGGGCTCGGTGCTTGCCCTGCCTTCTGGCGTGCATGCGTGGGCTGTGGCCGTGCCCGGCGATATTTCCGTTGCTTCACTGGCGGCGCTGCTGGCTGAGCCGCAGGGCGCGGTCGAGCTGCTGCTGCTCGGCACCGGGGCACAGCTGGTGCCACAGCCGGACGCGCTGCGCTGGCGCTTGCGCGAGGCGGGAATCAGGCTGGAGGTGATGCAGACCGGCGCTGCCGCACGCACCTATAACATTCTGCTGGGCGAGAACCGCCGCGTCGCCGCAGCCCTGCTGGCGGTGGACTGATGGCGGGGGCGGCTGACTATGCTGAATGCGGGCGGCTGCTGCAGGAGGGCGCACGCGACAGCTGGCTTGCCAGCCTGTTTGCGCCTGCGGACAAACGCCCGCACCTGCACGCGCTCTACGCTTTTTGCCATGAGATTGAGCGCATAGGCGACGTCGTGCGCGACCCCATGCCCGGCGAAATCCGCCTGCAATGGTGGCGCGATGCGCTGGGGACGCAAGCGCAAGGGCAGGGGCATCCCGTGGCCGAAGCATTGCGCGCCACGATGCAGCGTTTCAAGCTGCCGCTCCAGCCGTTGCTTGATCTCATCGACGCGCATGCCTTCGACCTCTACCGCGAGCCGATGCCCGACACGGCGACGCTGGAAGGCTATTGCGGCGAATGTTTTTCCGCGCCGTTGCGGCTGGCGGCGCTGATCCTCGCCGATGGGGCTGACGCGGGCAGCGCTGATTGTGCCGGCCACGCAGGCGTGGCGCTGGGAATCACGCACATGCTGCGCCGCTTCGCCTGGGATTCTTCGCGCGAGCGGGTTTTTGTGCCGGGTGATGTGCTGGCGCGGCATGGGATTGGGGCGGCCGATTGCCTGTCAAGCGAGACCACCCCGGCGCTGCTGGCCACGCTGGCGGACCTGCGCGCGCAGGTGCGCGGGCATTTTGCCACGGCCCACGACCATCTCGCCAGCGCCCCCGCTGCAACGCGCCCGGCCTGCCTCGCGCTCGCGCTGGTTGAGCCAACCCTGCGCCTGATGGAAAAACCCGGCTACGACCCCTTCCGCACGCCGATTGATTTGCCGCAATGGCGGATGCAGTGGGCGCTGTGGCGGGGGGTGTGAATGCGGGATCGGGAAAAACAACGACGGTTGAATATTCCGCTTCGTGAATTACGGGCACATAATACCGGTTACACGCATTTCTTGCCTTCAAATATTGCCCGGATACGGCATGTTCGGCCTGCCAGGTGAACCAATCACAGGTGAACCAATCAGTGCAATCGGTATCATGTCCCCGT
>JANLPP010000054.1:0-6916 GCA_031367295.1 Hyphomicrobiales bacterium | reverse complement strand
CCGGCGGCGCGCCGCCAAAGCCGGAGTGGGCGTAAAACACCGGCAGCAGCGTCAGGCCAATGTGTGTGTGGGCCGCCGCCGCCGCAATGCGCGCCGACATTTCAGCAACATCGGCGTAGGGTCGGCCATCAGGCGCGTGATGGAGATAGTGAAACTCGCCGACGCGCGTAAACCCCGCCTCCAGCATTTCGGCATAGGCCTGGGCCGCGACCGCCTCGACCTGCCCGGGGCTCATCTTCAGCGCAAAGCGGTACATCGTCTCGCGCCACGACCAAAAGCTGTCATCACCCGGCCCGCGCCGTTCCGCCCGGCCCGACATCGCACGCTGAAATGCATGGCTGTGCACATTTGCGAGGCCGGGAACGCCAATGGCATGGCGCGCATCGCCTGGCCGCGCGGCAACGCCGGTTTCGACGGTGGCAATCACCCCGGCGTCAAGCGTCAGACGCACGTCACGCCGCCAGCCTTCCGGCATCAACGCTTGTCCAAGATGCAGCGAGCGCAGCATTTCCAGCATTCCCATCCCCGCGAAGCTGCTTGATTTTGCCTCCTATATGTCTATACATATAAATCGCAAGAACGCAAAATCTTCCCGGACGAGCGCGATGGCCACAAGTTCGGCAACCGACACTTCCAGCGACAGGCTGTGGCTTGACGCCCGCCTCGCCACGCTGGCGCCGCACCTGCCGGGGCTGGGCGTGATCGAGCGCGGCGCGGTCGCGTCGAAAGGCGGCCGGATCGTGTTCGCGGGGCCCGAAACGGAACTGCCGCAAGCCTTGCGCGCCGCCTCGCAGGTTACCCGCTGCGCGGGGCGCTGGATCACGCCGGGATTGATCGATTGCCACACGCATCTTGTCCACGCCGGCGACCGCGCCGGAGAATTCGAGATGCGGCTGCGCGGCGCGACTTACGAAGATGTGGCCCGCGCGGGTGGCGGCATTGTTTCTTCGGTGAAGGCGTTGCGCGCGGCGAGCGAGGACGAACTCGTGCGCCAGTCGCTGCCGCGTCTTGACGCCTTGATCGCGGAGGGCCTGACGACGATCGAGATCAAATCCGGCTATGGCCTCGATCTGGTGAACGAGCGCAAATCGCTGCGCGCCGCCGGGCGGCTCTGCGAGGCGCGGCGCGTGTCGGTGCGGCGAACCTTCCTTGGTGCGCATGCGCTGCCGCCTGAAGCCAATGGCGACACGACGCGCTATATTGAGGCTGTCGTGCGTGACATGCTGCCGACCCTCGTCCACGAGGGACTTGTTGATGCGGTCGATGGCTTTTGCGAGGGGATCGCTTTTTCGCCGGAGGAAATTGCGCGCCTGTTCGACGCGGCGCGGGCGCTTGGCCTGCCTGTCAAACTGCATGCCGATCAACTCTCCAATCTCCACGGCGCAGCGCTCGCCGCGCGCTATGGCGCTCTCTCGGCTGATCATCTCGAACACACCGACGAAGACGGCGTCGCCGCCATGGCGCAGAGCGGGACCATAGCGGTCATTCTGCCCGGAGCTTTTTATTTCATCCGTGAAACCAGACTGCCGCCTGTCAGCCTGTTCCGCAGACACAAAGTTCCGATGGCAATCGCCACGGATTGCAATCCTGGCACGTCGCCTTTGACATCGCTGCTGCTCGCCATGAACATGGCGGCGACGCTGTTCCGCATGACGGTCGAAGAGTGCATCGCCGGCGTGACGCGCGAGGCTGCCCGCGCCCTCGGACTTGGCGCGCAAGCCGGAACGCTTGAACCCCGCAAGTCCGCCGATCTCGCAATCTGGGACATCGAACAGCCCGCCGAGCTCGTCTGCCGCCTCGGCTTCAATCCCCTGCATCAACGCGTCTGGAAGGGCCAATGACTGACATTACGCTGCATCCTGGCAACACGTCGCTGGCGCAATGGCGCGCGATCTATCGTGGCGCGGGCGCGGCGCTAGATACCGCCTGCTGGCCCGCTGTCGCGGCAAGCGCCGCTGCGGTTGCGCGCATCGTCGCCACGGGCGCGCCAGTCTATGGCGTCAACACCGGGTTCGGCAAGCTTGCAAGCGTGCGTATCGCTGCTGAGGATCTCGCGACGCTGCAACGCAATATCGTGCTCTCACATGCGGCCGGCACCGGCGATCCGTCGCCGACGTCCGTCGTTCGCCTGATGCTGGCGCTAAAACTCGCCAGCCTCGCGCAGGGCGCTTCCGGCATATCGCTTGCGACGCTTGGCTTGCTGGAATCGATGCTGGCGCGCGGCGTCACACCGGTTATTCCCTGTCAGGGTTCCGTCGGCGCGTCGGGCGATCTTGCGCCGCTCGCGCATATGGCTGCCGCGATGATTGGCTATGGCGAGGCGCTTTACGATGGCCGCCGCCTGCCGGCTGTCGAGGCGCTCAAACAAGCGGGTCTCGCGCCAGCAGTGCTCGGTCCCAAGGAAGGTCTTGCGCTGCTCAACGGCACGCAGTTCTCCACCGCCAATGCTCTTGCGGCCTTGTTTGAAGCCGAGCGGCTGTTTCAATCCGCCCTGCTCAGCGGTGCCCTGTCGACCGACGCGGCGCGCGGCTCCGATGCGCCGTTTGATCCGCGCATTCATGCCCTGCGAGGCCATCGCGGCCAGATCGAAACTGCGGCGGCCCTGGCGAACCTCATGCGCGGCAGCGCCATCCGCGCCTCGCATCTGACCGGCGACGAGCGCGTGCAGGATCCCTATTGCCTGCGCTGCCAGCCGCAGGTGATGGGCGCAGCGCTGGACATCCTGCGGCAAGCGGCAGCGACGCTGGCGATTGAAGCCAACGGCGTAACAGACAACCCGCTTATTTTCACTGATCCCGATGCGGCGCTTTCGGGCGGCAATTTTCACGCCGAACCGGTTGCCTTCGCCGCCGACATCATCGCGCTGGCGGTGTGCGAGATTGGCTCGATTGCCGAGCGCCGGATTGCGATGCTGGTTGATCCAGCCCTGTCCGGACTGCCCGCCTTTCTGACACCGAGGCCCGGCCTCAACTCGGGCTTCATGATCCCGCAGGTGACGGCGGCGGCGCTGGTCTCCGAGAACAAGCAGCGCGCCTATCCCGCCAGCGTCGATTCAATTCCAACCTCCGCCAATCAGGAGGATCACGTCTCGATGGCAGCCCACGGGGCGCGCCGCCTGCTGCCGATGATCGAAAATGCCAGCGCCGTGATTGCGATTGAAATGCTCGCGGCGGCGCAGGGCTGCGATTTTCATGCGCCGCTCGCATCCAGCGTTCCGCTCGAAGCGTTGCGCCGCTGCATCCGGGGCGAAGTCGCGCGTCTCGATAATGACCGGCACTTCCATCCCGACATTGAAAAAGCGGTCCGCCTCGTGCGCAGCGGCACCGCGATTGAAGCGGCGGGCGTCTGGGACTTGCCGTCGCTGGCCGGAGACGCAGCGTGAGCGCGCTGCCCTGGTTGACGATCACACGCGGCGACGCGCCGCTGCTGGTGAGCATTCCGCATACGGGAACCGACCTTGCCGGTCTGGAACACAGGCTGGTCTCGCCCTGGCTGGCGCGCAAGGACGCGGACTGGCGCATCGGGCAGCTTTACGATTTCGCCGCCGGGATTGGCGCAACTGTGGTTCGCACCTCTATTTCGCGCACGGTGATTGACGTCAATCGTGACCCTTCCGGCACTTCGCTTTATCCCGGCCAGGCGACAACAGGGCTATGCCCGACGACGACTTTTGACGGCGAGCCGCTGTATCTTCCCGGCGAGGAGCCGAATGACGCGGAGATCGCCGCGCGCAAGGCTGCATATTTCGATCCCTGTGACCGCGCCCTGCATGACGAAATCAGTCGGCTTCGCGCCCGCTATCGCATCGTCGTGCTGTATGACTGCCATTCCATCCGTTCGATGGTCCCGCGCCTTTTCGACGGCCTGTTGCCGTTGTTCAACCTGGGAACCAACAGCGGCGCCAGCGCCGGCCGCTCGCTGGTCAGCGCGGTCGTTGACATACTGGCAGCCAGCGGCCAGTCCCATGTCGTGGACGGACGCTTCAAGGGCGGCTGGATCACGCGCAGTTTTGGCAACCCGGCGCGCGGCGTGCATGCCCTGCAAATGGAGATCGCCTGCCGCGCCTATCTGCGCGAGCCTCCGGGCACCGTCAGCGAAGGCGACTGGCCGCCGGAATATGATCCCGGATATGCCGCGCCAACGCGCGAAACGCTACGCACAATCCTCCTCGCGGCGCTCGCCTGGGCGCAGCGGACCAACGCCGCGCGACAGGCAGCGCGCCCAACCCCAGAGGCAAGCCATGGCGAACCCTACGCGCATTGACAACGCCCGCATCATCCGTGCCGCGCATGGCGCGACGCTCACCGCCAAGTCCTGGCTGACCGAAGCGCCGATGCGCATGCTGATGAACAATCTCGATCCCGACGTCGCCGAGCGGCCCGGCGAACTTGTCGTCTACGGCGGCATCGGCCGCGCGGCGCGTGACTGGAATGCCTTTGACCAGATAGTGTCGACGCTGAAGCGGCTTGAAGGCGATGAGACCTTGCTGGTGCAGTCCGGCAAGCCGGTCGGCGTGTTCAAGACCCACGCGGATGCGCCGCGCGTGCTGATCGCCAACTCCAACCTGGTGCCGCACTGGGCCACCTGGGAGCATTTTCATGAGCTCGATCGCAAGGGCCTGATGATGTACGGCCAGATGACCGCAGGCTCATGGATTTACATCGGCTCGCAAGGCATCGTGCAGGGCACCTACGAAACTTTCGTCGAAATGGGCCGTCAGCACTACAAGGGCGATCTTTCCGGGCGCTGGATTCTGACGGCGGGCCTTGGCGGCATGGGCGGCGCGCAACCGCTGGCGGCGACCATGGCGGGTCTGTCCTGCCTTGCCGTCGAATGCCAGCCAAGCCGCATCGAAATGCGCCTGCGCACCGGCTATCTCGATACGCAAGCCGCCACGATAGAGGAGGCGTTGGCTATCCTCGCCACGGCGAAGGCGGAGGGTAAAACGGTTTCCGTGGGGCTGCTCGGCAACGCCGCCGAGATATTTCCCGAACTGTTTCGGCGCGGCGTGCGCCCCGACGCGGTGACAGACCAGACCTCCGCGCATGATCCCGTCAACGGCTACCTGCCGCGCGGCTGGACGCTGGCGCAATGGGCCGAGCGCCGGGAGCGTGAACCAAAGGTTGTCGATAAAGCCGCGCGCGCGTCGATGGCCGTGCAAGTGCGCGCCATGCTGGATTTCCATCGCGCCGGCGTGCCGACCCTCGACTACGGCAACAACATCCGGCAGATGGCGAAGGAAGAAGGTGTCGCCGACGCTTTTGATTTCCCCGGCTTCGTGCCCGCCTATATCCGTCCGCTGTTCTGCCGCGGCGTCGGGCCGTTCCGCTGGGCCGCGCTGTCGGGCGACCCTGAAGATATCTACAAGACTGACGCCAGGGTGAAGGAGCTGATGCCGCATGACAGGCATCTGCACACCTGGCTCGACATGGCGCGCAAACGCATTCATTTCCAGGGCCTGCCCGCGCGCATCTGCTGGGTGGGCCTCGGCGACCGGCACCGGCTCGGCCTCGCCTTCAACGCAATGGTGGCTTCGGGCGAGCTGAAGGCGCCAATCGTCATTGGCCGCGACCATCTCGATTCCGGTTCGGTCGCCTCGCCAAACCGCGAGACCGAGGCCATGCGTGACGGCTCCGATGCCGTGTCCGACTGGCCGATGCTGAATGCCCTGCTGAATTGCGCGTCGGGCGCAACCTGGGTTTCCCTGCACCACGGCGGCGGCGTCGGTATGGGCTTCTCGCAACATTCCGGCATGGTGGTGGTTTGCGACGGCACGCCGGAAGCAGCGAAGCGCGTCGCCCGCGTGCTATGGAACGATCCCGCAACCGGCGTCATGCGCCACGCGGACGCGGGCTACGAGACGGCGCTGGACTGCGCGCGCGCCAACAGCCTCGACCTGCCCGGGATTCTGTGATGAGCAGCTGTGCGCATCCTTAGATCTAGTGACTATAAAACGTCGCCCTGGAAGAACGGTGGCGACTGGACGGCGGAAATTGCCGTCAGCCCGCCCCGCTCCGGGCTCTAAAATAATCGCGGCCGATGGTTTTGCGGCCGACGCACCTGCCTGCGCCGCAATTGGCGCGCTGCGCAGGGCCGGCATTCCGGCAAGCATCCGCCACAAAGGCAAGGTCCTCATCGTTGATGGAGGGAACTTTTTGGCGATGATTGCGTTGTCTTCTGGATTGAAGACTTGACGCGTGGAGATAGCAGCCATGACCCACACAACCGCTTCCGAAATATCAACGCCTCACAGTTTTGAGTCCCGGCTTACTGTGCTGCGCTCTGCCTCCGGATGGATCATCGCCTTTGGCGTGGCCCTCATCGCCCTCGGTATTCTGGCGTTCAGCAGTGTTGTGACTGCGACGATTGTGTCGGTCTATTTTGTTGGCATTTCGATGCTTGTTGCGGGTGTGGCGGAGATTGCGATCGGCATGCGGGCAAGGTCGTGGGCAAGTTTTTTCATATGGATTGCGGTAGGTGTTCTGTACGGCTTCGCCGGGCTTTTTACCTTGACCAATCCTCTGCTGGCTGCCGGGGGCCTCACCCTGCTTCTGGGTGCCGCGCTGATTGGCGCGGGACTGATACGCGTTTTTCTTGCATTCCAGATGCAGGCGCGCTCCGCATGGGGCTGGATGGTCCTGTCGGGGGCGCTCACAGCTGCGGTGGGTGTGTGCATTCTGGCGCAATGGCCAGTCTCCAGTCTCTACATCCTGGGCGTGTTTCTCAGTGTTGACCTGCTGTTTGCCGGCGTTGGCTGGCTGGCAATGGGAATGACCCTTTCACGCCAGAAACTGAATTCCTGACACAGGGAGAAATGGCAATGCCCATCGAGGACGCACAATTTAATCCTCCTGGTGTCGCATCAAACCGGCAATGGATGCGCTTGTCTGATCTCATCCTTGCTTTGCAGTCTCAG
>JANLPP010000008.1:0-14225 GCA_031367295.1 Hyphomicrobiales bacterium | reverse complement strand
ACATGAGCCGCAAATTGAACCGCATTGGTCTTGCAACCGTCCTGGCCGCCGCGCTGTCGCTTGCCAGCGTCGCCGCCATCGCCGCCGATGCCAGCGGAGTCTGGCTGCGCGACACCGGCGCGTCAAAAGTCAAGATCGCCGCCTGCGGCGCAGCGCTCTGCGGCCATATTGTCTGGCTGAAAGATGCAGCCACCAGTCCGGCCAGACTTGGCGAGAAGATATTTTTCGACATGAAGCCGGATGGCGATAATTACTGGGCGGGCAGCGCTTATAATCCCGAAGATGGCAAGACTTATACTGGCAAGATGGCGCTCAGCGGTAACACTTTGACCACCAAGGGCTGTGTATTTGGCGGCCTCGTCTGCAAGAGCGTAACCTGGTCGCGCTCAAATTGAGGCAAATGTATAGGCTTGTAACGTTTAACGTTGTATATGGGCGCAACAATACCTATTATAAAATGTATATTTCAGGCCTTCGTTAGCTATTTATTGTAATAATCCCTCGCCGGCAATGCGAGCCCAGCGAAGCAATCCGGGAGTCACAGGTGGCACGTTCTGGATTGCTTCGCTGCGCTCGCAAAGACGTAGATTCTACGCTAAATTGCAGCCGCTGCAATCAGCGCCTTGCAATGCCAGCTGTCTGGAACCCGTGACGGCTACCCGCACTGCCTCACCCGATCCGCGCTGCCAACCGCTCAAACAGTACGTTGCGCGCAGAAAACACGTAGTCCAGCGCCGCCACTGTCACATGCTCGGCACCATGCCCGATCAGCCAGGTGGCGACATGGGCTGTCGTGTCCTTGGGGCAATGCAGGGTCAGCATGCCGTCGCGGGCCGGGCCAAAGGGCGCGTGCGCGGCAAAGCTGCTCTGCGCCTCGCCGAGCGAATAGCTGGTCGCATGCGTGACATTGGCGCGGATTTCGCGCATGCGGTCCGCCGCCTCCTGCGCGGCGATGCGGGCAAACAGCGCGCGGGCCACGGCGCGCTGCGCCTCCGTCCATGTCGCGCGCAGCGAGGCAACGAGATTTGCCTGTGATTTCAGCATTGTGCCGTCATCCAGAATTTTCAGGCCATTGGCCGCAAGCGTCGCGCCGGTGGTGGTTATGTCGACAATCAGCTCGGCATTGCCTGCCGCCGGCGCGCCCTCCGTCGCTCCCAGACTCTCGACAATGCGATAGTCAGTGACGCCGTGCTGGGCAAAATACCGCCGTGTCAGGTTCACAAATTTCGTCGCGACCCGCATGCGCGTGCCGCGTTTGGCGCGGAAGGCGGCGGCGACATCCTCAAGGTCAACCATCGTGCGCACGTCAATCCAGCCCATCGGCACGGCGACAACGACATTGGCATGGCCAAAACCCAGCGGGGCCAGCAGCTCCAGATGATCGCGCGCGTCAGCCTCGGGCAGGCTTTCGCGGATCAGGTCCTCGCCGGTGATGCCCAGATGCGCCGCGCCGCCGGCCAGCTGCTGGACGATTTCAGAGGCCGACAGAAACGCCACCTCAACGCCCGGCATGCCAGCCAGGGTGCCCCGGTAATCGCGTGCGCCGCGCCCCTGCGCAACGGGCGTTCCGGCACGGGCAAAAAAACCGTTGGCATTTTCCTGCAGGCGGCCCTTGGAGGGGATGGCAAGCACGAGGGGCGCAATGGTCTGGGTCATGGCTCAGGCCTCCGTCGCTGTCAGCCGGTCCACCCAGACCGCCGCGCCCACCGCTGGTATGTCGCGGGGGGCGCCCAGCGTGCGGGCCAGCCGGTCATAGCGTCCGCCGCCCGCGACCGGGCGGCCATCGGCCCGGCGCGGATCATGCGCCTCAAACACAAAGCCGGTATAGTAATCCAGCTCGCGGCCAAAGGCGGCGTCAAAGCGCAAAGCCGCCACATCGAGGCCGCAAGCGGCGATAAAACCGGTGCGCGCGTCAAAACTGTCCAGTGCCGCGGCCATGTCCAGCCCGGTGTCCTGTGCCAGCGCGCGCAGCTCGAGCGAGGCGCTGTCGGGATCACCCTTGATGGCAAGAAACCGCCGCAGCGCCGCTTCCTGCTCGGCACCCGGCCCTGCGGCGGCGCGCTCCGACGCCTTGGCCAGAAAACGTTCGGCGATCTCGGCTGTCGTACGTCCGCCAACACTGGAAATTCCTGCGATGGAGAGCAGGTCCGAGACCAGCGCCCGCGCGCCTTCCTTGCCTGTGCCCTCCAGCGCGGCAAGCACGCCCGAATGGTCAGCGCCCGCTGGCACCATGGGTTTCAGAATTTCGGACAGTGCCAGTCCATGTGCAAAACCGCGCCGCAGACGTCGCTGCCACACCGGACTGAGCCTGAGCTGGTCCAGCAGCCGCTTGAACAGGGCGACATCGCCGATGGTGATGGCAAGCGGCGCGTCACCAGCTGCCGCCCGCACACCGGCCAGCGCGAGGGCCAAAATTTCGGCATCCGCCGCCTCGCTGTCGGCGCGGCCAAAGCTTTCGATACCGGCCTGCAGAAACTCGCCGTCCTGCCCTGGCGGGCGCAGGCGGAACACAGGGCCGAGGCAGGAGAATGCCGCCGCCTCACCGGCCTGTGGCGAGGCCAGATAGGCGCGCACCACCGGAATCGTGTATTCCGGCCGCAGGCAAAATTCCGCGCCGCGGTCGTCCTGCGTCACAAACATGCGTGAGGCCATGTCCTCGCCCGACAGGTCAAGGAAAACCGCTGCGGGCTGCAGCACCGGCGGCTCGATGCGATCATAGCCGCTGGCGGCAAAATAAGCCGCGAGAATATCGCCCAGGCCGCCATTCGTGCTGGCAGCGGCGACTTTTGGCAAAATTCTCGGCAAGGCTTCATGCTGTGTCACGGTGCATTTCCCCTGATTGACCCGCCTTTTAGCAAGCTCCACGCTGCCGCGCGACCGGTTTTGCCCGAGACGGTGAAGAAACACAAATAAGGCCCGCCTCACGCCAACGTGTATTGTGCGCCAGCCTCGCTTGCTCCGACACTGATGCGGTTGCCGGTGTGTTTGTGTTAAGGCGCGCGATACCTGCCAGTCCGGACCTATGCCATGCGCCATCTTGCCGCTGTGTTTTCCCTCTGCCTTGCCCTTTGCGCCCTGGGTCCGCCGGCGCAGGCGCAGGACATTCTCAAGAATATTGATCTCGACAGCCCCGATATGGCGAAAGCCGAGATGACGCGCGAGGAGGTTGGCGCGATTCTGGCCGCTGGCGCTCCGGCCAACCTTGCCGGCAGGCGCCTGTCCGGCCTCGACCTGACGGGTCTTGATTTCTCCGGCGCAAACCTGCGCGCCGCCCGGCTCAACAAGTGCAAATTGGCCGGGGTGCGGTTTGACGGCGCGATTCTCGATCAGGTCTGGGCGCTTGAGGCCGATTTCAGCCGGGCAAGCTTTGTCGGCGCGAGCATTTTTGCCGCCCAGCTGCAAAAATCGCGTTTTCCGGCCGCTGATTTCACCAGGGCCCGTGTCGCTGGCGATTTTACTGGCGCGGACCTGACTGGCGCTATCATGCGGGGGGCGGACCTGAGCGCTGATATGAAAAACCAGTCAATGGGTCTGATGCGCGCCGTGTTGAAATCGGCAAAATTGAGCGGCGCGGACTTTTCGGGCGCAAACCTGTCGCGGGTTGACCTCGAATTTGCGGTTCTGCGCGACGCCAACCTGACCAACACCAACCTGCGCGGGTCAACGATGGGCGGCGCGGACCTGACCGGGGCGGAGGTTGCAGGCGCGGACTTCACGCAGGCCGACGTCAATTCGGCGCGGCTTGTGGACCTGCACGGCCTCGACAAGGCGGTGGGCATGGACAAGGCGGACAATCTCGCGCGCGCCGTGCGGCAGTGAGGCGTCGCTGGAAACGCCCGGCCGTCCGGGCTGCGGGCCGCGCTGGCGAGGCGGTCGCGCGCCCACTAGACCGCGCGTGCGTGATCGCTTATCGCTACGGTCATGACACGGTTCCGGCTTTTGCTGTCTTTTCTGGCTGTGATCCTTGTCAGTTCGGCGGGGCTTGGCGGCTTTTGGTTCAAAAACGGGCGCATGCCGTGGGATGCGGGGCGCGGCGCTGGCCTGCGGGCCATATCGCCCGAGGCAGCACGGCGGGACGTTGACGCCGTTTTGAAAAGCGCGCCGGACTATGCGCCTTTCCTGTTTGCCCTCAACGCGGCGTTTCCCAATGATTACGCCCGCCTGCTGGCTAAATTCGCCAGCCGCCGCGCCTTGGCAGGCGGCTCGGAGAGTGCCGACATCTACGTCACCGAGGCGGTGAGCAGCCTCAGCCAGACACGCGGTGCCTCGGCGGCGCGGGCCTCCGCGCCGGCGCTGGAGGCGATATTTGTGGTGCAGGCCAAGGTCGCCGGAGCGCTGGCGCTGAGTGACGCACGGCTCTGCGTCGATTTCATCTACGGCAATACCAGCCAGGGTTATTTTGACTTTGCCGCGAAAAACCGCCCGCTGGTCGCTGAAATGGCGCAAACCGGGCTTGCCGCCATCGCTGACGGGCAGCGCACCCGGCTTGAGCGGGGTGCCCCAAACGAAGCGGATCTGGCGCTCTTCGAGGCCGCGCTGGCCAAGGGTGGCCTGTCGCGCGCCGAAATCGAGGCGTTTGTGGACGGCAAGAGTCCCGAACCGCCGATTGCGGACACACGACTCTGCGAGGCTGGCAGAACCTATTTTAATGTGCTGAAAGGCCTCGACGAGGCGGTTCGGCTGCGCATTTACGGGCGCGCGGTGGAGCTGATGGCGCGCTCGTGAGCGCCGGGGCGCGTTGGCCGTATGGCCGTTGATACGGCGCGGGTTCCTCTCAGCTTGCCTGCGTGAGCGCGATTGTGGCTAAATCCGCAATGCTGCAATCGCGCCGCTGACCCCTTCAAACGCGCCGGGCTGCAACTCACACACCAGCAGGCGCGCCGGATCGACCGGGCCTGGCATGATCAGCCGCCCTGGCGGCACGCGGCGAAATCCAAGGCGGCCATAGTAAGGCTCGTCACCCACCAGCAGTGCCAGCCGGTGGCCGGCCTGCCGGGCAGCGCCAAGCGAGGCTTCGACCAGCGCCCGGCCAATGCCGCGCGCCCGGAAAGCCGGCTCGACCGTCAGGGGGCCGAGCAGCAGCGCCTTTCCCTGGCCGCAGCTGACCGGCGTCATGCAGTTGGCCCCGACCAGCAAGGTGCCGACGCGCGCCACAAACGACAGTGTCGGGTCATGCGCGGCACCCTCGCGCAGGCGGTAGGCTGACCGGGCAAAGCGCCCGGGGCCAAAGGCGCGCTCGTTCAGGCGTTCAATGGCGGGGGCATCTTCCGGACGCTCCGGCGCGATGGAGAGGGTGAGATCAGTCATAATGCGGCTTTACGGCGCTTGGCGGGGGTGAATCAATAGGGTCTACCAGTCGGCCGTGACGGGGCTCAGTCCCAGCGCCTCCTGAATGCGGGCCTGCGTGCCTGGCGTTGTGCCCTCCGGCAGGGCAGTGACGGGAAAAAACCCCGAGGCGGCAATCTCATGGTCCGGGAGTTTTGGCGCGGTCTGGTGAAACTGCCGCAGCACATAGACCGCAACATGATCGCGCCGCGAGGCGTGACGGTTGAAATAGACGCCAAGCAGCTGCGGCTCGCCGGACATTTCGATGTTCGCCTCCTCGGCAAGCTCACGCTCCAGCGACTGGCGCAGCGTCTCGCCGGTCTCAACGCCGCCACCGGGCAGCTGCCAGCCACGCACATAAGTGTGGCGGATCAGAAACACGCGTCCCTCAGCGTCAAGCGCCAGTCCGCGCACGCCCAGTGTCATGCCGCGCGCAATCCGGAAATATGTGTGAAACAGGCGATGGCGCAGCCGCTCGGCGACGGATTTTCTGGCTGGAGCTTTGCCTGCCGGATCGCTTCCCGCCATGTTCAGGCTGCGGCCCGCTCTGCGGCAGAACCACCGGTGCCGGACTGCGCGTTGATCAAGGCAGCGAATTGCGCCGCCGGGCCGGGCCGGCCAATCAGGAAGCCTTGCGCCTCGCCGCAGCCTTTCTCGCGCAGATGCGTCAGCTGCTCATGCGTTTCTACCCCCTCGGCGGTGATGCTCATGCGCAGGTTGCCGGCCAGACCGATAAGCGCGTGCACGATGGCCGCGCAGTCAGGCTGGGTCATCAGGTCATTGATGAAGGAGCGGTCGATCTTGATCTTGTCGAAAGGCATCTGCCGCAGATAGCTCAGCGAGGAATAGCCTGTGCCAAAATCATCCAGCGCCGTGCGCACACCCAACAGTCGAAGCGCGCCAAGAATGGCTTCTGCTGTTTCCTTCTCGGAAATGAGGACTGATTCCGTCACCTCGACTTCCAGCCGCCGCGCATCCAGCCCGGTTTCGGCCAGCGCAGCCCTGATCACGGCCAGCAGGCCGGGGCTGCGGAACTGCACCGCAGACAGGTTGACAGCAACGCGAATGTCATCGGGCCAGGTCACGGCCTGCCAGCATGCCTGCCGGATCACCCATGCGCCGATGGCAACAATCAGGCCGGTTTCCTCTGCCAGCGGGATAAAATCGGCAGGCATCACCAACCCGCGCTGCGGGTGTTGCCAGCGCAGCAGAGCCTCGCAGCCGCTGATCCTGCCTGAGGAAACGTCAATAAGCGGCTGATAATGCAGCTGGAATTCATTGCCCTGCAGCGCCTTGCGCAAGTCTGCCTCCAGCTGCCGCCGGGCTCGCGCGCGCGCATTCATTTCCGGCTCAAAGAAATGAAAGGCGCCCCGGCCCGTGTGTTTGGTGCGGTACAGTGCCAGATCGGCATTCTTGAGCAGCGTGTCAGCGTCGGTGCCATCGGATGGCGCCATGGCGATGCCAATGCTGGCGCCAAGAGCGATGGACGCGCCATTGACCACAAGCGGCCCGGCGAGGCACTGCACGATATTGGCCGCGAGGATGGACGCATCCTCCGCGCTTGCCGCGCCCGCCTGGATAATCGCGAATTCATCGCCGCCTACCCGCGCGAATGTATCTTTTTCGGTCATCAGGCTGCGCAGTCGGGTCGCAACCGCAACCAGCATGGCATCGCCGCTTGCGTGCCCAAGACTGTCGTTGACTTCCTTCATATGATCAAGATCAAGGCAATGCACTGCAAAAGCCTCGTTGGAGCGCTTCAGGCGCGCCAGGGCCGTTTCCAGCTCGTCATAGAAAAATACCCGGTTTGGCAATCCCGTCAAAGCGTCATGGCGCGCCATATGACGGATTTTCTCCTCTGCGGCACGCGCCTCGGTCACGTCGGTTCCGACCCCGCGGAACCCTTCGATCACGCCGTCCACCGACCAGACCGGCTTTCCTGTCAGCGACCACAGTCTCCGCTCGCCGCGCACAACAACCGACACAGCCAGATTGCGGAACGGTGAGCCTTCGTGCAGGCGCGCGATAAGCTCAACGCGTTCCTTGTTCATCATGTTCTCGAACGCGTCGGCGCAGGGCGCGATGACCTCGGTAAAGGGTTTGCCGACAAGCGCGTCCATCGGACAGTGCATCAGCGCCGCGAGACGGGCGGAGACATGCACCATACGCTGGCTGGCGTCGATTTCCCACAGCCAGTCGCTGGCGCTTTCCTCGAATTCACACAGCAGCATGCCGATAACCTCGCGCTGCTGCTCGCCCTGAATATGTCCGAGCATGCGCGCCGCAAACACATTGGCATGTGAAAGGCTGCTTTTGACAAGAACCGCCGTGTAGGACACCAGCAACACGCCAACCAGCACGTGCAGGCCGTCACCTGCGCGCAGGAAAGCGAAGGCGGCGCCTGCCGAAATGCCTGCCGTGGCGACCAGCGCCGCCACCGGAATTGTCGACAGCGCAACAGCACCGCCGCACATCATGCCGGCGCAGAGGCAGACGATAACGAGGTCTGTCGTTTGAGACCCGCCGGAAAAAAACAGTATCGGCGCAAGTCCCCAGGCCAGCCCGTAGATTGCGGCGTTGACGACCGTGCGATGCACCGCCCGGGGCGAGACACTGGAGCGTGGCGGCGCATTGCGGGCGCTCCACCAGCGCACGTAAATGACAGCGGCGGCCGGGCAGACAAACCCAGCCCACACAAGGGCCAACAGAAACTTCGGTGTCTGCGCCATGGCCCCGACCAGAACGCAGGCGTTGGTGATGCAGGCCACCATCATCCACGGCGTATAGCGGTGCACAACCTCAATCTGGGCGGCACGGACACGACCTGCAAGTCCAGGAACAATATCGGGGCCGCCAAATACTGCCAGGTCGCCGTCAAACGCGCGGCGGGCTGCCTGCAATAACCTGTGTCCCGGCATTTCAAATTCCTTGCAAGAAAATTAGAAAGACATGGCAACTCCGGCCGGTGGCGGCCCGCAACTTGCGCAAAATCCTCCCTGACTTTCAGTGGAATTTGTTGCCGTATGGTAAATTCAACAAAACAAAATGTTAAATGTGGCGGTTAAACCTGGCCAAGTCGCAACAGTGTTAACGCAGTGCGAAGGGAAGCGGCGCCAATGCGCCAGGCATCGTCAAAGGCGCGACCGGCCCCTGCGCGGCGCGGATAAACCCGCCACCCAGAACCCGTGCGCGCGGCTCCGCCGAGGCATAGAAAACGCAAGCCTGGCCCGGCGACACGCCATCTTCGCCGGTCAGCAGCTCGATGCTGGCCGCGCCGTCCGGCATCACGGCTGTGAGAATCGCGGCAGCCGGGGCGCGGGTCGAGCGCACGCGGACCGCAATCTCCATCCCGCTCCGGGGCGGGCTGCCGCCAATCCAGTTGACATCGCGCAGTTCCAGCCGGGCGGTCAGCAAAGCTTCGCGCGGGCCCACAATAACGCGCGCCGCGCCCGCATCAATGCGCACCACGTAGAGCGGTTCAGGCGAGGCGATGCCAAGCCCGCGGCGCTGGCCGATGGTGTAGTGAATGACACCCGCGTGCCGCCCCAGCACCCGGCCGTCGAGATGCACAATCTCGCCGCTCACGGACGCGCCGGGCTTCAGCTTCTCGATCACGCTGGCATATTTGCCGGTTGGCACGAAGCAGATGTCCTGGCTGTCGCTTTTTTCAGCGACGGACAATCCATAAGACGCCGCCAATGCCCGCACATCGGCCTTTGCCAGGTCGCCCAGCGGAAACCGCAGCATGGCCAGCTGCGCCTGCGTGGTGGCGAACAGAAAATAGCTCTGGTCGCGGCTGGCGTCAGCGGCGCGGTACAGGGCCCGTCCGCCGTCCGGCTCGGCCCGCGAGGTGATGTAATGCCCGGTGGCCAGCACGTCCGCGCCGAGGTCGCGCGCCGTGTCAAACAGGTCGGCGAACTTGATATGCTGGTTGCAGGCGACGCAGGGGATCGGCGTCTCGCCTGCCACATAGGCCTCGGCGAAGGGCGCGATGACCTTTTCGCGGAAGCGGCTTTCATAATCCAGCACGTAATGCGGAATGCCCAGCCGCGCCGCGACATTGCGGGCGTCGTGAATGTCCTGGCCAGCGCAGCAGGCACCCTTGCGGTGGGTGGCCGCGCCATGGTCATAAAGCTGGAGCGTGACACCGATGACGTCATAGCCCTCGCCCGCCAGCAGCCCGGCGACAACCGACGAGTCGACGCCGCCCGACATGGCGACGACGACGCGCGTCAGATGCGGCGGCTTGGCGATGTCAAGCGAGTTCAGGCCCGGAGGCAGGAGCGCAGCGGCGCTGGTCATGTGATGAACGCCTCATGTCCGGTTCAAGGCCGGAAGCTGCGGGGTGGGAATTGGCGGCAGACAAAGGCCATTTTGCGCAAGCTTGCAACAAAAATCCGCCGCAGCGCGATTCGCATGCGCGGAAAGCTTCCTGTATAGAGCGTGGCGAAAGTGGTTTCGGGGGCTTTTATGAACGACAGGCGGGCGGATCATTTGCGGGTGGCGGCGCCGAGCCTGACCGCCGCTGTGCGCCGGGCGCGCGTCGAGGAAGCGGAGCGCTCCGACGTGATTGACGATTTGCGGGGCGCCGAGCTGGCGCGGCTGGAGGCTTTGCACGAGGCGATTCAACCGGTGCTGGCGCAGGTGCCCGAAGGGGTCGATATTTTTGACGCAGGCGTCGTGCCCGGCGACCGGCCGCGACTGTTCATCGACATGATCGCGTTTGTGGATATGGCGCGCGACCGGCGCGGCTACCGCTTTGTGCAGGATGCGCGCCACGGCCGTGTGACGATTGCCGAAAGCGAGCGCATCGACACGATGGTGGACGCCATCACCGCCTATATCGCCCGCCGCCTGGTGGAGCGCGACAAGGCTCAGGCCTCGGCGCAAATCACCATGCTGGCGCCCGGTGTCGTGTCAGGCGCGGCATTTCTTGAGGCGCATGCGCCTGTCGCAGCGCCCCTCGCCGCCGCCAGCCCGGCGCAGCGGCCGCACCCGCGCGCGGCGCGGCGCGGGCGCTGGCGTCACTGGTTTGCCAGCAGCTTCCGCTTTGTGCTGGAGTTCCTCGGCTCGGTGACGCTGGTGGCTCTGGTATGGGCGGGTGCCTATCTTGTGTGGGTCAACTATCTGCGGGCCCTGTGGGCGGCCTATCTTGGCGCCGCGCCCCTGTAGGCGCGCCCGATGCCGATGATCCGCGAGACAATCGTCACCAGCATCAGCGCCGATGGCCGCGTCCATATCGCGCCGCTGGGTGTGATCGGCGAGGCTGCGGGCTGGATCATCGCGCCATTCCGCCCTTCCACCACGCTCGACAATCTGGCCGCCGTCCCTTTCGCGGTGCTCAACCATGTGGACGATGTGCGGATTTTTGCGGGCTGCCTCACCGGGCGGCGCGACTGGCCGCTGGTCGCGGACGCGGGCGCGGTGCCCCGCCTCGCCGCCTGCGTGGCGCATGAGGAACTGGCGGTGGCGCATGTGACTGAGGACGCGCAGCGCCCGCGCTTCCACTGCCGGGTGGCAAAACGCGTCACGCATGGCGGATATGGCGGTTACAGCCGCGCCAAATCCGCCGTGATCGAGGCCTGCATCCTGGCCAGCCGCCTGCACATGCTGCCGCGCGGCAAAGTCGAGAGCGAGCTGGCTTACCTGCAGATCGCCATCACCAAGACCGCCGGACCGGAAGAGGCGGAGGCCTGGCGCTGGGTGAAAGCCAGAATTGACGGGCATTTTGCCGCGCTGCCGCCGTGAGGGCGCGCCAGGGGAAGCCGCTGCCGCTCAGGTCACCAGCGCCTTCCGGCTGTATTTTTCATCATCCCAGCGGCGGTTGCGCATCACATCCTCAATCACGCTGACAGCCTGCAGCACATCGGCTTCGTCGATGTAGAGCGGCGCAATGCCAAAACGGACAATGTCGGGCGCGCGGAAATCACCGATGACGCCGCGCGCGATCAGCGCCTGCATGATGGCATAGCCGTTTGAATGGCGGAACGAAACCTGGCTGCCGCGTTTTGCGCCGTCACGTGGCGAGGCCAGCGTCAGGTCAGAACAGCGCGCCTCGATCTCGCCGATAAAACGGTCGATCAACGCAATCGAGGCCTGCCGGACAGCGCCCATGCTGACACCCTCCCAGACGTCGAGTGCGGCTTCCAGCGCCGCCAGCGCAATAACCGGCGGTGTGCCCACCCGCATCCGCTCGATCCCCAGTCCGGCGCGGTAGTCAAGATCAAAGGCGAAGGGTTCCGCGTGGCCAAGCCAGCCGGACAGGGCAGGGCGCACCTGCTCCACATGTTTGGGCGCGACATAGATGAACGCGGGCGCACCGGGGCCGCCATTCAGGTATTTGTAGGTGCAGCCCGCGGCGAAATCCGCGCCCGTTGCGGTCACATCCACCGGTAGCGCGCCTGCTGAATGCGCCAGATCCCATACCGTCAGCGCGCCCGCCGCATGGGCCTTGCGGGTCAGCGCCTGCATGTCATGCAGGCGGCCGGTGCGGTAATCCACCTCGGTCAGCAGCAGGACCGCGACAGTCCCGTCTATGGCCGCCTCAACCGCTTCCGGCGCGACAGTGCGCAGCGTGTAACCCCTGTCCAGCGACCGGATCAGGCCCTCAGCCATATACAGGTCGGAGGGAAAATTGCCGGTGTCCGAGAGGATCACGCGGCGGTCAGGACACAGCTCCAGTGCCGCCGCCAGCGCCTGGTACACTTTGACCGACAGCGTGTCGCCCATGGTCACCGTGCCTTCCGGCGCGCCAATCAGTCTGCCGATGCGGTCTCCGATGCGGCGAGGCTGCACCATCCAGCCTGCGGTGTTCCAGCCCTTGATCAGCTGTCCGCCCCATTCGTCCTGCAGCGTGCGCGCGACACGCTGCATGGCCGCCAGCGGCAATGGCCCAAGCGAATTGCCGTCGAGATAGACCATTCCTTCCGGCAGATGGAACATGGCCCGCGTTTGCGCAAAATCCGTCATTCTAAAATCCTGTTGTATCTTGCATACAAAGCTTGCCGGCCCCTGGTATTAATCCGGCACGACGGCGATGGCCTGGATTTCCACCTTGGCGCGGTCCTCCATCAGGGCGCTGACCTGCACGGCCGCCATGGCGCAGTAGTGTTTGCCGATGACCTCCCGCCAGGCCTGGCCAATGCCCTTGAGGTTAGCCAGATAATCGGCCTTGTCGGTAAAATACCACGTCATCGAGGTGATGTGCTGTGCACCAGCGCCAGCCACAGCCAGCACGTCAACAATATTTTCAAGGCTCTGGCGCACCTGCCCTACAAGATCGTCGGTCTCGAACACGCTTTGGCCATTCCAGCCGATCTGGCCCGCAACGAACACCTGCCGCCCGCGCGCCGCAATGCCGTTGGCATAGCCGACCGGTCTGGCCCAGCCTTCCGGCTGCAGGATTGTGTGCATTGAGGTGCTCCTGTGTGGGTGCGGGCGCTGCAAGCTGCGCCCTAGAGTTCGGTGCGCAGGTTCCACAGTTCGGGAAACAGCACGACGTCGAGCATCCTGCGCAGATAGGACACGCCCGCCGTGCCACCAGTGCCGCGTTTGAGGCCGATGATGCGCTCGACCGTGGTTACGTGGTTGAAGCGCCAGCGGCGGAAATAATCCTCGAAATCGACCAGTTTTTCGGCCAGCTCATAGAGCATCCAATGTTCGGCAGGTGACTGGTAGACGGTTTTCCAGGCTGCCAGGACGCTGCTGTTTTCGCTGCGCGTCTGCCGCCAGTCGGTGCGCTGCGCCTCAGCGCCAATGTCAAAGCCGCGGCGCGCCAGCAGCAGCAAAGCCGCATCATAGAGGCCGGGCGCGGCAAGGATGGCCTCGAGCTTTGCCAGCGTGTCCGCGCGGTGCGCATGCGGGCGCAGCATGGCCGGATTGCGGTTGCCCGCCAGAAACTCGATCGCCCGGTATTGCCAGGACTGGAAGCCGGAGGATTGCCCCAGCGAGCTGCGGAATGACGTGTAGTCGCTGGGCGTCATGGTGCGCAGCACATCCCACGCGCCGGTCAGCTGCTCAAAAATGCGGGCAACCCGTGCCAGCATCTTGAAAGCCGGTTGCAATTCGTCATTGTGGATGGCCCTGATCGCCGCCTGCAGCTCATGGATCGCCAGCTTCATCCACAATTCGGAGGTCTGGTGCTGGATGATGAACAGCAGCTCGTCATGCGCCGGCGTCAGCGGCGTCTGCGCCTCCAGCAGGCGCTCCAGATGCAGGTAGTCGCCATAGGACATGCGCCCGTCGAAAGACATTTGCGCGCCTTCGCTGGCCGGATCATAGGGCTTCACAGTCATGGCCTATTCTCCGCCGCGAAGCCGGAAGCGCTGGATCTTGCCGGTCTGGGTTTTGGGCAGGGCATCAACGAACTTGACCGAGCGCGGATATTTGTAGGGCGCGATTGCTGCCTTGACGTGGTCCTGCAACCGCTTGCGTGTCAGGCCGTCGGGCGCTGCGCCGGCGGCGAGCACAACATGCGCCTCGACAATCTGGCCGCGCTCAGCGTCCGGCACGCCGATCACCGCGCATTCCAGCACATCGGCATGCGCGAGCAGCGCGGCCTCAACCTCCGGCCCGGCGATATTGTACCCCGACGAGATGATCATGTCGTCGGAGCGCGCCGCGAAATGAAAATAGCCCAGCTCGTCCTGGACAAAACTGTCGCCGGTCAGGTTCCAGCCATCGCGCACATAGGCAAGCTGGCGCGCATCGGCCAGATAGCGGCAACCGGTTGGCCCGCGCACCGCCAGACTCCCGACTGTGCCGCGCGGCAGTTCCTCCATGTCCTCTCCCACAATGCGCGCCTCGTAGCCCGCAACCGGTTTTCCGGTCGATCCCGCCGCCAGATCGCCGAGGCGGTTGGTGATGAAAATATGCAGCATCTCGGTCGCGCCGATGCCGTC
>JANLPP010000475.1:0-1832 GCA_031367295.1 Hyphomicrobiales bacterium | reverse complement strand
GCCTACCGCTTCGACATATATCCCGGCGCGGAAACCATCATTGATACGGCAGCAACGCTGTTTGCGCGCCGCACTATCGCCAACGCGGGCCTTGCCCCGCTGACCTCCATGTTTTTCAGCGGCGAGAATGACCGGCGCGTGCCCGGCGACTTCCGGCCCGAGGCGCATGATTCGGATGGCCTGCTGATCCACACCGGCGCAGGCGAATGGATCTGGCGGCCCCTGCGCAACCCGGCGCAGGCGGAGACCTCGGCCTTTATTGACCACGACATGAGGGGCTTTGGCCTCGTGCAGCGCGATCGCGCCTTCGAACATTATCAGGACCTTGATCTGGGCTACGAGCGCCGCCCGACCTACTGGGTCGAGCCGCGCGAGGGCTGGGGCGATGGCCGCGTCGAACTGGCCGAACTGCCGACCGGTGATGAAACCAATGACAATATTGTCGCCGCCTTTGTGCCGAATCAGCCGCTGGAGCCGGGCAGGCCTTTCACTTTCGGCTACCGCATCACTGCCCTTGGTGATGGCGCGCGCCTGTCCCCGGGCGGGCGGGCGATCAATACCTACCGGACGCAGGCGCGGGCGCTTGGGTCCGCCGAGGCCGCCGCGCCCGGCTCGGCGCGTTTCATTGTGGATTTTGCCGGCGGCGAGCTTGGTTTCTTCAGCGCCGACCCGGGCCAGGTGGAAGCCGTGGCCTCCGCCGCGAATGGCAAGATCACGCGCACGTTCCTCGTGCCCAACGCGCATACGGGCGGCTTTCGCGCGGGCATTGATGTGCAGGCTGAGCCGGGCCAGACAACCAGCCTGCGGGTGTTTCTGCGGGCCGGGGCGCGCACCCTGACAGAAACATGGACCTTCCCCTGGAAGGCAGACTAGAGTGGCGCGATTGCCGGATGACTGGATTTTTTGCGGAGAGCCACATGAGCAGCGACACAATGCGCCTCGCATCAAACCGGTTGCCCGCCACCCATCTGGGCGCGGCGCTGGCTGCATCCTTGCTGGCGGCTGCGATTATTGCGCCAGCCAGCCTCGTGCCGCGATATTCCGTGCTGGAAACCGAGCCGCCCGCCTCGCAAAGCTGGGCGGAGAAAAACCCGGGCTGCCTCGAATGGAGCGACGCCTGCTTTGTCTGCAAGCGCGGCGACGACGGCAAGGCGAAGTGTTCGACTGTGGGGATTGCCTGCACGAGCGGGGATATTGTGTGCAAGGCGGAGAAGGGCAAGTGAGGGGGGCGCTGCGGTTTGCTGCAACGGATTTGTTTTTGTTCTGCCCGCTGCGTGCGGTCGCCGCCGCCGAATCGATACTGGCGATGTCCCCCCATTGGGGGAACACCGCAAAAAAGGGTGAGCCGAACTCAATGCAGATCGAAATTCGTCAATTTTATAGTATGGCATACATTGCCATTTTCTGCCATCCGTGGCAATCTTTCGGTTAGATGGGAGATAGCCGTTTGCAAAGCATGAACATTTCTCTGCCTGAGCCACTCAAGCATTTCGTTGACGGGCAGATTTCGACCGGGCGCTACAGCAGCGCCAGCGAATATGTGCGTGAGCTAATCCGCGCTGATGAGAAGCGCGAAGCAAACGAACAGCTTGAAGCCAAGTTGCTCGAAGGTCTGAGCAGCGCCGAGAGCGAACTGACGCCCGCCGATTGGCGCGCGATCCGGCAGGAGGCATTGGCCAGAATCGAAGCGCGCAAGACAGCGCGTTGATGCTGCGCGTCAGCACCCGCCAAACAGCAAGACGCGATCTTGTCGCGCACTTCGCCTATCTTGCGGAGCACGCTGGTTCAGAGGTTGCTGAGCGGTTTTTGAGAAATGCGGAAATGAGTTTCTC
>JANLPP010000472.1:0-2985 GCA_031367295.1 Hyphomicrobiales bacterium | reverse complement strand
TGCAAAACATACGCCATAGGTCGTCTCGCTTGATGCAATAATAACCTTGCGAACGCCGAGTTTCATCGCCGCTTCAATGACATTATACGTGCTGATGACATTGGCTGCGAAGGTCACATTGTCCGGTTCGATGAGCACCCTTGGGATAGCCGCAAAGTGGACGACTGCGTCAGGCGCGGCTGGCACTTTGCCTGCCTTGAACCCGTCGAAACCAAAATGCGCCGTCAGCGCGTTGAAGACCTGTCCACTGTCAGTCATGTCGGCGACCAGCGTGTTGACGCCGGGCAGATCGAGGGGTTTCAAATCCGCATTAAGAATTGAATAGCCTTTTGCCAGAAGATGCGGCACTGCATGGCGGCCGGCTTTGCCGGTCCCGCCGGTGAACACGATGCGTTTGGTCATTGCTTTTCTCCGTTGAAACAATACGTCTACCATGCCCCGGCTAAGTGCAATGGCGACGCGGCCAAAGCTTTGCAAGGCTTGCATACCCGAGAAAAACGGCCTTGGCGCGAATAGCGAAAGCCCGGCATATTCGATGCAGATTACTCGACTGACGGACGTCTCATACTGCGGTTTTGTGTGTGAGGCGCAGGGAATTCTTTCCAGCGGCTCACGATGTCGGGGCCAGCGAGACGGCGGGCAATAAAGCTGCTGAGTTGACAATACCGCCTGACGCGCCCCCGTTTCTTGCTGCGGCAACACCAACCGCGCTCGCCCGGATTGCCAACGTATGAATTGAGGATGCCATGCCTTGATCATCACATTGCGGCTTCTTCATCAGGGCACGATCTTTTCCCTCCGCAACCGGTCGAAGGCGTCATAGAAGGATTGCACGGTGTTCTGGTAACTCAGGAAGCCGAGGTTCCTGCTCTTTGTCATGTCTGCGAAGTTTTCGATCGTGCGGCCCAAATCCAGATCGGAATGCCACCAGGAGGCAATCCGGCCGAGCGGATTTTTCTGAAGGCCATGCTTGGCAACGATCGCGTCCCACACAGTTTCCATGCCTGCGGCGCTTTCTGCAAGTGGCGTCGCGCGCCCTGGATAGTCGCCGGCTTCGAGGTTGAAATATTTTGCCAGCCGCGCCATAGCCAATTCCACCGGAAAATTTCGCCGTTCACCACATTGAAGGCCGCGTTGGCGGCAGCGGGCGTGGTTGACGCCCACTCAAGGTGCTTTGCCAATATGCGCCCGTCTGTCACGTCGATGGCGCCCACGTATTGTTCCAGAGACCCCGGAAAGACGAAGGGCCGACCGGTCTCCCGGCAGATCGCCGCATAGGCGGCGAGCGTCGAGGCCATGTTCATAGCATTGCCAACAGCGTATCCGATCAAGGTGTGAGCGACTGTCTTCCGGGTCAAGGGGGATTTGGCGGATTTCTTGTTTTTTGCGCCAGGCGGGAACATCCGGGCTTGCGCTTGCGCGCGCGCCCTGATGTTCCCGCCTGGCGCTGATGCGTGTCGGCTGTCTGCTGGTTCAGGAGAGTGTTCATGGTCTGGCATGTGACATCTCCGGGTTCCATGTTGCCTTGTCGCGCAGGACGGCGTTGAGGATGGTGAGGAGTTTGCGGGCGACAGCGATGGCGGCCACCATTTTTGGTTTGCCCGCCGCGATCAAGGTCTCCCTGAAGCGTTTGAGTACCGGATTGTGCCTGCCAGCTACCAGCGCCCCGATGAACAGCGCCGTGCGCACGGTTGCCCTGCCGCCACCGATGAAGCTCTTGCCCTTCCACTGTCCGGATTGGCGCGTGTAAGGGGCAAGGCCCGCAAGCGCGGCAATCTGGCGGCGGTCAAGCGTGCCAAGCTCCGGCATTTCAGCAAGCAGCGTGCGGGCGATCACCGGGCCAACGCCGGGCACCGAGCACAGCAGGTCCTCTTTCTCGCACCAGAGCGCCGAGCCGCGCACTGTATCGCCGATAGCGCTGTCGATTTCCGACAATTCTTTCTGCAGGGCTACCAGCAGGCGCTCGATAGACTTCAGCAACTTGTTGTTTCTGGTTCGCTTTTTCCGCTGCTGTTCGGCCCCGATCATCGCCACGATCTGGCGGCGGCGGGCCACAAGATCGGCGAAAGCCTGGGTTGCCTCGTCCGGCAAAGGCCGGATTTCTGGCTTCGTCGCTTCAACAAAATGCGCGATCACCTGCGCATCAATCGGGTCTGTCTTGGCCCGCTTGCCGAGGGCCTTGGCAAAATCCCGCACCTGCGCCGGATTGACCACAACCACCGGAAGCCCCGCCGCAGCCAGGCTCACGGCAACAACCGTTTCATAGCCGCCGGTGGCTTCAAGCCCGATCGCCCTGATGCCCGATAGTGACCGCAACCGGGTCACCAGGGCTTCGAGGCCCGCATCATCCCGGTCGACGACAAAGGGCTTTGCCTCAACCGCACCATTGCGCCGGATGGCAACATCCAGCTTGTCTTTGGCAACATCAATGCCGATAACGATGGCGTCCATCTGGTCCCATCCTTGCGCAAGCGGGCTCGCAAAGCGGCCCAAGCGACTGTTCGGGTTCGATGGAACGGCGGACGATGACCCTTGCTCACTCACGGGCTTGGTGTCCCAAGGGGGGGCCGGTCTCTCGTCCGCCACCGCTGACGCAACTGTAGCACAAGCGGCAGAATTCAAGTTACAAGGGGGGCGGCGCCGGCCTCAATTGTCATCGAAGCCAACAGGCTCCACCAGTCGCTTGCAGCATGCAATACGCGCACAATCGAAATAACTTCCGGTTTGGGCTGGTGGAAAATCAGGTGATTATCAAAACCCTTGATGCGCCACTTGCGCATGCCCACTAATGCCGGGCGGCGCAGGGCCAGCGGCATACCCATCATGGGTTGATGTGCGAGGCCTGAGAAACTCATTTCCGCATTTCTCAAAAACCGCTCAGCAACCTCTGAACCAGCGTGCTCCGCAAGATAGGCGAAGTGCGCGACAAGATCGCGTCTTGCTGTTTGGCGGGTGCTGACGCGCAGCATCAACGCGCTGTCTTGC
>JANLPP010000414.1:0-5364 GCA_031367295.1 Hyphomicrobiales bacterium | reverse complement strand
AACCCCCGGCGCCGCCCGTTTTGAGACGGGCATTCCAGGAGACCACATGCAGTCAGTTCACAGCCACGCGCCAACGCGCGAGGATTTTTCCGCCATGCTCGACGAGAGCTATGGCCAGAAGGACGCTTTTGAAGGCACCGTCGTCAAGGGCGTGGTTGTCGCGCTCGAAAAAGATGTCGCGGTCATTGATATTGGCCTTAAAACCGAAGGGCGCATCGCCCTGAAAGAATTTGCCGGCCCCGGCGTGCCGCCCCTGAAGGTTGGCGACGAGGTCGAAGTCTACCTCGAGCGCGTCGAGAACGCCCTTGGCGAGGCGGTTATTTCGCGCGACAAGGCGCGGCGCGAGGAAAGCTGGGTCAAGCTTGAGAAAGCTTTCGAGGCCCAGACCAAGGTTGATGGCGTCATCTTCAATCAGGTCAAGGGCGGATTTACCGTTGATCTTGAGGGCGCAATGGCGTTTCTGCCACGCAGCCAGGTCGATATACGTCCCGTTCGTGATGTTGCCCCGCTGATGAACGTGGTGCAGCCGTTTGTTATTCTCAAGATGGACCGCCGCCGCGGCAATATTGTCGTGTCGCGCCGCACCGTGCTGGAGGAGAGCCGCGCCGAGCAGCGCCACGAGATCGTGGCCAATCTCGAAGAGGGCCAGGTCATTGACGGCACCGTCAAGAACATCACCGACTACGGCGCGTTTGTCGATCTTGGCGGCATTGACGGCCTGCTCCACGTCACCGATATCGCCTGGCGGCGCGTCAACCACCCGACCGAGGTGCTGAACATCGGCCAGAGCGTCAAGGTGCGGATCATCAAGATCAACCATGACACGCACCGCATTTCGCTGGGCATGAAGCAGCTGCAGGAAGACCCGTGGCAGTCGATTGACGCCAAATATCCGTTGAAGATGAAGCTGAAAGGGCGCGTCACCAATATTACCGACTACGGCGCATTTGTTGAGCTGGAGCCGGGCATAGAGGGACTTATACACGTCTCTGAAATGTCCTGGACCAAGAAGAACGTGCATCCAGGCAAGATCGTCTCGACCTCCGAGGAAGTTGACGTCACGGTTCTCGAAGTCGATCCGGTCAAGCGCCGCATTTCGCTCGGCCTCAAGCAGACCCTTGCCAACCCATGGGAAAACTTCGCCGAGCGCCATCCGGTCGGCTCCATCGTCGAAGGCGAGGTCAAGAACAAGACCGAGTTCGGCCTGTTCCTCGGCCTCGACGGCGATGTCGACGGAATGGTGCATCTATCTGATCTGGATGCACATAAATCCGGCGAGCAGGCAATTGAGGACTTCAAAAAGGGCGACATGGTCAAGGCCAAAGTGCTTGATGTTGATGTTGTCAAGGAGCGCATTTCGCTGGGTATCAAGCAGCTTGGCGGGGAAGCGGCAACCTCGCGCCCTGCGGCCTCTGCCGGAACCGACGACGCAGCGGGCGGGTCGGGTGACCTGCGCAAGGGTGCCGTCGTCACCTGCGAAGTCATTGACGTGAAAGAGGGCGGCATCGATGTAAAGATTATCGGCACCGACTTCACTGCTTTCATCAAACGCAACGAACTTGCCCGCGACCGCGCCGACCAGCGCAGCGAGCGCTTCGCGGTTGGCGAGAAGGTGGATGCCCGCATCCTGCTGTTTGACCGCCGCGCCCGCAAAGTGTCCGTATCCATCCGGGCGCTTGAAATGGCTGAGGAAAAAGAAGCGATCGCGCAATATGGCTCGGCCGATTCCGGCGCGTCTCTCGGGGACATTCTGGGCGCGGCTCTCAAGGCCCGCACCGACGGCGCCGACAGCAAGAAGGCCGCCAAGGCAAAAGACGCCGAGTAGAATATAGCTCAGCGACGACTTCGGCTTTAACCAACAAATACAGGCCAGCGCGGCATGTCCGCGCTGGCCTTGTTTGTTTCGGTGCGCCAAAACAACAGCCTGATCTTGCTTTTTCTATGCGCGCGGTCAAGCGCTGCGGTGCCGCCGCCGGTGCAGCCCATACCAGGAGAATTTGCGCTCGCCCACATCGACATGCACAGACTTGGTATGGCCATAGCGCCCGACACCGCCAACCGCGTCCAGCGTGCGGGCATAACGGGCGATGTCGTTTGGCGCGATTCCTGCAACCTGCACGTCAGCGGCAAGGCATTGCACATGGTAGGAATGTCCGGCCCCGCCGGCGCGCCGGTTGTGGGCGGCGGTACGATAGCCGGAGGTCACAATGACCGGGCTGCCAAAATGCTGTGAAATATCAGCCAGAACGTCCTTGAGGCTGGCTGGAAAACAGGATGTCACGACCTCCTCCGTCTGCTTTTCCATCAAGCCACCCTGATCCAGCGCCTCGCTTGTCGGCAGGAGATGGCGCGCACCTTCGATAAACAGCGAGGCGAGCTGAACCTTGGGCGCAGGCGCGCGGGTGGTCGCAGGATCGGATCCGATCAGCGTCTGCGCGGCGATCATTGGCAGAGGCGATCCCGCACTGGTGGCCGACGGCTGGTCCGCTGTAACCACGGCGCGGATGGTCTTGCCAGCGGCTGGAATGTTCAGTGCCGTCCCGGCAAACACGTTGAAGGGACGCGTCACTGGCAGCGGCACAGTTGCAAGGCGGCTTTGCCGGGCTGGTTCTGGCACGGTTGGCGCATAAGCGGTCAGGGTGGAGATTTCAGCATCATCTGGTGTCTGCGCCACTACCCCGACTTGTTCCGGGGCGCGCGTGGCGGGCAATGGCGCGTCTATCAGGGCCGCGTTCAGTTGCGGAGCGGCTGCGGACAGTGATCCTGTATCTCCAGTATAGCCAAGACCTGCCGACGGCCCTTGTCCTACAGGTCCCTCAATGCAGCCGCCAAGCAGCAACGCGCATAGCAACACCCCGCCGGGTCTGCCCAATTGGCTGCTTTGCATTCTGTTGATCCTTTATTTGGAACTTCATGTTCAATATATTTGGCGAATCTTGCACAATGGCGAGTGGCGGCAGAGCTTTTTGGGCAATTATACGAAATTAACTGTTCGTGCAACCGCAACCACACAAGGTTTTTGGCATAAGCAAAGCGTTTCTGCTTATTGCTTGCAGCTGGCGGCGTCAGGCCTCGAGGCCTACACGCTCCCAGCCGGTCATGCCGAGTCTTTCCTGCGGACGGAAGCCGGCTTTGTAGTTCATTTTTTGGGAGCCTTTGACCCAGTAGCCGAGATAGACATGCGGCATGCTGCGGCGCTGCGCCTCGCCGATCTGGTCGAGTATCATGAAGGTGCCGAGCGAGCGGTCCGAAAGCTCAGGATCGTAGAAGGAGTAGACCAGCGACAGCCCGTCAGCCAGCCGGTCAATGATGCAGGCGGCAATCAGCGGCCCCTGGCCCCGCCCGTTGATGGCCGTGTCGGGTCCGCGTCTGCGGTACTCGACAATATGCGTGTTGATGTGCGAATCTTCGACCATCAGCGAAAAATCGAACACCGACATGTCCGCCATGCCGCCATCGCCATGGCGCGCGTCGAGGTAGCTGCGAAACAGCGAATATTGCTCGGATGTCGCCCGCGCCGGTGCGATTGTGCTGACAAGGTCGCGGTTTCGCACCAAAATGCGTCGAAAACTCCGGCCAGGCGCAAATTCTTCCGTCTTGACGCGCACTGAGACGCAGGCCCGGCACGCCTCGCAGGCGGGGCGATAGGCGATGGTTTGCGAGCGGCGGAAGCCGCTCTGGCTGAGCGTGTCATGCAGCGCGGCGGCGCGGCGGCCGACCAGATGCGTGAACACCTTGCGCTCCTCGTGCCCGGGCAGATAGGGGCAGGGCGCAGGCGCTGTCAGGTAGAATTGCGGCGCGTCTCGCGGCTCTTTTGTCACGCTTCCGGCGCTCCTGGCTGCAAATCAGCGCCAGCCTAACACCATCGGCGCGCCGCGTAAGCCCTTTTTTGCGCGCTTCAGCGCCGGGTGACGATCACCCCGGCAAAAAAGTCATGCAGGCAGCGCTTGTCGGGGGTGGCCAGCGCAATCAGCAGCACCGGCGGGAACAGCCAGCTGACATAAAACAGCACGCCATGGGCGGCGGCGTTGATGAACGGCACCCGCCCGCCCGTGTCGGCCATGCGCACGGAAAGGTCGAGCAGGCGCATCCCCGGCGTGCCCATGCCACTGCCTGACACACTGAATCCATTGTAGAAAAACGCGACGATGGGAAACAGCGGCGGCAAAATCAGCAGCGACAGGCCAAGCGTCATCACCACAATGCCGAGGACGATCAGGCTGACAATGAAAAAATCAACGCATACCGCCAGCATGCGCCGCGTGCGCACGCCTTGCAGGGCGGCATAGGGGACGGGCTGGGCAGAGGTAAAAATGTTCGACATGGCATGGCTCCTCCAGGCCCGCATATGGTGCCGCGCGCGCGGCATGCAAGGCTGTGTCGAAACAGACGTCGAAACAGAAGTCGAGATCGGTGTCGAGATTGGTGTTACAAATTGCCTGTTTTGTCCCGGTATCTATTTCGACTCCGCTTTCTTGATGAATAGTTGAATGATTTTAACTACATAGGAAGGTTTGTTGGGAGTCGAGACATGCGTCAAAACCGCTGCCGCCGCATTTTTGCCAACTACGCGCTGGTTTTTGGTCACCTCAGCGCCAGTGGCAAAATTGTGGCGAATCCGGCAAGTCGTCTTTGCTTCGGAATTCGGGTGACTAATTTTGAACATAATCTGGTCAAGATTGCTATCGTTGGCTGGATATGGACTAATACGTAAACATGTCGGCGGAACAGCAGCTTTGAACGTGCTGTCCGGGGAGACGATTGGTAAACATGGACTCGTTGAGCCAGACATATGCCGAGCTGCCATTCATGGCGCGCGCATCCATTTTGTCGATCTCGATAATCGCCATTTATTTCCATTTTAAATATAGCGAAAAGGCTGTAGCCTACGGGCCAACTATTCTTACTACAACTGGTATTTTTGCGACTTTCATCGGTATCGCGGCAGGCCTGTCAAAATTCGATACCGCAAATATTCAGGCGAGCGTGCCCGACCTGCTTTCGGGACTCAAAACTGCATTTTGGGGGTCGGTTTTTGGCGTCGGATGGGCACTCAGTCTGAAGTTTCGCCACTATATATTTGGCGTCAAATCCGCATCTGGAACAGCCATTGCAGGTGAACCTACCGTTGAGGACGTGGTTCGCGGGCTACAAAATATTCATTACTCGCTTGCCGGCGATGACGAGAGCACGCTGATCTCGCAATTCAAGCTGCTTCGGCAGGATTCGAATGACCGCCTTGACGCTTTGAAGAAAGCGCAGATTGAGTCCCTTGCAAAATTGTCTGAGCTTGGCTCCAAGGCCTTGATCGAGGCGCTCAAGGAGGTCATTGCAAATTTCAATCAAAATTTGAATGAGCAGTTT
>JANLPP010000398.1:0-6597 GCA_031367295.1 Hyphomicrobiales bacterium | reverse complement strand
CATGGGCACGCGGAACTGGATGGATCCGCCCCACATGGTCGCAATCCAGGAGAATATCTTCACGCCCGTCGGGACCGCGATGACCATCGTCGCGAACACGAAGTAGGCCTGCGTGTCGACGCTGATGCCGGCCGTGTACATGTGGTGCGCCCACACGACGAAGCCGACGACGCCGATAGCGACCATGGCGTAGGCCATGCCGAGGTAGCCGAAGATCGGCTTCTTCGAGAACGTCGAGATGATGTGGCTGATCATGCCGAAGCCCGGCAAAATCAGAATGTACACTTCGGGGTGACCGAAGAACCAGAACAGATGCTGGAACAGGATCGGGTCGCCGCCGCCGGCAGGATCAAAGAACGTGGTGCCGAAGTTGCGGTCAGTCAGCAGCATGGTGATGGCGCCCGCCAGCACCGGCAGCGACAGCACCAGCAGGAAGGCGGTGACCAGCACCGACCAGGCGAACAGCGGCATGCGGTGCAGTGTCATGCCCGGCGCGCGCATGTTGAAAATGGTGGTGATGAAGTTGATCGCGCCGAGAATCGACGAGGCACCGGCGAGATGGATAGACAGGATGGCAAAGTCCATCGCCGGGCCGGGATGCCCGGTGAGCGAGGACAAAGGCGGGTACATGACCCAGCCGCCGCCAAAGCCGACGCCGCCAGCGGGGCCTTCAACAAACATCGACATCAGCAGCAGCGTGAAGGACGCCGGCAGCAGCCAGAACGATATATTGTTCATGCGCGGGAAGGCCATGTCCGGCGCGCCGATCATCAAGGGCACAAACCAGTTGCCATAGCCGCCGATGAGGGCGGGCATGACCATGAAAAAGATCATGATCAGGCCGTGGCCGGTGATGAACACGTTGTAGAGATGCTTGCCCGCGTCGAGCGCATTGTCAGCATCCGCATGCGCCATGATCTGGGCGAGGCCCTTGAAAATCTGGATGCCTGGCTCTTGCAGCTCCATGCGCATCGCCACCGACAGGGCCGCGCCGATGATGCCCGCTATGATCGCGAAGATCAGGTACAGCGTGCCAATGTCTTTGTGATTGGTGGAATACATGAACCGGCGCCACCCCGTGGGCGTGGCATGCGCGTGATCATCATGCGAATGATCGTGGGTAGAAGCAGAACCGGCCATATTGATACTTCCTCGAAGCTGTCTTCGACTGTGTTTTGAAAATTACTGAAGAGCCGGGGCAATCGCGGCGACTGCCAGCGGTTGCGCGCCATTGCTGGCATATTTCTTCTTGGCCTCGACCAGCCAGGCGGCGTATTTTTCCTTGGCGACAATGCGGATGGCAATGGGCATGTAGGCATGGTCCTTGCCGCAGAGCTTGGAGCACTGGCCGTAATACATGCCTTCCTTCTCAGCCTTGAACCAGACAGTGTTCAGCCGCCCCGGCACGGCGTCCATGCGCACACCAAAGGCCTGCACCACAAAGGAGTGGATAACATCCTGCGAGGTGATCTCAAGGCGCACAACCGTGTCAACCGGCAGCACAGCCTCATTGTCAACTGCAAGCATGCGCACATCGCCTTGCTCAGGCTTGAGGTCCGCGTCCGCCTTGATGATCGAGTCAAAACTGAATGGCCCGCTCTGGTCCTTCGGATAGTCATAAATCCAGTTCCACACCTTGCCGGTGACTTTGATTGTCACCTCGGCCTTTGGCTCGATCAGCTGGTGGTTGAGCAGGCGGAAGGAGGGGATCGCGATAATCACAAGAATCAGCACCGGGATGACCGTCCATGCCACTTCAAGCCCGGTGTGGTGAGTCGTTTTGGAGGGAACCGGATTGGCCTTCTCGTTAAAATTGATAACGATGTAACCCAGAAGTCCCAGCACAAACAGAGAGATGACAGTGATGATTGGTGTCAGCAGCCAGTCATGAAACCACTGAATCTCATGCGCGATGGGCGTCACGCCCTCCTGAAAGCCAATCTGGCCCGGCGAAGGCTGGCCCAGAATGCCTGCCATTGCGGAGGTCGCGGCAATTGCCAGAACCGCGCTACCCAACAGTGCGAGACCGCGTCGCGAAAATTGCATATGCTGTCGCTCCCATGCGCTGGCACGGGCCAGCGGCTGATCATTATCCAGTGTCCAGGTTTTGCCCCCGCCAAAGGCAAGAGGTTCGCCTCGCCAGGCATCACAACGCAAGCGAGGCCGTGGACCTGCGTTCCAGAACCATAATTTTGCCTTGAGTGCAATGCCACAAGAAAACTCCATTATGCGGCATATGGGCGCTTTAACGGGATCGCCCGGCAAAACGCTGTCCTGCAATCCGGCCGCCAGCGCAGTGGCGCGCTTGACTTGATCTGTTCATTTGCTACGCGGATCGGTCATGATTGGTGTCCATGGCGCCTGGCGTGATTCGCAGGCAGGCATGAATGCCCGGCGCGGAGAGGAACTTGATGAGCCGTATTGCTTTCGTGGCAGCGAATGGGCGGATGCCCTGGATCAGGACAGTCTGGCTTGTGGCTTGCGCCGCAGCCTGCATGCTGGTTTTTGGGCAGGCCGCGCTGGCGCAGGGCGTTGTCAAGTCCAAGCACGGCGACTGGGAAATCCGTTGCGAGACGCCGCCGGGCGCGGCGCGCGAGCAGTGCGCCATGATCCAGAGCGTCGCGGCCGAAGACAAGCCGAGCGTCACGCTCGTGGTCATTGTGCTGAAGACTGCCGACGGCAAAAGCCGCCTGCTGCGGGTGGTCGCTCCGCTCGGCGTGCTGTTGCCTGCCGGGCTTGGCCTCAAGGTTGATGCAACCGATCAGGGCCGCGCCGGATTCGTCCGCTGCCTCCCCAACGGCTGCATTGCCGAGGTGGTGATGGAAGACAAGCTGATGGAGTTGATGCGCACTGGCCAATCGGCGACATTCTACATTTTCCAGACGCCTGAAGAGGGCGTCGGCATTCCGGTCGCGCTCAGCGGCTTCAAGGAAGGTTTTGAAAAACTCCCGTGAGCCTGGATGTGCGGCCTTGCCGCCGCCATATTTGCCCGGCGTTTGGTGTGTTTGGAGATAGCTGATGGGTGCGGTGAGGCCAATGAGTTCATTAGTGAAGATGGCAGCGGCAGGTCTGATGGCGCTGGCTCTTGCGGGCTGTGGCGGCGGCGCGGCATCGCTTGATCCAGGCGCTGGCGGCGCCTCCAACACGGTTGCCAATATTCTCGCTTTTGGCCGGCCCACAGCGCCGCCCGCGCCCGCTGCGGCGGACCCGAATGCCATCCGCCTCATCTGTCCCGACATCGAAGTGCCTGACGGCCTCGCCGCCCTGCGTGTCGGCGGGCAGGACGGCAGCGCCGTGCGCTATCAATATTCGCTGGGCGACACGGCGCGCGAATGCTCCGTCGCCAATGGCCAGATTGCCCTGCGTGTTGGCGTCGAGGGCCGCGTGCTGATCGGTCCTGCCGGGTCGGCAGGCTCTTTCAGCGTGCCGGTGCGCGTCGCCATCCAGCGCAACAGCGACCAGAAGGCCGAGACTTCAAAAGTCTACAAGGTTGCCGTCACTGTGCCCGCCGGCGAAACGCAGGGCAGCTTCAGCCTCGTCACCGAGCCGATCATCGTGCCCTTCAAGCACGAGGACGCGACAGACGACTATTCCATCGTTGTCGGCTTTGACGGGGCACGGGCAACCGGAACGGCCCCGGTGCAACGCGTGCGCCGACGGCGGTAATTTGCCGGGTTGACAGAATCAGCCCCGCCGCTAAAGGTTATTTGGTCAGTCAAAATACCTCTCGCGGAAGAGACCAGCTTCACCGCTGGCGCCGAAGGCGCAACCGCCCCGGAAACGCTCAGGCCAATGGACCGCGCGAGGATGACACTCTGGAAAGCGGTTTTGCCCTGACGGGCAAAGCCCACCGACGGGCGTAACTTGTCGCATGGTCTGCGTCAGGGAAATCTCTCAGGTCAGCGGACAGAGGGGGCGCGAGGGCAGGATTTATCCTGCTGCCGCCGCGCGCTCTTTTGATTGCCCTGCATGACCGACACACCCGCCCCTGACGTTCCGCTGCTCAAAACCCCTCTGCATGCCTTGCACCTGTCGCTTGGCGCAAAAATGGCCGGTTTTGCGGGCTATGACATGCCGATCCAGTATCCGGCCGGCATCATGGCCGAGCATCTGCACACACGCAGTGACGCCGGGCTGTTTGAGGTCTCGCATATGGGGCAAGCCTTTCTCGTTGGCCCTGATCATGAAACAACGGCGCGCGCGCTCGAAGCGCTGTGCCCGGCGGACATTATCGGCCTGGCTCCGGGCCAGCAACGCTACACGCAGTTTTTGAACGCTGAGGGCGCTATTCTCGACGACCTGATGGTGACGCGGGCGAGCGATCCGGATGAGGATGGCGCGCTGATGCTGATCGTCAACGCCGGGCGCAAAGCTGAGGATTTTGCACTGCTGCAAGCCGCGCTGCCGCCATCCGTCCGCCTTATCATCGCCGGGCACCGGGCGTTGCTCGCCCTGCAAGGCCCGAAAGCTGTGGACGTGCTCGCCCGCCTCAACCTCGCCATCCGCGACATGCCCTTCATGAGCGCGCAGTCCATGAAACTGGGCGGTGTCGACACGCACGTTTCGCGCTCCGGCTACACGGGCGAGGACGGTTTCGAGATTTCCATGCGCGCCGCCAAGGCCGAGACGCTGGCGCGCCTGCTGCTGGCCCAGCCCGAGGTCAAACCCATTGGGCTTGGCGCGCGCGACAGCCTGCGGCTGGAGGCGGGGCTTTGCCTGTACGGCCATGACATTGACACAACCACAACGCCCGTGGAAGCAGGCCTGCTGTGGTCGATCCAGAAGCGCCGCCGCACGGAAGGCGGTTTTCCCGGCGCGCAGATCGTGCAGGCGCAGATTGCCGGAGGTGCCCCGCGCAGGCGGGTCGGCCTGCTGCCAGAGGGCAGACAGCCCGCGCGCGAGGGCAGCGAAATCACGGATGGCGGCGGCGCGGTGATAGGCAAGGTCACTTCCGGTGGCTTTGGCCCGACGCTGAACCGCCCGCTCGCCATGGGTTACGTTGATGCCGCCCACGCTGCCCCTGGCACGCAGGTTGCTTTGATGGTGCGCGGCAAGGCGCTGCCGGCCCGCGTCGCCGCCATGCCCTTCGTGCCGCACCGCTATCACCGCAAGGCCTGAGCCATGATCGCTGTCATTTTTGAAGTCTGGCCCGCCACCGGCCGGCGCGACGAATATCTGGCGCTTGCCGCTTCGATGCGCGAGGAACTCTACAAGATGGACGGCTTCATCTCCATCGACCGTTTCAACAGCCTTTATGACGAGGGCAAAATGCTGTCACTGCAATTCTGGCGCGATGAAGCCGCCGTCAGCGCCTGGCGCACAAGGCTCGACCATCGCCGCATGCAGGAGATGGGCCGCGGCGGCGTGTTCCGCGAGTACCGCCTGCGCGTCGCCGAGGTGACGCGCGACTACGGCATGCATGAGCGGGCGCAGGTGCCGCCCGATTCCATCGCCGCCCTCGCCTGATTTCCCCGTCTGATTTTATCGGAGACAAACCATGACCACGCGCTACACCAAAGACCACGAATATATCCGCATCGACGGCGACACCGGCACCATTGGCATTACCGATCACGCGCAGTCGCAGCTCGGCGATGTGGTGTTTGTCGACTTGCCAGATGTGGGCAAGAAAGTCGCCAAAGGCGACGAGGCGGCGGTGGTTGAAAGCGTCAAGGCGGCGAGCGAGGTTTTCGCGCCGGTGTCGGGCGAGATCGTCGCCGTCAACAGCGCCCTCGCCGACGCGCCCGGCATGGTCAATGAGGATGCGATGGAGAAGGGCTGGTTTGTCAAAATCAGGCTGTCGAAGCCGGAAGAACTCGACGGGATGATGGATGAAGCCGCTTATGACGCATTTCTCAAAACCATATCGTGACAAGCGCAATGTATCCGTCTTGGCCGTGCTTGTCCCGGTCATCCACGCGGTCGGGCCGCGTCGCACTTTCAGACATTGCCGCAGCGGCATGGCGTGGGTGGCCGGGACAAGCCCGGCCAAGACGGCTCCGCTGCAATTCTTGATTATTCGAAGGAACGACACTGCATGCGCTATCTGCCGCTGACCCCTGATGAACGCCAGACAATGCTGATGAAAATCGGTGTCGCTGATATCGACGCGCTGTTTGCCGATGTGCCGCCCGCCGCCTTGCTGCAAGCGCCTGTCAATCTCCCGCATCACAAGAGCGAAATCGAAGTTGAGCGGCTGCTCGGCAAAATGGCGGCGCGCAATGTTTCCGCCTCCTCCGTACCCTTCTTCGTCGGCGCCGGTGCCTACAAGCATCACGTCCCCGCCAGTGTCGATCATCTCATCCAGCGCTCGGAGTTCCTGACCAGCTACACGCCCTACCAGCCGGAGATTGCCCAGGGCACGCTGCACTATCTGTTCGAGTTCCAGACTCAGGTGGCGGCGCTGACCGGCATGGATGTCGCCAACGCCTCGATGTATGATGGCTCGACCGGCTGCGGCGAGGCGGTGCTGATGGCGCACCGCATCACGCGGCGCGGCAAAGCCGTGCTGTCGGGCGGGCTGCATCCGCACTATGCGGAGGTGGTGCAGACGCTGTCGCATATGGCGGGGCATTCTGTTACGCGCCTCGCGCCCGA
>JANLPP010000364.1:0-12513 GCA_031367295.1 Hyphomicrobiales bacterium | reverse complement strand
CATGGCCCGTCACAAGATTGCATTGATCGGCGCTGGCCAGATCGGCGGCACGCTCGCCCATCTTGCCGGACTGAAAGAACTGGGCGACATCGTCCTGTTCGACATTGCCGAGGGCACGCCGCAGGGCAAGGCGCTCGATCTTGCCGAGTCGGCACCGGTGGACGGTTTTAACGCCAGGCTGACTGGCGCCAATTCCTACGCCGATATCAGGGGGGCGGACGTCATCATCGTCACTGCCGGCGTGCCACGCAAGCCGGGCATGAGCCGCGACGATCTGCTCGGCATCAACCTCAAGGTGATGGGTTCCGTCGGCGCCGGTATCAAGGAGCACGCGCCTGGCGCCTTCGTCATCTGCATCACCAACCCGCTCGACGCCATGGTCTGGGCGCTGCAAAAGGCCTGCGGCCTGCCACACCACAGGGTCATCGGCATGGCGGGCGTGCTCGACAGTTCGCGCTTCCGCTATTTCCTGTCGGAAGAATTTAATGTCTCGGTCGAAGACGTCACCGCTTTCGTGCTCGGCGGGCACGGCGATGACATGGTGCCGTCGTTGCGGTATTCGACTGTTGCGGGTATTCCGCTGACCGACCTCGTCAAGATGGGCTGGACGACGCAGGCAAAACTTGACGCCATCATCGAGCGCACCCGCAAGGGCGGCGGCGAGATCGTCAACCTGCTCAAAACCGGCTCGGCTTTCTACGCCCCCGCCGCTTCTGCTATTGCCATGGCCGAGAGCTACCTCAAGGACAAGCGCCGCGTGCTGCCCTGCGCCGCCTATCTGAGCGGCCAGTACGGCGTGAAGGATTTATATGTCGGCGTGCCAGTGGTGATCGGCGCGGGCGGGGTCGAGAAGATCGTTGAGGTGGCGCTCGACGCCGATGAAAAAGCCATGTTCGCCAAGTCAGTTGCCTCGGTGCAGGGGCTGGTTGAGGCGTGCAAGGTGATTAACCCGGCGTTTGCATGAGTTGCCCTTCTCCCGCTTGCGGGTAGAGCCGCAGGCGACTGAGTGCCCCGAAGGGGCGGATGAGGGCGGTCGAGCCGCATAATTTTGAGAGTTACGAAGCCCGACCGCCCTCACCCTGGCCCTCTCCCGCAAGCGGGAGAGGGGACGCGCAAGTTCTCCGCTAGCTACAGGCAACCCCATGAACATCCACGAATATCAGGCCAAAGCCGTCCTCCGCGAATTCGGCGTGCCAGTGTCGCGCGGCGTTGCCATCATGGCGGCGGGCGATGCGGAGGCAGCGGCTAAGGAACTTGGCGGGCCGGTGTGGGTGGTCAAAAGCCAGATCCATGCGGGCGGGCGCGGCAAGGGCAAGTTCAAGGAGCTTTCGGCTGGCGACAAGGGCGGCGTGCGGCTGGCAAAGTCGATTGACGAGGTGAAGGAATTTTCCGCGCAAATGCTCGGCAAGACGCTGGTCACCATCCAGACCGGCCCGGCGGGCAAGCAGGTCAACCGCCTCTACATTGAAGAGGGCGCGAGCATCGACAAGGAGTTCTACCTTTCCGCCCTCGTTGACCGAGTCACCTCGCGCATCGCCTTTGTGGTGTCGACAGCGGGCGGCGTCAATATTGAGGATGTGGCGCATGCGACGCCCGAGCTGATCCACACGTTTTCCATCGATCCGGCAACCGGCGTCATGCCACATCACGGCCGCACCGCAGCCAATGCGCTGGAGCTGACCGGCGATCTTGTGAAGCAATGCGAAAAACTGATCACGCAGCTCTACACCGCCTTCGTGGCGCGCGACATGGCGATGCTGGAAATCAACCCGCTGATTGTGACGCGTGACGGCCAGTTGAAATGCCTCGACGCGAAAATCTCGTTCGACAGCAACGCCCTCTACCGCCAGCCCGCGATGGCGGCGCTGCGCGACGAGAGCGAAGAGGACGCCAGGGAGATTGAGGCTTCCAGGCACGACCTCAATTACATCACACTCGACGGCACCATCGGCTGCATGGTCAACGGCGCAGGCCTTGCCATGGCGACAATGGACATCATCAAGCTTTATGGCGAGGCACCGGCGAATTTTCTCGATGTCGGCGGCGGCGCGACCCGGGAGAAGGTGACAGCGGCCTTCAAGATCATCACCGCCGACCCGAAGGTGAAAGGCATTCTCATCAATATTTTCGGCGGCATCATGAAATGCGATGTCATAGCCGAAGGCGTCATCGCCGCCGTGCGCGAGATCGGCCTCAAGGTGCCGCTGGTGGTGCGGCTGGAGGGGACGAATGTCGATCTGGGCAAGGATATTCTGCGCAAGTCCGGGCTGAACGTGATTCCGGCCAATGATCTCGACGACGCTGCGCAGAAGGTCGTCAACGCCGTGCGCGCCGCATAAGGACATCCCATGAAAACCCTCCACATCACCCCCGGCCACGAAAAACTCCTCGCCTTTGTCGGCGACTGGACGGGCGAGGAGACCGTCATTGAGTCGCGCTGGCAGCGCGGCGGCAACGCACGCGGGCTGATTACCGCCCGCGCAATTCTCGGCGGCTTTTATGTGCAGCAGGACTATGTGCAGCTGCGCGAGGGCAAGACCTCTTTTGAGGGGCGCGGCATCTTCGGTTACGATACGGATGACCGGCTTTATAAATTATTCTGGTTTGACTCGCTCGGCTTCCAGCCGCCGACGCCCGCCTCGGGCAAGTGGGTTGGCCAAACACTGACCATGGTGCGCCCCTCGCTGCGCGGCGCGGCGCGGCACAGTTTCACTTTTGATGGACCGGACCGCTACACGCTCAGGATCGAATATTCCTGGGAGGGCGGCGAAAACTGGTCCGAGGTTCTGACCGGCGTTTTCACGCGGCGGTGATGCGCGCGCTACTTTCACTTTTGGGTCACCTGCATGTCCATCCTCATCAACGCGCATACCAAAGTTATCTGCCAGGGCTTTACCGGCAAGAACGGCACATTCCATTCGGAGAAGGCCATTGAGTATGGCACGCGCATGGTCGGCGGCACCTCGCCAGGCAAGGGCGGCGCGATGCATCTTGGCTTGCCGGTGTTCGACACGGTGGGCGAGGCGCGCCGGGCGACGGGCGCCGACGCCAGCGTCATCTATGTGCCGCCGCCGGGCGCGGCGGACGCCATCTGCGAGGCGATCAGCGCTGAGACGCCGTTGATCGTCTGCATCACCGAAGGCATTCCGGTGCTCGACATGGTGCGCGTGCGCCGCGCGCTCGTGGGTTCAAAGTCGCGTCTCATCGGCCCCAATTGCCCCGGCGTGATGACAGCCGGCGAATGCAAGATCGGCATCATGCCCGGCAACATTTTCAAGCCCGGGTCGGTCGGGATTGTCTCGCGCTCCGGCACGCTGACCTATGAGGCCGTGTTCCAGACAACCCAGGAAGGCCTTGGCCAGACCACGGCGGTGGGCATTGGCGGCGATCCGGTCAAGGGCACGGAATTCATCGACATGCTGGAGATGTTCCTGGCCGATCCGCACACACTCTCCATTGTCATGATCGGCGAAATCGGCGGCTCGGCGGAAGAAGACGCAGCGCAGTTTTTGCAGGACGAGGCGAGGCGCGGGCGGAAGAAACCGGTTGTCGGTTTCATCGCCGGCCGCACCGCACCGCCCGGCCGCCGCATGGGCCACGCGGGCGCAATTATTTCGGGCGGCAAGGGCGGCGCGGAAGACAAGATTGCCGCGATGGAGGCAGCGGGCATCGCCGTCTCGCCCTCGCCCGCACGGCTGGGCAAGACACTGGCCGAATTGCTGAAGAGGTAGCAACCATGAACACCTTCGACCGCTCCGGCTTCGGCGACGACGCCTCGTTCCTCACCGGCGCCAACGCTGGCTATATCGAAGACCTGTACGCCCGCTTTGAAAACGATCCGGCGTCAGTGGACGCCGAGTGGGGGGCCTATTTCACCTCTCTGAAGGAAGAGCGTGCCGTTATCGAGGACAGTGCGCGCGAACCGTCCTGGAAACATCCCGGCTGGCCGCTCGCCGCCTCCGGCGACCTGGTGTCCGCGCTGGACGGCAACTGGCCCAGCGCCGAGCCGGTCAACGCCGCGCAGATAAAGGAAAAGGTCAAGGCCAAAGCCAAGGAAAAGGCGAAGGAAATGACCGCCGCCGAGGTGGAGCGCGCCACGCGTGATTCGGTGCGCGCCATCATGATGATCCGCGCCTACCGCATGCGCGGCCATCTGCACGCCGATCTTGACCCGCTCGGCATCGAGCAGCTGAAGGATCATGAGGAGCTGCATCCGCAGAACTACGGTTTTACCGAAGCCGATTACACGCGCAAAATCTTTATCGACAATGTGCTAGGCCTCGAGTCCGCCACCATACCGGAGATGATCAGCGTTTTGCGCCGCACTTACTGCGGTACCATCGGCTTTGAGTTCATGCACATGTCCGACCCGGCGGAGAAAAGCTGGATGCAGATGCGCATCGAGGGGCCGGACAAGGAAATCACTTTTACGCGGGAAGGCAAGCGCGCCATTCTCAACAAGTTGGTCGAGGCCGAGGGTTTCGAGAAATTCATCGACGTCAAATATACCGGCACCAAGCGCTTCGGCCTCGACGGGGCTGAAGCAATGATCCCGGCGCTGGAGCAGCTGATCAAGCGTGGCGGCGCGCTGGGACTGCGCGAGATTGTCATCGGCATGGCGCACCGCGGACGCCTGAACGTGCTCAGCCAGGTGATGGCCAAGCCGCACCGCGCGATTTTCCACGAGTTCAAGGGCGGTTCCGCTGCGCCGGATGAAGTTGAGGGTTCAGGCGACGTCAAATATCATCTGGGCGCATCGTCGGACCGCGAGTTCGATGGCAACAAGGTGCACCTGTCGCTCACCGCCAATCCCTCGCATCTTGAGATTGTCGATCCTGTTGTGCTCGGCAAGGTCCGCGCCAAGCAGGACCAGCTGAACGATATTGTCGAGCGCTCAAAGGTGCTGCCGCTGCTGATTCACGGCGACGCGGCTTTTGCCGGACAGGGCGTCATCGCCGAGTGCTTTGGCCTGTCCGGCCTCAAGGGCCACAAGACCGGCGGCTCGGTGCATTTCATCATCAACAACCAGATCGGCTTCACCACCTATCCGCGGTATTCGCGCTCGTCGCCCTATCCGTCGGACGTGGCCAAGATGATCGAGGCGCCGATTTTTCACGTCAATGGCGACGATCCGGAAGCTGTCACTTTCGCCGCCAAGGTGGCGATCGAGTTCCGCCAGAAATTCCACAAGCCGGTCGTCATCGACATGTTCTGCTACCGCCGCTTCGGCCATAACGAGGGCGACGAGCCGGCCTTCACGCAGCCACTGATGTACAAAAGAATCCGCAGCCACAAATCGACGCTCGACCTTTACGGCGAGAAGCTCGCCGCCGAGGGCGTCGTGACAGCGGGTGAGGTCGATCAACTCAAGGCCGACTGGCGCAAACGGCTGGAGGCCGAGCATGAGGCGGGCCAGGCCTACAAGCCCAACAAGGCCGACTGGCTCGACGGCCGCTGGTCCGGCGTCACCGCGCCCAAAGAAGACCTTGACGATGACCGGCGCGGCCTGACCGGCATCGATATGGCAAAACTCAGGCTGATCGGCGAGCGCATTACCGCCGTGCCGCCAAAATTCAACGTCCACAAGACCATCCAGCGCTTTCTAGACAATCGCCGCAACGCTGTTGCGGCGGGCGAGGGCATTGACTGGGCCACCGCCGAAGCGCTGGCCTTTGCCACGCTGGTGGATGAGCGCACGCCGGTGCGCCTGTCGGGCCAGGATTCGGAGCGCGGCACCTTCTCGCAGCGCCATTCGGTACTGACCGACCAGGAGACCGAGGCGCGCTACATTCCGCTCAACAATATCCGCGAGGGCCAGGCGCGCTACGAGGTTGTCAACTCCATGCTGTCGGAAGAGGCGGTGCTGGGTTTTGAGTATGGCTATTCACTGTCCGAACCCAACACGCTCACCATGTGGGAGGCGCAGTTCGGCGATTTCGCCAATGGCGCGCAGGTGCTGTTCGACCAGTTTATTTCGTCGGGCGAGCGCAAGTGGCTGCGCCTGTCCGGCCTCGTGTGCCTGCTGCCGCACGGTTACGAGGGCCAGGGGCCGGAGCATTCGTCCGCAAGGCTTGAGCGCTTTTTGCAGATGTGCGCCGAAGACAATATGCAGGTCGCCAATTGCACGACGCCAGCGAATTATTTCCACATCCTGCGCCGCCAGCTGAAGCGCGACTTGCGCAAACCGCTGATTCTGATGACCCCCAAATCGCTGCTGCGCCACAAGCGCGCGGTGTCGCCGCTTGCCGAGTTTGGCCCGGACACCAAATTCCACCGCTGGCTGCATGATGATGCCGAGCGCCTGCCGAACGAGGCGGTGAAGCTGGCCAAGGACGCCAAAATCCGCCGCACCGTGCTCTGCTCCGGCAAGGTCTATTACGACCTTTACGAGGAGCGCGAGAAGCGCGGCATCGATGATGTTTACCTCATGCGCGTCGAGCAGCTCTATCCCTTCCCGATCAAATCCATCGCGCAGGAATTACAGCGATTCAAACGCGCCGATGTTGTCTGGTGCCAGGAAGAGCCAAAAAACATGGGGCCCTGGAGCTTTGTCGATCCCTATCTTGAATGGGTGCTGGGCCAGATGGGCGGACCGGCCAAACGCGCCCGCTATGTCGGGCGGCCGGCAGCAGCCGCGACAGCCACGGGGCTGATGTCAAAACACCTGGCGCAAGTGAAATCCTTCATGGACGAGGCTTTCGCGCCTTAAGTTTTTTTACACCTACAAGAGGACGCGCAAAAGCGCGGCAAACTGCATGGCTACCGAAATCCGGGTACCGGCGCTGGGAGAATCCGTCAGCGAAGCGACCATCGGCAAATGGTTCAAGAAGGCGGGCGACGCGGTCACCGCTGACGAGCCGCTGGTTGAGCTGGAGACCGACAAGGTGACGCTGGAAGTCAACGCGCCAGCCAGCGGCGTGCTGGCCGAGATAACAGCGGCCAACGGCCAGACTGTTGGCGTCGGCGCGCTGCTGGGGCAGATTGCGGCGGGCGTGGGCAAACCTGCCGCGCCTGCGGCGGCGCTGCCGCCTGCGATTGCCGGTGCGCAAGCCGCCATGCCGTTGCCGCCCGCTGCGGCAAAACTCGCCGCCGAAAACAACGTGGACACCAGCACGCTGTCCGGCTCCGGCAAGCGCGGACAGGTGCTGAAGGAGGATGTGCAGGCGGCCATCGCCAGCCCTGCAGCAAAGCCTGCCGCCGCAGCGCCAACCCTGCCGCCGACGCCGGCCGCGCCGCGCCCGCTGGCCCGCCCCGCTGACGCCGCGCGCGAGGAGCGCGTGCATATGACACGCCTGCGCCAGACCATCGCGCGCCGCCTCAAGGAGGCGCAGAACACAGCCGCCATGCTGACCACCTTCAACGAGGTTGACATGAGCGAGATCATGGCGCTGCGCCTCCGCTACAAGGAGGTGTTTGAGAAGAAGCACGCGGTCAAGCTCGGCTTCATGAGCTTTTTCGTGCGCGCCTGCACCAGCGCGCTGAAGGACATTCCCGCCGTCAACGCCGAGATTGACGGCGCGGACATCGTCTACAAAAATTACTATCACGTCGGCATAGCGGTTGGCACCGACAAGGGCCTCGTTGTGCCCGTGCTGCGCGACGCTGACACGCTGAGTCTCGCCGGCATTGAAAAAACCATCGCGGAATATGGCAAGCGCGCCCGCGACGGCGCGCTGCGCATGGACGAGATGCAGGGCGGCACCTTCACCATCACCAATGGCGGCATCTACGGCTCGCTGATGTCGACGCCGATCCTCAACGCGCCGCAATCGGGCATTCTGGGCATGCACAAGATTCAGGAGCGGCCCGTGGTGGTGGCGGGCAAGATCGAAATCCGCCCGATGATGTATCTGGCGCTCAGCTATGACCACCGCATCGTCGACGGCAAGGAGGCGGTGACATTTCTGGTGCGCGTGAAGGAAGCGCTGGAGGACCCGGCGCGGATCGTGCTGGAATTGTAATGTTGGCTGTTGCGTCATCGCGAGCGCAGCGAAACAATCCAGAGTCGCGCGCGGCTTCTGGATTGCTTCGCTGCGCTCGCAATGACGGCGGGCGGCGCGACGTGCTTTGCAAGGCAACTTCATGAGTGATATCCCAAGAAAAGTCTCTGCCGAAGTTATCTTGCCGGGCGTCCTGAAAATCGAATGGGATGACCGCTATGTTGGCGTCGCGGACCTGCGCCCGGTAATCGCGCGTGGCGGGCTGTTCGAACCACTGAAGTCGCCGGACCAGTTTGGCGCTTTCACCATCGGCGAGCACGGACATGCGCTGGTATGGCTTAATGCACAGGGGCGTGAAATTGTTCTCGGCACTGGCTCGCTGCGCAAACGCGCGGAAACCCAGGCCGAGCTGCACCGCCTCGCTGGTTGACTTTGGATTCCCGGTTGACCCGAAAGTGATGGAAGCGCCCCGCCCGCGATGACCACCGAGCAGAACATCCTCGATCTTGTGACGATCCAGTATCAGGCGCTGGACGCGCGGCTTGATGTGTTGCAGGCCTCCATCGATTCGCTGGAGCAGCGCATCAGGAAACAGGAAGCCGCCTTTAACTGGTATCTTGAGCGGCTTGCGGAGATGAACCCGATGTTCCGGGTCTACCACAGCGCCTATAACAAGAAGAAAGACTGACAGGCCAAGCGATCCGGCGCATGAACGGACGGACGAATTTCACTTTTTCAGGCGAGGACAAAAACATGGACAAAGCGGCGATGGTTACCGAAATTCAGGTGCTGGGCCTGAGCGTCATACTCTTGCTGGTGCAGATTATTCTGCAGGCACAGACAGCAATACCGGAGCTTGGCCTCGATTATGCGGCAGGACCGCGCGATGAGCCGCGTCCGGTAAAAAGCACCACGGCTGGCAGGGCGCGCCGCGCGCTGGCCAATCTGCTTGAGTCCTATCCGGCATTTGTGGCGCTGGCACTGGCACTGGCCGTCAGTGGCAAGGCGGGCGGCCTTGGCGCAACTGGAGCGTGGATCTGGCTTGCCGCGCGGATTGTCTATGTGCCGCTGTATCTGGCGGGTATCAGCATGGTCAGGACTGTTGCATGGGGCGTCGCGCTGCTTGGCCTGGTGCTGATGCTTGTCCGGCTGTTCATGTAATCTGGCCGTTTCCAGGACGAAGCGCCAGAGGCGGGTTACTGCGGGAATTTTTGATGCTTTACGATCTCATTGTCATTGGCACCGGCCCCGGCGGCTATGTCTGCGCCATCCGCGCCGCACAGCTTGGAATGAAGGTGGCGGTTGTCGAAAAACGCAAGACGCATGGCGGCACCTGCCTCAACACTGGCTGCATTCCATCAAAGGCGTTGCTCTACGCCTCCGAAATGTTTGCCATTGCGGGGCATGACTTTCCGGCGCTGGGCATTGTGACGGCGAGGCCCGGGCTCGACCTGCCCGCCATGATGAAGCACAAGAGCGACACAGTCGCGGCTAATGTGAATGGTGTCGGGTTTCTGCTGAAAAAGCACAAGATCGACAGCTTTCACGGCCAGGGTTCCATCCCGGCTGCGGGCAAGGTTGAGGTCAAGGGCGAGGATGGCAAAGTCACCACCCTCGCCACAAAAAACATCGTCATCGCCACCGGCTCGGATGTCGTCCGCCTGCCGGGCGTGGAGATCGACGAGACGGTCATCGTGTCTTCGACCGGCGCGCTGGAGCTGGCGCGCGTACCCGGAAAACTGCTGATCGTTGGCGCAGGGGTTATCGGGCTGGAGCTGGGCGCGGTGTGGTCGCGGCTTGGCGCGCAGGTGGAGGTGATCGAGTTTCTTGACCGCATCCTGCCGGGCACGGACACGGAAATAGCCAAGCATTTCCAGCGCATTCTGGAGCGGCAGGGCTTCAAATTCCGCCTTGGCCACAAGGTCACGCAGGTTGAGAGGGCGGGCACCGCCGCACGGGTCACCATCGAGCCGGTTGCGGGCGGTGCAGCGGAGACGCTGGAGGCCGACGTCGTGCTCGTCGCCATCGGCCGGCGGCCCTATACCGAGGGCCTCGGCCTTGACGCGCTGGGGATTGCGACCGGGCGGGGCACAATCATCATCGACCAGCATTTTTCCACGACTGTTCCGGGCATCTACGCCATCGGCGACGTGGTGCGCGGACCGATGCTGGCCCACAAGGCGGAGGATGAAGGTGTTGCAGTCGCCGAAATTCTTGCCGGGCAGGCCGGTCATGTCAATTATAATGTCATCCCAGGCGTGGTTTACACCATGCCTGAGGCGGCGAGCGTTGGCAAAACTGAGGAGGAAATCAAGTCGGAAGGCGTTGCCTATAAGATTGGCAAATTTCCCTTTACGGCAAATGGCCGCGCCCGCTCGATGCGCCATACAGACGGATTCGTCAAAATACTGGCAGATGCGGTAACTGACAGGGTGCTCGGTGTGCATATACTGGGTGCGGGCGCAGGTGACCTTATTCACGAGGCCGCCGTGCTGATGGAGTTTGGCGGTTCGGCAGAGGACCTTGCCCGCACCTGCCACGCTCACCCCACCCTGTCGGAGGCGGTACGCGAGGCCGCGCTTGCGGTCGCCGGACGGGCCATCCATATATGACGTGTGTTTTGGCACGCCGCCGCGTGCCAGACTCCGGTAATCGCCCGTGCCTGTCAGAATGGAGAAAACTGCGATGCGGCAGATCACAAAAGTCTTCTGGCTGATCCTTGCCGCAATACTGATTTTCTACAGCTGGGTATGGGAACAATTCACCAGCCTTGGCCGCTGGCTGCTTGCCCGCCTGCCCTGGGAGGCACTGAAAGCCTCGGTTGCGCGGATGATCAGCGGCTTGCCCGCGCCGGTTGTGCTGCTGTTTTTCATCATCCCGATGCTGGTCATCCTGCCGTTCAAGCTTGCCGCCCTGTGGCTCATCGGCCATGGCCGCTTCCTCACCGGGGCCCTGGTGTTCATCGCCGCAAAATTTGCGGGTGTTGGCGCGGCAGCCTTCATTTTCGACATTTCGCGCGAAAAACTGCTCAGCATGGCGTGGTTCGCGCGCGCCTATGGCTGGGTCATCGCGGCGCAGCACTGGGCCAAAGATCTCGTTGCGCCCTACAAGGCCAGCATCAGGGCTTTTATCGCGCCGCTCAAGGCGCGTGTTGCAGCGCTGTTTGGCACCAGTGGCAAAGGCCGTTTTGCCCGCCGCATGGCCCTGCTGCGGCAGAAGCTGTCGCGCTGAAAATACAGTCCATCCGGGTAGCCTGCACGGCAAATCCGCCATATGACTGAGGCATGATTGCAGGCTGGAGCGCGATCCTCACCGCGCTGATGTATCTTTTTGTTCTGTTCGCTCTCGCCTATTGGGGCGATGCGGCGGGGCGTCACTTTGTGGCGCGCCCGCATGTGCGTGCTGCCATCTACGCTCTTTCACTAGGTGTCTATTGCACCTCCTGGACGTTTTTTGGCTCGGTCGGCATCGCCTCAACCAAGGGGCTGGATTTTCTGCCCATCTACATCGGCCCGGTGCTGGCTTTCACGCTTGGCCGCCCGCTGGTCACCCGCATCGCGCGGCTGGCAAAAACCCAGAACATCACCTCCATCGCGGATTTTGTTGGCGCGCGCTATGGCAAATCGCCCAAGGTTGCGGCGCTGGTGGCGCTCATCGCGCTGATCGCTACTGTGCCCTATGTCGCCTTGCAGCTGAAGGCGATGTCGGCCTCGCTGGGCACAATTCTCGGGTCTGCCGATGCGGGCCATGTGTTTGTGGCGCAGGGCACAGCCAATGCTCTGGCCGTGGCCTCGGCTGTCATCCTTGCGCTGTTTGCCATGGCCTTTGGCACCCGGCGCATTGATGCCACCGAGCATCAGGACGGGTTGATGCTGGCAGTGGCAGCCGAATCGCTGGTCAAGCTGCTGGCGTTTCTGGCTGTCGGCGCATTCGTTGTCTGGGGCATGTTTGGCGGTCTTGGCGATCTCAAGGCCAAGGCGCTCGCCGACAGCCAGATCCGCAGCATGCTGCTGCGTGTGCCCGACGCCGGCACATGGATTGCAGTAAGCCTGCTGTCGGCTTTTGCCGCCATCATCCTGCCCCGGCAATTCCATGTCGCCATCGTCGAGAACCGTGACGAGCGCGACATTCAGGCCGCCTCGTGGCTGTTCCCGGCCTATCTTGTCGCCATCAACCTGTTTGTAGTGCCGCTGGCGGTGGCTGGCCTGCTGACCTTCGCCGACGAGGCGATACTGCGCGACATGACAGTTCTTGCCCTGCCGCTGGAGGCGCAGGCTGGCACCATTGCCCTGCTGGTGATGCTGGGTGGCCTTTCGGCGGCGGCGGCGATGGTCATCGTGGCCGCTGTCGCTTTGTCGATCATGATCTCGAATGATCTCATCATGCCCTGGCTTTTGCAGGCACGTGGTGGCGCCCGCGATGCTTCGCCCGGCGGCATGACGCCGCTTATTTTGATCGTGCGGCGCTTTGCCATCGCGCTGCTGGTCGCGCTCGGCCTTGCCTATCTGGCGATAGCCGGTGAGGCGACGCTGGATTCAATTGGCCTCCTGTCCATTGCCGCCATCGGCCAGGT
>JANLPP010000354.1:0-5726 GCA_031367295.1 Hyphomicrobiales bacterium | reverse complement strand
CCGATGATGGCTGGGGGGCGCTTGACAGCCTGCCGGCCTTCAAAACCGAGGTCACGATAGAGCGCCCGCGCAAGGTCATCACCCGCAACGACTCGCCTGACCTGTCCTTCGACCGCTCGATAAATCCCTACCGGGGCTGCGAGCATGGCTGCGTCTATTGTTTTGCCAGGCCAACCCACGCCTACATGGGCCTGTCGCCCGGCCTCGATTTTGAGACAAAACTGTTCGTCAAGGAGGGCGCGGCGGCGGCGCTGGAGCGTGAGCTTTCCGCGCCCGCCTACCAATGCAGGACGATTGCCATAGGCACCAACACCGACCCGTATCAGCCGATTGAAAAACGCTACCGCATCATGCGCCAGGTGCTGGAGGTGCTGGCGCGCCACAACCATCCCGTTGGCATCGTCACCAAATCCGCGCTGGTGACGCGCGACATTGACATTCTGGCACCAATGGCGGCCAAGGGTCTCGCCAAAGTCGCGCTGTCGGTCACGACGCTGGACCGCAAGCTTGCCCGCGCCATGGAGCCGCGCGCCGCCGCGCCCGAACGGCGGCTTGAGGCAATGGCGCAGCTGGCGGCCGCAGGCATTCCGGTGTCGGTCATGGTCGCGCCGGTCATCCCGGCGCTGAATGACACGGAAATTGAGGCGATTCTGGCGCGCGCCCATGCCGCTGGAGCGCGCGAGGCGGGCTATGTGCTGCTGCGCCTGCCGCTGGAGGTCAGCGGCCTGTTCAAGGACTGGCTGCTCACCCATTATCCCGACAAGCTGCGCCATGTGATGGCGCTGGTGCGCGGCGCGCGCGGCGGCAAGGACTATGACGCCGCTTTTGGCACGCGCATGAGCGGCGAGGGTCCCTATGCCTGGGTCACCGGGCGGCGTTTTGAGCTGGCCGCCGCGCGGCTGGGTTTTGCAAAGGCCCGGTCAAAGCTGCGCACCGACCTGTTTGCGCCACCGGCAAGTTCCGCCCCGCAAGCCAGATTGCGCCAGCTCAGCCTGTTTGAGGCGTGAGATGCCGGCCGCTGCCATCCGCCCGGCTTTTGACGCAGCCGCGAAAACCCTCATTCTTGCGCCCATGATTCGCAAGCCGCCGCCGTTGTCCCAGTCGCCATCCCTGCCGCAGCAGGGATCAAGGCTGCGCCTTTTGGCATTTGCCGCGGTGGCTATGCTGGTGGCGGCGCTGGCGTTTGGTGCCTATTATCTGAAGCGGGGACCGGCAGCGGGGACCGGCAGGATACAGGTCATGCTTGGCGACATTCGCCTCGCCTTTGACGCGGATTACGCCCGCTTCCTGCCGGAGCGTTCGGGCGGAAAGATGGAGCAGGTTGATCTGGCTGCGCAGTTTCCCGATTTTGCGCCAGCCGGGGAGATCAGGGGACTGACACCTGCCAGTGATCTGGCAGCGCTGCAGGAACGCGTGATTTTTCTGACATTGACGCCCGCACGCAAGGGCATCGACCCCTCCGGGCGCACGGCGCTGCTTTATGCCCGCTTTCTTGAGCCGGAGGAATGGTCGCATCCCGGCGGCCTGATCATGCGGCGCTTTGTGGCTGGCAGTCCGTTTGCCAATGAAGACCTCTACCTGACGCCGCCCGAGGGCAGGATTTTTGCGGCCCGCTGCGCCCGGCCCGCCGCCTCGCCCGACGGGCTGCCGGATGCCTGCCTGCACGAATTCACGATTGGCGCGCTGAATGTGCAACTGCGGTTTTCACCGGCGCGGCTTGCGGACTGGGAAGCCTTGACCCAGGGGGCGCGCCAGCTCGTGGCGCGGATGCTGCGCTAGCGGCGCGCGGCTTGTAGCGCAGAAAGCGTTTTTCGATGCAATGCCACGATACAAAAGCGCACAGGAACGTAGCGCACAGCGAAATGCCCAAGGCTGGCACAAATCCGGTGTCCGGGCCAAAAACCTGCCGCGTCAGCTGTTGCAGCGGGTAGGCATAAAGATACAGCCCGTAGGAGACATCGCCAAACCGCGCCGCATCGCGCACGCCCGGCGTGCTGCGCAGGCCAATTGCCAGCAGCCCATAGGTCAGGGCCAGCGGCTCAAGCAGCGGGAACAGCAGCGTGCCAGCGCTCAGCCAGGCGACAAGGCCAGACGCTGCCGCAACATCCAGCCGCAACGGCACGCGCGCCCGCAACTGCCAGAGCAACGCCCCCGCGCAGAAAAAACCGGCAACCACACAAAAAGCCGAAAGCCGTGTGCCATAGACCAGGGTCTCGTTCCAGCCGAACAGCCCAAATGCGCAGACTGCCGCCACGAACACGAAAAACGCCGCAAGGGTGACTATCGCGCGGGCAAGCAGAGAGCCTGAACAGGCGATCCCGCCAATCAGCAGCAGACCATACATCGCCGCTTCCGGCGGCAGGCTCCAGAGCGATCCGTTGACTGCATCGGGAAGCGGATTGCCGACAAACAGGGCAGGTATGGTCTCGACAAAGCCGAAGGCGATGTTCCACAGATAGACCCAGGTTGAGGGGTCGCGGAAATAGGCGTCAAGGCCGAGCGGCGTTGCCAGCGGCCCCAGCAGGAAAACCGTCGCCAGCACGCAGGCCGTCAGGCCGGGCACAATGCGCAAGGCACGCCGCAGGAAAAAGCGCCAGGCATCAGGATCGCGCTCAAAACTCTGCGCGATCAGGTAGCCGGACAGGCTGAAGAATATTTTGACGCCGAGGCTGGCGACATGCGAGCCGAAAATCACCGGCTGCTCAAACCCGCGAATGGAGAATTCATGCCCGAAGATGACAATCAGCGCGGCGCAAAGCCGCAGACCGTCGATGTTATTGGCATAGTGGGCGGGGGCGGCTTCACGCATCAGGTCGCATGGCTGGTCAGGGGCACTGGCTGAGCTTAGGCGGGCGCAGGTGAATTTGGCGTTAGCGGCGCGGCAAAATTTGGCGAGGCCGGGCGGCTAATCCTGCGCCGCGACAAAGGCGGCGATCCGCTCGATGGACGGCGCGTCCAGCAGCAGGGGCGCATGACCCTGTCCGGGCACAATAAAGCTCTCGCAGCGGGGATGACGCCGCACCATCTCCGCCACCGTCCCAGCCGACAGCAGATCGGAATTTGCGCCGCGTATCACCAGCAGCGGCACATGGGCAAGGCCCTCGAACTGCGGCCAGAGATCCGGAATTTTGGCGGCAAGATCGATTGCGGCGAGGTTCTTGGCCAGCGCCGGATCGTACCGTGCAATCAGCCTGCCGTCCTTCTCGATAAATGTCAGCCGGGCAAAGGCCTCCCACTCAGCCTCAGTCAGGCCGGTAAACTGCGCGCTGGCGAGGCGCTTGATCAGGTCGATCGCATCGGCCCAGCTGCCCGGCGGCGGCAGCTTGCCGACATAGCCCTTGATGCGGGCGAGGCCCCTGCTCTCGATGACCGGGCCGATGTCATTGAGCACCGCGGCCCTGATCAGGCGCGGGCGCGTCGCCGACAGCACCATGGTGTGAATGCCGCCGCGCGAGGTGCCGACGAAGATGGCGTTTTCGATGCCGACCGCCGCAAGCACCGCCTGAATGTCGGCGTTCTCGGTCATCACGTCGTAATGCGCCGGGTCCTTGTCCCATTCCGACAGGCCGCGCCCGCGATAGTCGAGCGCCACTACGCGGCGGCCCTGTGCGGCAAGATGCGTCGCCAGAATGTCAAAATCCGCCGCTGTGCGCGCCAGGCCGGACAGGCAGACGACAGGCACCAGCCGGCTCGCATCCGCGCCATAGTTGCGCATGTGCAGGACCAGTCCGTCCTGTGCCGGGAAGAAATGGCTGGTGAAAGCGCTGGCGGCCACGGCGCTCACCTAGGCCTCGCCGCGCATGACGCAGCCCTGGTATTCCTCGAAGATCAGCATGCCGCCCGCGGCCTTGCCCTGGTCCCGGGCGGCCAGCGCGCCCTGCACCATGTCGATGCGCTTCCATCCAGGAACCGGTGTGGAGCGGCCAGCCTGCGGCACATATTTCGAACTGCCAGCGCTGACCCGCCGGTGGACATAGCGCGGGCAGTTGATGAAAATCTGCGAGGGCGTCACCTGCACCATGAACAGCGCTTCAGGGTAACGCGCCAGCAGCGGGTCATCACGGACTATTGCTGCGGTTCCCTGCACGCGCAGGCGGTGCGGTGTTTCAAAATCAATGAACAGCAGGCCAACCTTCTGCGCTGCCGCGATGTTGCCCATGGAGAGGAACATGCCGTTGCCATCATAGCAGGGAAACGCAAGGGTATTGTCATCGCCAACCGTGACAAGGCCTGGTGCGCCGCCCTTGCAGGAAACGCTCGGCTGGCCCTGCGCGTCGACGGTTGACAGAAAAAACATGTCGCGGCTTTCGATAAAACCTTTTTCCTCCGGGCTGACGCTCTGGTGCACGAGGCCAACCGCGACAAAATCCGCAAGGCGCCGCGTATCGAACTGGTCCTGCAGGACTTGTTGCTCGGGCGAATAGATGGAGGTCATGGCAATGGTCCGGGTAGGTGATGCGTGCGGCAGGCAAGCACGGGACTGGCCGGGCAGCAAGACCAAATTGGCGACCGCCGACAAAGTTCCGGGCGGCAGGCTGGCATCCGCCACTCGTGCGAGGTCACGCTCACGAATGGCGCTGGATCACCGCGCTGATTTTCCATTTGCCGGCATCGTCTTTGGCAAAGCACACGCCCGCAGGCGTCAGGTCGGCAAGGCCCCCCTGATCCGTAAAGCCCAGCCCGCCCTGCGGCAGTGCGATGCTGCTCCAGCCGTCGGGCAGCGAGTCGACTGCATCTGTCACGAAGGCCGCGATCTGCCCGCTGCCAATCCTGGCAACCTCCCCGGCGTCTTTGGCCGGCTTGCCGCGCAGCGCCAGCTCTGTTGTCGCCACGCGCAGATTGCCGGTTTCAATATCGGCGCTTGTGGCAAGCAGCGCTGCCTTGGCCCGGTCAAACACTGGCCAGGCCGGCATGCAGGCAGCGCCCGGCAGGCCGGGATGCGCGCCTATGGTTTCCTCCTCCAGCGCTGCGCCGATAAAGCCAAGCACTGCCTCCTCCCGCATGGCGCGGGTGATATGCTGCACCGGCACATCGCGGCAGCACAGTCCGGCGCGCAGCCGCTGCGCGGGCGGCAGTTTCAGCATTGCGGCAAGCCTTGCGTCCACCCTGGCGGCCACGCTGCGGGAAATTCGCACCGGCTTGGACAGGCCCGCAATTTTGACCGGTGCGGGCGCTGCGGCAGGCACCGCCGGCACGGGCGCAAGGTCCGGACAGGGCTTGACCGGGTCGGCGTCACATTCAAACGCCATGACAGCAGGCGACAGCTCCGCGTCGATGGCGGCGAGGTTTTTTTCGGCCACAGCGGCGCGCAGCGTCTCGATCAGCGCGCGCAATGGCGCGTCCTCTGCGGCTGATGTGTCATAACTGACCGCGAGCGGCTCATGGGGCATGTGCTGGCCAAGCGCGGGCGTGGCGGCGGCAAGTGCCGCGAGGCAGCCAAGTGCGGCGGCAGTTCTGGCCCCGGCAAAACCAGGCAGCAGGGAAGAAAATTTCATTGCGGCGGCCCGGGGACATGTGAACAACGGGCACAGCTTTAGGAAAATACTGCAACTTGCGCAAATCGCAGCGCGACGAAATCGCAGGCCGGTTGCGGCTTGAGAAGACATGAAATCCGTGGCAAGTGCGCGCATGGCCAATCATCCGGCTCGATCAGCCGCTTCCGCCCTGCGTGAATTTCTTGGCTCCGGGGCAGCAGGCGGCCTCGTGCTCATGACTGTCGCGGCGCT
>JANLPP010000298.1:0-16373 GCA_031367295.1 Hyphomicrobiales bacterium | reverse complement strand
GGCCGGTCGAGGCGCATGAAGTCGCCGGCCTGTTCGACTGCGGTTTTCTCTCCGGCGGCATGCATGCCAAGCGGCTCGGGCCGACCGAGGAAATTCCGTATCTGAAGCGCCAGCAACGCCTGACCTTTGCGCGCATCGGCGTCATTGATCCCCTGTCGCTCGATGACTATCGCAGCATGGAGGGCTTTAGCGGCCTGCGCCGCGCTCTCGGCATGGCGGGCAAGGATATTGTCGAAGAGGTGCTCGCCTCCGGCCTGCGCGGGCGCGGTGGTGCGGGGTTTCCCACCGGCATCAAGTGGCGCACGGTGCTTGGCGTGCAGGCGGATCAAAAATACATCGTCTGCAATGCGGATGAAGGCGACAGCGGCACGTACGCCGACCGCATGATCATGGAGGGCGATCCCTTCATGCTGATTGAGGGTATGGTGATCGCGGGTGTCGCGGTCGGTGCGACCAAGGGTTTTATTTATCTGCGCTCGGAATATCCGCACGCCTTCCGCACGCTGAAGAAGGCGATTGCGCTGTGCGAGAAACACGGTTTTCTCGGCAGGAGCGTGATGGGGTCGGGCAAGGCGTTTGAGCTTGAGGTGCGGCTCGGCGCGGGCGCGTATATTTGCGGCGAGGAAACCTCTTTGCTTGAGAGCCTTGAGGGCAAGCGCGGCCAGATCCGCCCCAAGCCGCCGCTGCCGGCGATTTCCGGCCTGTTCGACAAGCCGACGGTTATCAACAACGTGCTGTCGCTCGCTTGTGTACCATTCATTATGGCGCGCGGCGCCAAGGCTTACGCGGAGTTTGGCATGGGCCGCTCGCGCGGAACCATGCCGGTGCAGCTTGCGGGCAATGTCAAACATGGCGGGCTGATCGAACTGGCGTTTGGCGTGACACTGCGCGAACTCATCTTTGATTTTGGCGGCGGCACGGCGTCCGGCCGGCCTTTCCGCGCGGTGCAGGTGGGCGGGCCGCTCGGCGCCTATTTCCCCGAGAGCCTGCTCGACACGCCGCTCGATTATGAGGCGATGGCGGCGGTGAAGGGCATGCTCGGCCATGGCGGTGTTGTTGTGTTCGACGACACGGTTGACCTCGCCAAACAAGCCCGCTTCGCCATGGAGTTCTGCGCGATTGAAAGCTGCGGCAAATGCACCCCCTGCCGCATCGGCTCCACGCGCGGCGTCGAGACCATCGACAAAATCATCAACGGCGAAGAGCGCGAGAAGAACCACGCCCTGCTCGACGACCTTTGCACGACAATGACCGACGCCTCGCTCTGTGCCCTCGGCGGCCTCACGCCGATCCCGGTGCGCAGCGCGCTCGACCACTTCCGCCAAGATTTTGAAAAGCCCGTGCGCATCCGCATGGCGGCTGAATAGGAGACCGACCATGGCTCTCATCAAGGAACTCGATTTCGGCACGCCGATCCGCGTCTCCGAAAAGACCGTGACGCTGACCATTGATGGCGTCTCCGTGTCCGTGCCGGAAGGCACGTCGATCATGCATGCCGCAATGAACATGGGCACAAAAATCCCAAAACTTTGCGCCACCGACATGGTGGAAGCCTTCGGCTCCTGCCGCCTCTGCCTCGTTGAGATTGAAGGCCGCAAGGGCACGCCCGCATCCTGCACCACACCGGCGGAAAACGGCATGAAGGTGCATACGCAAACGCCGCGCGTCGCGCAGCTGCGCAAGGGTGTGATGGAACTGTATATTTCCGATCATCCACTTGATTGCCTGACCTGCTCGGCCAATGGCGATTGCGAATTGCAGGACATGGCGGGCGCAGTCGGTCTGCGCGATGTGCGCTACGGCTACAAAGGCGAAAATCATCTGGGATTGGCGAAGGACGAGAGCAACCCCTACTTCACGTTTGAATCCTCCAAATGCATCGTCTGCTCGCGCTGCGTGCGCGCCTGCGAGGAAGTGCAGGGCACGTTTGCGCTGACGATTGAAGGGCGCGGTTTCAACTCGCGCGTCTCGCCCGGCGGCATGGATTTTCTGTCGTCGGAATGCGTCTCCTGCGGTGCCTGCGTGCAGGCCTGCCCTACTGCGACACTCAACGAAAAAACCATGTATCAGATCGGCACGCCGGAGCATTCGGTCGTCACCACCTGCGCCTATTGCGGCGTCGGCTGCTCGTTCAAGGCGGAGATGAAGGGCAATGAGCTGGTGCGCATGGTGCCGTATAAAGACGGCAAGGCCAATGAAGGCCATTCCTGCGTAAAGGGCCGGTTTTCATGGGGTTACGCCACCCACAAGGACCGCATTACAAAACCGATGATCCGCGCCAAGATCACCGATCCGTGGAAGGAAGTGTCGTGGGACGAGGCGATTGGTTACGCCGCTTCCGAGTTCAAGCGCATTCAAAAAACCTACGGCAAGGATTCGATTGGCGGCATCACCTCGTCGCGCTGCACAAATGAAGAAGTTTTTGTCATGCAAAAACTTATCCGCGCCGGCTTCGGCAATAACAATGTAGACACCTGCGCCCGCGTCTGCCACTCGCCGACCGGCTATGGCCTGTCGAAAACATTCGGCACTTCAGCGGGCACACAGGATTTCAAATCGGTGGCGAAGTCTGACGTCATCATCATCATCGGCGCGAACCCCACCGACGGCCATCCGGTGTTTGCCTCGCGCATGAAAAAGCGGTTGCGCGAGGGCGCCAAGCTGATCATCGCCGATCCGCGCAGGATTGATCTTGTCAAGACGCCGCACGTGATGGCCGACTATCACCTGCCGCTGCTGCCCGGCACCAATGTCGCGCTGATCAACGCGCTCGCCCATGTCATCGTCACCGAGGGTCTGGTGAAGCAAGACTATGTGCGCGAGCGCTGCGACATGGAGGCCTTTGATTATTGGGCGCGCTTCATTTCCGAGCCGCGCAATTCGCCGGAAGCCTCTGAGCAATATACCGGTGTGCCCGCAGCCGACGTGCGCGGCGCGGCGCGTTTGTACGCCACAGGCGGCAATGGCGCGATCTATTACGGCCTCGGCGTCACCGAGCACAGCCAGGGCTCTACCATGGTGATGGGCATGGCCAATCTGGCCATGTGCACCGGCAACATTGGGCGTGATGGGGTTGGCATCAACCCGCTGCGTGGTCAGAACAATGTGCAGGGTTCCTGCGATATGGGGTCGTTCCCGCATGAGTTCCCGGGCTACCGCCATGTCTCGACCGACGCGACGCGCGTCACGTTCGAGGCGCTGTGGGGCGTGCCGCTGTCAGGCGAGCCGGGCCTGCGTATTCCCAACATGATCGACGAGGCGCAGTCCGGCGGCTTCAAGGGATTATACGTGCAGGGCGAAGATATTGCGCAGTCCGATCCCGACACCAAACATATCACTGGCGGTCTTGAGGCGATGGAATGCGTCATTGTGCAGGATCTGTTCCTGAATGAAACCGCAAAATACGCGCATGTGTTTTTCCCTGGCGCGTCCTTCCTCGAAAAAGACGGCACGTTTACGAATGCCGAGCGCCGCATCAACCGCGTGCGCATGGTCATGCCGCCGCTGGCGGGCCTAGGCGACTGGGAAGTGACGATGAAGTTCAGCGAAGCGCTGGGCTACAAGATGCATTACACGCATCCGTCGCAAATTATGGACGAGGTGGCGCTGCTGACGCCAACGTTTAAAGGCGTGTCGTATGCCAGGCTTGATGCGCTCGGCTCCATTCAGTGGCCGTGCAACGAGGCAGCACCGGAAGGCACGCCGATCATGCATGTGGAAAAATTTGTGCGCGGCAAGGGCAATTTTATTGTCACCGAATATGTGCCGACGGAGGAGCGCGTCGGGCCGCGCTTCCCGCTGCTGCTCACCACCGGGCGCATTCTCAGCCAGTATAATGTCGGCGCGCAGACACGGCGCACGGAAAACAATGTCTGGCATGCGGAAGACGTGCTGGAGATTCATCCGCATGACGCCGAGACGCGCGGCGTCAAGGACGGCGATCTGGTGCAGATCGCCAGCCGCTCCGGCGATATCGCGCTGCGGGCAAAAGTCAGCGAGCGCATGCAGCCTGGCGTCGTCTACACGACGTTCCACCACGCGATATCCGGTGCCAATGTCATCACCACGGATTTCTCCGACTGGGCGACGAACTGCCCGGAATACAAGGTGACTGCGGTGCAGGTGCGGCGGACAAACCATCTGTCGCAATGGCAGGAGGAGGACAGGCAGCATTCGATCGACACGCGCAGGATCGAGCTGCCGGCGGCGGCGGAGTGAGGGCGCCTGCGGTGAAGCAGTCCAGCACGTCATTGCGAGCGAAGCGAAGCAACCCAGAGTCAGGCCAGCGGCTCTGGGTTGCTTCGCTTCGCTCGCAATGACGGCGAGGCTGTTGCTTGATGACCGCCCCCCCGCACCAATTTCTTCCCGCCGCCGCCACCCGCCTCAGCTTCTCCGACGCGCGCGTCCAACGTCTCACCCGCAACGTTCCCGTCGAAACGCCCGTCAACATCATCTATGCGCCGGTGCCTTTCGCCGTGATGATGGCGACGCCTGCCGATCTTGAGGATTTTGCTTACGGTTTTAGTTTTACCGAAGGCGTCATCGGCGCGGCGTCTGATATTCGCTCCGTGCAAATTGAAGCGGAAGAGCGCGGCCTGCGCCTTGTCGTTACTCTGGCGGGCGACAAGATGCAGGCGCATCTCGCCCGCGCCCGCAATATCGCGGGCCGCACCGGCTGCGGGCTGTGCGGCATTGATGATCTCAAGAGTCTGCCGCGCGCCCACGCGCAAGACGGCGTTGCACCAGTCATCGACAATGCCGCCATTGCCCGCGCGCTTGCTGATCTTGAAAAATCGCAGCCGCTCAACGCGCTGACCCACGCCGTGCATGGTGCGGCCTGGGTGGCGCTTGATGGCACCTTGCAAATCGTGCGCGAAGATGTCGGCCGCCACAATGCGCTCGACAAGCTGATCGGCGCGCTTTTGCGCGAGGGTGGAAAACCGGACGCGGGCTTCTTCCTCATCACCAGCCGTTGCTCATTCGAGATGGTGGAGAAATGCGCCGCCTTTGGCGCGCGCACGCTGGTTGCGATTTCCGCGCCGACATCGCTGGCGCTGGAACGGGCGCGGGCCTATGGCATGACGCTGATCGCCGTGGCGCGGACCGACGGGGCACTGATTTTCAACGGCCATGACAAAATAGTTTCAAGGGGAGCGGCGGCGTGAAAGATGTGCAAAAGCTGGTGAGCATGGCCAACCAGATCGGCGATTTTTTCCAGTCGCAGCCGGAAGGCAAGGCGGTGGACGGCATTGCCGACCACATTATCAAATTCTGGAGCCGTCCGATGAAAGCGCCGATCTTCGCGCACATGGCCAGCGGCGGCGAGGGCGTGCATCCGCTTGTTGCAAAGGCTTTGCGCAAGCTGATGGAAAATGCAAAATAGTTTTCAGGACAATGAGGGCAAGCCCCGCAGAGGGCGGCAAAGGGAGCGGAACACATGACAGCAACGCAGGCAAGCATGGGGCTGCCCAGTTCGGGCGGGGGGCTGCTCGATAAAGAGCGCATCGTCGCGACAGCGGGTTTCAACCGCTGGCTGGTGCCGCCGGCGGCGCTCGCCATTCATCTGTGCATCGGCATGGCCTACGGCTTTGCGGTGTTCTGGCTGCCGCTGCAGCGCATGCTGTCAACCGCGGCGGGCAGCAAGATCGCCACCTGTGCCGGGGATGCGAAAACTTTCGGCGACAAGCTGGCGGGCACCGCCAGGGCGCTGTTCGCCACCGACTGTGAGTGGACGCAGTTTGATGTCGGCTGGATGTATACGCTGTTCTTCGTGGTGCTTGGCTCCTCCGCCGCCATCTGGGGCGGCTGGCTGGAGCGGGTCGGCCCGCGCCGCGCTGGTTTCGTCTCGGCTTTGTGCTGGTGCGGCGGCCTCGTCATTTCGGCGCTGGGCGTCTACCTGCATCAGCTGTGGATGCTGTGGGTCGGCTCCGGCGTTATTGGCGGCATCGGCCTTGGGCTTGGCTACATCTCGCCAGTCTCGACGCTGATCAAATGGTTTCCGGACCGGCGCGGCATGGCCACTGGCATGGCCATCATGGGCTTTGGTGGCGGCGCGATGATCGGCACGCCGCTGGCCAATCTGCTGATGAACAATTTCAAGACGCCAACGACTGAAGGCGTCTGGCAGACTTTCCTCGTGATGGCGGCGGGCTATCTCGTCTTCATGATGGGTGGCGCGTTTGGCTACCGTATTCCTCCAGCCGGCTGGCATCCTGAAGGCTGGACGCCGCCCGCCAAAAAGACCGCGATGATCACCGGCGGCAATGTGCATCTGAAAGACGCGCATCGCACCCCGCAGTTCTGGCTGATCTGGATCGTGCTGTGCATGAACGTTTCGGCCGGCATCGGTATTATCGGCGCGGCCTCGCCCATGCTGCAGGAAACCTTCGGCGGCAAGCTGTTTGGCGACGGCGCGGTCGGCTTCCTGCAATTCACCGACGCGCAGAAAAAGATCGCGGCCGGCATTGGCACCGGCTTTGTCGGGCTGTTCTCGCTGTTCAACATCGGCGGGCGGTTCTTCTGGGCTTCGCTGTCAGACAGGATCGGGCGCAAGCTGACTTATGTTGTGTTCTTCGTGCTGGGCGCGCTCTGCTACGGTTCGCTGAATATCCTTGCGGGCCTTGGCACCGCAACGGTCTTCGCGCTCGCCTTTTGCATCATCGCCTCCATGTATGGCGGCGGCTTTGCCACAATCCCGGCCTATCTCGCCGACATGTTCGGCACCCAGTTCGTGGGGGCAATCCATGGCCGCCTGCTGACGGCCTGGTCAACGGCGGGCATAATCGGGCCATTTCTGGTCAATTACCTGCATGACACGCGCATTGCCGAGGGCGTGCCGCGTGACCATGTCTATGACCTGATCTTCTATGTGCTCACCGGCATGCTGGTCATCGGCTTTGTCGCCAACCTGCTGATCACGCCGGTCGCGGCCAAATGGTTCATGAGCAATGAAGAAGTGGCGGCCCTGCAAGCCAAGGCCCGCGCGGCTGACGCCACGCAGACCCATGGCCACTTCGGCATTGGCCTTGGCGCGCTGGACGGCAAGGCCGGCCTCGCCTGGGCCTGTGTCGGCATTCCGCTGGCCTGGGGCGTCTACATGACACTGCTTAACGTCGCCAAAATCATGGGTTAGGCATGGGTTAATTGCGGCAGCGCAAGCCGCAGTCAAACGCCGCCCCAGGCCGGGGCGGCGTTTTTTTTTTTGCGTCGAGATGTACCGCGCGCCTAAACCCCTCGTTAACATGCCTGCCGTAGTCTCCCCGGGGCAGTGCGGACATCAATATTCCTTGGCGCCTTTCGTGTGCCCGCCATCGCCATGCAGCAGGCCGGGGCCGTTCATGAATTTTGACACAGTATCCACTGTCCGCAGCCTGCTGCTGCGCAGGCCGCTCACGGCACCCGCAAAAGCCGCCACGCGTTTGCCGCAGGCAGAAAGCCCGCTGCGCCCCAACCCGGACACTGCCGCCAGCCGGCCCGTGCCGGACCCGGCGCGGCTCGACCCGATGGCGGTTCTCACCTCGATCAAGGGCGTCGCTTATGAGTGGGACATGATCGCAGGCACGATGCATTGGGGCGCCAATGCGGGTGATGTGGCAAAGCTCAAGACACTTGGCAGCGTGCGCACCGCAAAGGCGTTTGCCAACCTGCTGGCAGCCGATGGCCAGGCCAGCCGCCGCGGTGCCATTGAAAAATCCGGCCAGAGCGACAAGGGCTCAGGCGTATCGTATCAGATCAGCTACAGTCTTGCCCTGAACGTGGGCGGGCAGGTGCAGGTTGAGGAAACCGGGCGCTGGTTTGCCGGCCTTGATCGCAAGCCGGCCCGCGCCCATGGCCTGATCCGCGTTGTCGAAGGTGTGCCCGCACAGGTGACACCTGCTGCCAGTGAGCAGCGCGATCCCTGCACCGGACTGCACAACCGCAGTTATCTGGTGGAGCAGACCGCCAAGCTGTTCGAGCAATGCGCGCGCAGCCACACCACCTTCGCGTTTCTGCTGGCCAGCATCGACAATCTGTCCTTCGTCAATCAGGCCTATGGCTATGACGTGGCCGACGAGCTGGTTCAGCAGGTTGCCAGGACGCTGCGCCAGCACATGCGCGCGACCGACATGATCGCCCGTTATTCCGGCAACCGTTTCGCGCTGCTGCTGGATGCCTGCGATGCTGACCAGATGGCGCAGGCGGCGCAGAGATTTCTGGATATGACGGCGCAGGCCCCGGTCACCACCAGCGTCGGCAACCTGCCGACCTCGCTGCGCATCGGCGGCGTGATCGCGCCGCGCCAGGCGCGCGGGCCGCGTACCCTGATCCAGCATGCCGAAGAAGCGCTGGATATTGCGCGGGAGCGCACCGCCCAGCGTTTTGTCGCCTACATGCCAAACCTGGTGCGCGACGAGGCCCGCCAGCGCGCGCTCACCATGTCAGACGACATCACCAGTGCGCTCAACGAGCGGCGGGTGAGGCTGGCGTTTCAGCCAATCGTCCACGCCAGAACCGGCAAGACGGCGTTTTGCGAGGCGCTGATGCGGATTGAAAACGCCGACGGGACCTATGTGATGCCTGCCAGCGTGTTTCCGACGGCGGAGAAAATCGGGCTGGCGCAAATGCTCGATCATCGCGTGCTGGAACTGGCGGTCGGCCATCTGGCCTTGGACACAAGCCTGACACTGGCGGTCAATTGCTCGGGCGTAACCGCCTATCATCCAGAATGGCCGGCGCAGCTGGCGGCCATGCTGGATTTCCACCCCGGCCTCGCCGGGCGCCTGATCATCGAAATAACTGAAACCTGCGCGATTGTCGACATCGAGGCGACCCGCCAGATTTTCGCGGACATGCGCAAAACCGGCGTGCGCATCGCCATGGATGATTTTGGCGCGGGCCATACGTCGTTCCGCAACCTGCGCAACCTGCATGTTGATATTCTCAAGATAGACGGGGCTTTTGTGCAGAACCTGTCGCGTTCGGCTGACGACCGGTTTTTTGTGCGCACTCTGGTCGATCTGGCCGGACATCTCGGCATTGAGACTGTCGCGGAATGGGTGGAGGACGCTGACTCGGCACGGATTCTGGCGGACTGGGGCGTCACCTATCTGCAGGGCAATTATTTTGGCGCGGCGGAAATTCCGCCAGCGGCGTCGCGCGATTCGGGCCTTGGGCGGATGCCGGGCTGAGGCTGAATCAGGCCCCGTGCCCGCCACCCTCCTTGTCTTCGTGTTTCATGATCAGCGGAACCTGGCTGAGCGTGAACAGCAGCGTCAGCGGCATGATGCCAAACACTTTGAAGCTGACCCAGAAATCATTGGTCTGCGTGCGCCAGACATATTCGTTGAGGGCAGCGAGCACGAAGAAAAACACCCCCCAGCGGAAAGTGAGTTTGCGCCAGCCTTCGCCGGTCAGCTTCAGCATGCTGTCAAACACCAGGGGCAGCAGTGGCTTGCCCATGGCAAGGCCGCCAAGCAGCGCCGTGCCAAAAATGACATTGACGATGGTGGGCTTGATCTTGATGAAATGATCGTCATTGAAATAGAAAGTCAGCCCGCCAAAAAACAGCACGGCGACAGCCGTCACCATCGGCATGATTGGCAGTTTTTTTGTCAGGACATAGGACGCGGCAAGCGCCACGACGACACCTGCCATCAGCACGCCGGTGGCCGGAAAGATGCCGAATTTGTAATTGGTGAAAAAGAACAGCGCGAGCGGCCCCATTTCAAGCGCGAGTTTGAGCGCGGGGTTTATTTTGGCGGCAGGCTGGTCAGGGGTCATGGGTGTCAGTCAGTCGTCGTGGATTGTCATCGCGGGGCGCGACGCACGAAGCAATCTGGCGCGGCTGCGGTCAAGTGTTTTTTGCGTCCCGCGCAGCGAGTGTGGCGGGCCGGACATGCAATGGATGCCGTGTTTCATGTCACTGCTGCCGATCGGGCATGATTTGTGGCGCTGCCGCCCGCAGTGCGGCAGGGCGGACTTTGTGCAAACATGTCGTCGTGGTGATGGTGCGGCAATCCGCCCGGCTGTGAAACAGTGCCGCCGAACCGGATGGGCTGGAGCATGATGTCGATGACTGGAATCGTTGCTGTTGACGAACCTGGACCGCCGGCCTCCAGCCGACCGCTTTGAGCGACCCAAAACGGCCGTGATAAAAGCTGCACTGAAAGTCGGCCGGAGGCTGGCGGTCCAAGGCTGTTTCCACAGGGCGACATCATGCTCTAGCCGCGCAGTTTCAGCCGCGCGCGCGCCTCGCCGGGCGAAAGAATCCGCGCCCCCATCGCCTCAATGATCGTGCGCGCCTTCTCCACCAGCTGCGCGTTCGAGGCGTAGACGCCTTTGCTCAGGTACAGATTGTCTTCCAGCCCGACGCGCACGTGGCCGCCGAGCAGGATCGACTGTGCCACCCAGGGCATTTGCATGCGGCTGATGGCAAACGAGGTCCAGACGCAATTGGGCGGCAGCGAATTGACCATCGCCAGCAGATGCCCGGTGTCGGCGGGCGCGCCCCAGGCGATGCCGGTGCACAGCTGGATGAAGGAGGGGTCGTCAACCAGCCCCTCCTTGATCAGCTGTTTTGCAAAGGCGAGATTGCCGGTGTCGAAAATTTCGAGCTCCGGCTTGACGCCGAGATCGCGCACAATCGCCGCGCCCTTGCGCAGGTAATTTGGCGTCGAAACATAGGCGCGGTTGACGTCACCGAAGTTGAGCGAGCCGCAATCGAGCGTGCAGATGTCGGGGCGGTACTTGCCCTCCGCGCACAGGTCAATGACATGGCGCAGCCGGTCCTCCTGGCTGACAAAATCCGTGCCGGGCGCGGGCGTGTCGGCCATGCCATTGTCGCCGACGTAGATGTAGCCGCCCATGCCCGCGGTGAGGTTGACGATCACATCCGTGCCGCTGCCGCGGATGTGCTGCACCACCTCGCGGTAGAGCCGCGTTTCCATCGAGAATTCGCCGGTTTCCGGGTCACGCACATGGATGTGCACGATAGCGGCACCAGCCCTGGCGGCGGCGATGGCTGAGTCGGCGATCTCGCGCGGGGTGACGGCGCAATGCGGGCTTTTCTTCACCTTGGTATCGTCGCCGGTGACGGCGCAGGTGATCATGACTTCGTGGTTCATTGCGTCTCTCGTCAAAAGAAAACAGCCGGACCAAGGGTCCAGCTGCATCATGCGCATACGGTCATGAAAGGCTCAAGCGGTGCGGCTTCTCTTTAACGACATTGCGAGCGCAGCAAAGCAATCCAGAGATGACGGGCGGCTCCGGGTTGCTTCGCTTCGCTCGCAATGACGTGTCGCGCTGTCCGTTTACCCCTGCGACTCCTCAATCAAAAACTCGCTCGAAAACACCTTGTTGTCGGTGTCCTTGATCTCGGCGCGGAATGTCTTCGCGCCATTGGGGCGGTAGGTGAAGCGGAAGTTTGGATCTTCCGAAATCGAGATGCCGCCTTCCATCGCAATCACCAGGTCATCACCCTGGAAAATTTTGGCGTCCGCGACAAAACGCGCCGGGATCAGCAGCAGTGTCACCTGATCGCGCTGCATGCCGGAGTTGTTGGGGTGGCGGACCAGCAGCTGCGCCTCGCGCAAGGCGTTTGACTGCGGGCCGTGGCGGTCAATCTGCTTGAATTTCATCTTGCCGAGATTGGCCATCGCTTCTTCGGCGTTCTTGCCCGCCGGGGCCGAGCAGCCGCCCGCCGCCTTGATGAAGCGCTCGACGCCATAGAGCTTGCCGTCGCTGAGCTCGGCCACCGCATGCACCATCGAATAATCATTGACGCGCACACGCGTGGTGATGCTGCCGACGCCGGAGCTTTCACCAACGGTGAAGGCGGCGACGACCGGCGCGGGGTTCTGGTCAACGACGAGCGTCACCTTGACGACGCGGCGCGTGTCCTGCGCAGGCAGAGTGAAGGTCATGGTCATCGGCACGATGGCGGCATCTTCGGCCCGGATCGGGGCCTCAAGCGCCAAAACGCTTTTGCCGTCCTCTATGGCGCGGCCCTTGAAAATATCGTTGGAAAGGTCCTTCCAAAGGTCATCGGGTTCATAGTTCCCCGCCAGTGCCTGCGTTGCAACGGAGTGCCCGGAAATAACGCTAACAGCCCCGGCACCGCCCAGCGCCAGCGCCACGGTCACAGCCAGCCGCGTGCCGCTTTTCAAAAACCAGCGAAAGCCCATGTTTCCACTCCAGATCAAATGCCCAGCGTGACTGTAAAATACGCCAATCTTTGCGTATGTCAAAGCCGCAGACTTCACTTTAACGTGGCGACTGACGGTTCTGTAGCGCTCATTCCCACTCCAGCTCGGCATAGGCGGCGGTAGCGTTGCGCGGATTAAAGCGTTCAAACAGCGACCAATTGTCGCGTTCCGATAACCCTGCGGTGGCGCTGGCCGCGCCGACATCTTCACCCCTGGCCAGCATTCCGCGCAGGTCTTTTGCCAGCCGGGTGAAATAGGCCTGCTGCAAAGCCAGCGCTTCCGGCCATTTTGCAGAGGCCGGGCCATGCCCCGGCACCACACGGTCGGCCTTCAGTTTCGGCAAATCCTGCATGACCGCGAGCCAGCCCCTGATGCTGCCGTCCAGCACCGGCAGATGCTGCATGAACACAAGGTCACCGGCAAACAGGGTTGCGGTCTTGCGGTCAATCACTGTCAGGTCATTGTCGGTATGGGCCACCGGCCAGGCCTTCAGCTCCAGCGCCCGCCCGCCCAGATCAAGCTCCGCCGTGTCCTGCACCAGCAGCGTCGGTGGCACGATTTTTGTTCCTGCGAGCGCCTCCGGTCCAATCAGGCGCAGGAAGTTTTTCAGGTAGAATTCGCCATGGGACTGCATTGCGCCGGGCAGTTTCCGGTGTCCGGCGAATATGGCGGAAATGCCTTCAAAAGCAGCGTTTCCCAGCACATGGTCCGGGTGCATATGCGTATTGATAACGTAGCGCACGGGCTTTGGCGTCACCGCCCGGATGGCCGCCAGCAGCGCCTGGCCTTCCAGCATGGAGCTGCCGGTATCGATGACAGCCACCGCATCGTCACCGACCACAAAGCCGATATTGGCGATGCGCCCGGCGTTTTCCAGCGCGATATCCTCGATCAGGCCGGCCCGCACATAGACGCCTGGAGCGATCTCGCTAACGTGCAGCGCAGGCTCTCCGGCGCTGGCTGCGACGACAAAAACTGGCTGCGACAGCAGCAGCGCAAGCACGAGACGAAGCGCTATTTTCAGTGCCATGCTGATCATTTCCTTTGATTGTCATAAGCGATCACACAATTGACTGCGTCAATCGCCGCGTCAAATGCTGCAATGCGATAGTTTCTGGATACGTCCGCTATCAGTCCGGGTTTCAACCATAAGCAAAAATCTTGTGCTTGCGCCGCTCAAAATTGAGTCATAAGGTCACTTTGTTTTTGGCTGCAGGGATGTGTGTGTTGTAGGGAGCACATGCATCATTCGAAGACTTGGTGCGGAAAAAAAACAATAACCGCCCATAAGGCCTCACCGGGGTCGTGACACGCTGCCAAACGCATTCCCATGTGAAATTATCGAGGCCGAGTTTTTCGGTTGTTGATAAATCGTGGAAGCTCCGAGGGAGGAAGCTGATGAACAAATTGCTTTTAACTACGTGCCTCACCGCAGCGGCGCTGTTTGCGTCGGTGCCGGCTCAGGCCAATGATGAACTGCTGAAACTGGAAAAGGACGCCAAGAACTGGGCGTCACCGACCGGCAACTACGCCAACCACCGCTATTCGGCGCTGAAACAGATCACCACCGAGAACGTGGCGAAACTGCAGGTGGCGTGGACCTTCTCGACCGGCGTGCTGCGCGGCCATGAAGGCAACCCGCTGGTTATCGGCGACGTGATGATCGTTCACGCGCCGTTTCCGAACACCGTTTACGCCTTGAACCTTGCCGACGAAGGCAAGATCATGTGGAAATACGAGCCCAAGCAGGATCCGAACGTCATCCCCGTCATGTGCTGCGACACGGTCAACCGTGGCCCGGCCTATGCCGACGGCAAGGTGTTCCTGCACCAGGCTGACACCACCCTCGTCGCGCTCGACATCAAGACTGGCGCAGTCGTCTGGTCCGTCAAGGACGCTGATCCGTCCAAGGGCGCGACTGGCACCTCGGCCCCGATGGTCGTCAAGGACAAGGTCATCATTGGCGTGTCCGGCGGCGAATTCGGCGTGCGCGGCTATGTCGCCGCCTACAACACCAAGGACGGCAAGCTCGCCTGGCGCGGCTACTCGATGGGCCCGGACGCGGACGTGATCATCGATCCGGCGGCGACCACCCACCTCGGCAAGCCGGTCGGCAAGGACTCGGGCACCAACACCTTCCAGGGCGACCAATGGAAGATCGGTGGCGGCGCCACCTGGGGCTGGCTGTCCTATGATCCGGAAGCCAACCTGATGTATTACGGCTCGGGCAATCCTTCGACCTGGAACCCCAAGCAGCGCCCCGGCGACAACCGCTGGTCGATGACGGTCTGGGCGCGTAACCCGGACACCGGCATGACCAAGTGGGTCTACCAGATGACCCCGCATGACGAGTGGGATTTTGACGGCATCAATGAAATGATCCTCGCGGAGCAGGACATTGGCGGTGCCAAGCGCAAGACCCTTGTGCATTTCGACCGTAACGGCTTCGGCTACACGATCGACCGCATCACGGGCGAACTGCTCGTCGCTGAAAAGTTCGATCCGTCGGTGAACTGGGCGACCAAGGTTGACATGGACAAGGCCAGCCCGACCTACGGTCGTCCGCTCGTCGTGCCCGCAATGTCAACTGACCAGAACGGCGAAGACGTCAACACCAAGGGCGTCTGCCCGGCGGCGCTTGGCTCCAAGGATCAGCAGCCTGCTGCTTACTCGCCTGACACGGGCCTGTTCTATGTGCCGACCAACCACGTCTGCATGGATTACGAGCCCTTCAAGGTGAGCTACACCGCCGGCCAGCCCTATGTTGGCGCGACCCTGTCCATGTACCCGCCCAAGGGCGAGACCAACATGGGCAATTTCATCGCCTGGGACGGCAAGACCGGCAAGATCGTCTGGTCGAAGAAGGAGCAATTCTCGGTCTGGTCAGGCGCTCTGACCACGGCTGGCGGCCTGGCTTTCTACGGCACGCTCGAAGGCTACCTCAAGGCGGTTGATCTCAAGGACGGCAAGGAACTCTACAAGTTCCGCACTGCCTCGGGTATCATCGGCAACGTCATGTCCTATGAGCACAAGGGCAAGCAGTACATCGGCATCTACTCCGGCGTCGGCGGCTGGGCTGGTATCGGCCTCGCGGCCGGCCTGACCAAGCCGACTGATGGTCTGGGCGCGGTGGGCGGCTATGCCGGCCTCAACAGCTACACCGCTCTTGGCGGCCAGCTGACCGTGTTCGGCCTGCCGAACTGAGCTTGACCTGAACCAATAACTGGCCCGGCGCATTGGCAACGATGCGCCGGGCTTTTTTGAAGGGCTGATCCAAATCGCGCCGCGCCGCGCGTGTTGGATCAGGATTTCAAATCGCAACCACCGCGCAAAAGCGCGGGGCCAAAAATAGAGGAAGCGTATGGTGAAGAACAGTTTTGTGAAATGGGTTGTGTCAGCTGCCGCGCTGGCGGCGTTCAGCATTCCGTCTCTCGCCGATGGCTCGGGCGATCCCAAAGCGGTGAAAAAAGAAGGCGGCCATTATTTCGACGCAGAAGGCAATCCGACCTACAATATCGGCGAAGGCGGCGTCATCGACTGGGCCGCCTATTCGGGCTTTCGGCGCTATCATTCCGAGTGCCATGTCTGCCACGGCCCGGAAGCGGAAGGCTCAACCTACGCGCCGCCGTTGAAAAACTCGCTCAAGACCATGAGCTACAACGATTTTGTCGCCGTCGTGGTGGCAGGCCGCAAGAATGTCACGTCGTCGCAGACCAATGTGATGCCGTCGTTTGGCGATAACATAAACGTCATGTGCTATCTCGACGACATTTATGTCTATGTGCGCGGCCGGGCCAATGAAGCCATTCCACGCGGACGCCCGCCAGGCCGCGAGGACAAGGATCCGGCGATCATCAAGGCGGAGAATATCTGCCTGGGGACGAAATAAGTAACGACTGACTTTGGCCGTCCTGGCCGGCCCCCGGATCATAGTCCGGGGGCCGGCCAGGACGGAGAGATTGCAGCAGCCGCCGAAAAGGTTCTGAAATGCTCAATTCGATCGCCCCGGTTTCGCTCGCTTTTTTAGCTTTGCTCGCCGCCGCGCCAGGTGCCCGCGCCCAGCAAAACGAGCTCAGCGATAATTCGTCGGTAGAACTGGTTGATTCCAAGGTGCTGCGTGTCTGCGCCGATCCTGCCAGCCTGCCCTATTCGAACCAGGCAGGTGAAGGCTTTGAGAACAAGCTGGCCGAA
>JANLPP010000281.1:0-23773 GCA_031367295.1 Hyphomicrobiales bacterium | reverse complement strand
GCGGGGCTTTTCTCATTCAGCCAGCGGAGGCCCGTCCATGCTCAAAATCGCCGACGGACTGACCGCCGCGCTGCTGCTGCTCGGCGCTGCCCTGCACGCATTTGTCTCTGTTCTGGCCTTTCCGCATGGCGGCGAGGCGCTGGTCTGGGCCTTGTCCGGCACGCTCGCCGCCACTCTCACCGCCTGCATCAACCTGCTGCGGCTGGTGCGTCCCGGCGACATGCTCATCGCCGGGCTGGCGCTGGCCAGCGCCGTGCTGTGGGCAATGGTCGCGCTGGCCTTTGGCGCATCCCTTGGCAGTTTTGCGGACGTTCGCGTCATCTGGCACATAATCGCCGCCCTCGGCCTCGCCGGCTTCAGCGTCTGGGCCCTGCTGCAATAGGCTTGGCTGTCTTGCCCGCCGTCGGCAGCGCAAGACCGGCACCGCCCATGGCATGAGGGCTGCACAGCACGGATGAGATCGACGCGCGAGGCATGAAGGACATCGACGCACTGGCGGCAATGCCGGGAACAAAGCCGTATTTTCTTTCCGAAAGGCTGATACCAAAGGCCGTTGGCTCTGGCCTGTTTGCTCGCCACGCCGTCTTTGCGAGCGCAGCGAAGCAAAACCGAGGCCACAAGCGACTGCGGGATTGGGTAGCTGCGCTCGCAATTACGGCAAAATATTTAAAATAGTCACCAACCTGTGGCTTTGGCATAAGTGGCACCGACGCGGCGATTTTCGGTTTTGTGGTTTCAGCATCGCCAGCGATCTACGACTCGCTGATCGCATTGCTTCCGCGCGGCCGCGGGAATTTGATGCCGTATGAGCCGCGGATGGTGGGGGCGAATTTTCCGGGGGGTGGGCGAGGTGGGCGGCTGTAGCAAATATGGTATATGCATCAATTCAATGGCGCGGTTATGTCGCATGCAACGATAGCGAGACAGAAAATGTGTGGCCACAATCTTCAACGCATCTCTGAACTTCGAAATTACTCAATCAGCCTCCGCTCAGCTACGGCATATTTTCAGCATGACGACAAGTTCAGCAATCCCCAAAAGCGAAAATTCTTTGTCGATATTGAGTGCGACTTACAAAAACTTGATGCGGGGGCGTGGGATGTTATTAGAGGCGAAGCCTGCAAACGTTTGCTGGCACAAGATCCGGCTCGGGGATGGAGTTCACTATTCGAGGCATTAAATGAGGCCAAGGGCTATAGCCACCTTGTGTGTCTTGGCTGCACGGACGTAAAGTTCATTCCGCGTTCCACAATCAAAGGCCAGCGAACGCCAGATCTGCAAGGCCTCTTGGCATCCAGCAATAACATATCAATCAATGTTCTATGCGAAGTCAAAACAATCAATGCTTCACAGCCGGAGGTAGAGCGGAGAATAAACGGCGGCGTCGGAAGGACATTGCTGCACCTGGAAGAGGGCTTTTTCCGGAAATTGTTCAGCGACATTGAAACTGCCACAAATCAAATGCGCGCTTATGATCCTAATGTCGGAACCCGTCGAATTGTTTATCTGGTCGTCAGTTTTGACGATATCCTGAACGAGTACGCCGTTGATTATCAGAAACAGATCGAAGCCTGCGTCGCATGTGAAACGACGATCGACGTTGAAGTCTTCCTTGATATTAAGCCGCCATTCTATTCTGCGGGGGGAGGTGCGCTGCAGCGTTGCGGGGAGACATACGATGACGACGCGCATTGAAGACATCAAAGGTGGCGGCAATGTCTTCGCCGACATCGGCTTGCCAAATGCGGAGGAACATCTCGTGAAGGCCAAGCTGGTTTTGAAAATCGACTCCCTGCTGCGCGAGCACGGCTTGCGGCAGGTTGAGGCGGCTGCGCTGTTTGGCGTGAAGCAGCCTGATGTATCGAAAATGCTGCGCGGCGATTTCCGGCAGTTTTCAGTCGAGCGGCTGATGCGCTTTCTCGTGGCGCTGGGTCAGGATGTCGAGATCGTTGTGAAGCCGGGACGCGGTGCGGATAGCGAGGGCTTGCGAGTGGCGACAGCGAGCCAATAGCAAAGGACTGGACCGATGACGCTTGAAACCACCCCTTGGGATTCCGCCGAGTTTCTTGGCAGCACGCAAGCCATTGCGGCCTATATCGAGGCGGCGCTGGAGGATGGCGATCCGGCGCTGGTGACGCATGCGCTGGGGGTGGTGGCGCGCGCGAGGCATGACGCAGCTGGCGCGCGACGCTGGCGTAACGCGTGAGGCGCTGTACAAGGCGCTGTCGGCTGATGGCGACCCGAAGCTGTCAACGTTCTTTGGAGTGATGAAGGCGCTGGGCGTGAAGCTGAGTGTGCAGCCGATGGGGGCGTGAGCAGTTGTCGTCCTTGCGAGCGAAGCGAAGCAATCCAGGGGCCTCACGCGCGGCTCTGGATTGCTTCGCTGCGCTCGCAAGGACGTTAATCCGCCCTCACCCACACCCGGTTGTCATGAAACGCCGCGCCGCCGAACGGCGCGACCGCGTCGGCGCCGGTCAGCGTGTTGATGCCCTTGCCGTCCGCGAAGGCCTCATTCGGCCAGACGCCTTCCGAGATCAGCACGCCGCGCTGCAGGCCGGCAAATACTTTGGCGTGCAGGCGCACCTCGCCGCGCACATTGCCAAGCTTTACGCTTGCGCCATCTTCAACCCCCAGCGCCGCCGCGTCATCAGGATGAATCAGCACGCAGGGCCGCCCTTCCCGCGCCCGTGATGATGCGGTTTCATTAAAAGTGGAGTTGAGGAAAGACCGCGCCGGGCTGGTGGCGAGCCTGAACGGATGCGCGGCGTCGGGCGCTTCGGTCACCGCCCAGTGGTCGGGCAGTGCGGGCATGTCTGTCCATGGGCCGAGCGGGCCTTCATTGGCAAACGGCACCGAGGCCCATTGCGGCTTGAAACGGAATTTCTTGTCGGGCCAGTGAAAACCCTTGGTGAAATGCGCTTCGTCAAACGGCGGCTGGCAGTCGATCCATTTATTCGCCTCGAACTCTGCCAGCGTGCCCCAGCGCGAATCGCGCAGCAGCTGGTCAACATGCTCGCGCGGCGTCATGTGAAAGCCCTTGTGCATCGCGCCCAGCCGCGCGGCGAGCGCGCAAATCACGTCGTGATTGCTGCGGCATTCGCCCGGCGGGTCGATCAGCTTTGGCCCGAACATCAGGTGCTGGTGGCCGCCGCCGGTATAAATGTCGTCATGCTCGACAAACATGGTGGCGGGCAGCACGATGTCCGACATTTTCGCCGTCTCGGTCATGAACTGCTCATGGGTGGCGACAAAAAGATCCTCGCGGGAAAAACCCTGCTTGACGCGCGTCTGGTCGGGCGCGACGCTGACCGGATTGGTGTTCTGGATCAGCATCGCCATCACCGGCGGGCCGCCGCACAGCGCGTCCGCGTCACCGCACAATATCGGGCCGATGCGCGACTGGTCGAGCATGCGCACATTGGGATCGCGCGCGTCGAGGCCTTCTATGACGCGCTGATCCAGATGGAACGTGCCGCTGTTGGAGTGGAACGCGCCGCCGCCCTCATGCTGCCACGCGCCTGTCACCGCTGCGATGCAGGAGGCTGCGTGCATGTTGGCCGTGCCGTTGCGCTGGCGCGAAAAGCCATAACCCAGCCGGAAGAACGTGCGTTTTGTCCCGCCGACAAGATGCGCAAACCCCTCGATTTCCGCCACGCTCAGGCCAGTAATGGCGGCGGCCCATTCCGGCGTGCGCGTTTGCAGATGCGCTTCAAGCTCGTGCGGCGCGTCGGTGTGTTTTTCTAAAAAATCCCAGTCCGCCAGCCCGTCGCGGAACAGCACGTGCATGACGCCGCAGGCGAGCGCGCCGTCGGTGCCGGGGCGCAGGCACAGCGCCATGTCCGCCTGCTTCATCGTGTCATTGTGATAGATGTCGATGACCACGATTTTCGCAGCCCGCTCCTTGCGGGCGCGCATGGCGTGGGTCATGACGTTCACTTGCGTCGCCACCGCGTTGGTGCCCCAGATGACGACGCAGTCGGCCTTCGCCATCTCGCGCGGGTCCGGCCCCATCAGCTTGCCGGTGCCGGCGATAAAGCCGGGCCAGGCCATGTTGATGCAGATGGTGGAGAGGAACCCCGAGTATTTCTTGACGTGGCGCAGGCGGTTGATGCCGTCGCGCATCACCCTGCCCATGGTGCCCGCATAATAATAGGGCCAGACCGCCTGCGCGCCATGCAGCAGCTCGGCCTCGATGAATTTCACCGCAATCTGGTCCAGCGCCTCGTCCCAGCTGATGCGCTCGAACTGGCCGGAGCCCTTCGGCCCGCTGCGCTGCAACGGATACAGCAGGCGGTCTTTGTGATGCGCCCGCTCGGCATAGCGCGCCACCTTGGCGCAGATGACGCCCGCCGTGTAATTTTGCTCCTGCGAGCCGCGCACCCGGCCAATGGTGCGCGCGTCGAGCAGCTCAACCTCCAGCGAGCAGGTGGACGGGCAGTCATGCGGGCAGGCGGTGACGCCGATGGGAAATTTGGCGGGCGCGTTCATGTGGTTTATCCAAAGCGGTTTCTACTATTGCGTGTATAAATGTTCACGTATAGATTGTGATTATCGTTTCCACATCCAGCGCGCGAAACTGATTCGCCGCCAGTCCTGACCCGCGCCGCTGCCCCAAAAAGGAAACTGCCATGACCACCGACGCCTTGTCCATGATGAAGGAAGACCACACCGGCGCCGCCGCGCGCATGGCTGTCGCGCGTTCCGAGATGCACTATGATCGGGTGCCCTATGAGTCAAAACCGTTTCCGCAGACGCATCCGGGCCGCATCGCGGCGGCGGCGCATCTGTTTGGCCTGACCACGGCCGATGTGCGCGCCGCCCGCGTGCTGGAGCTGGGCGCGGCGGCGGGTGGCAACATCATTCCGCTGGCGGCGGAGTTTCCTGACGGGCAGTTTCTCGGCGTTGACCTCTCCGGCGTACAGGTGGCGCAGGGCAAGGCGCGCATCGGGCGGCTGGGGCTTGGCAATATCGAGCTGCGCCACCAGAGCATCACCGATGTGGGCGAGACGGACGGGCTGTTTGATTTCATCATCTGCCACGGCGTTTATAGCTGGGTGCCCGAGCACGTGCGCCATGCCATCCTGCGCGTCTGCAAAGAACGGCTCGCGCCCGATGGCGTCGCTTATGTCAGCTACAACGTGCTGCCCGGCTGGCGGCAAAAACAGGCGTTGCGCGACGCGCTGCTGCTCTACACGGGCGGCCCCGGCGCGCCCGACGGCGCGCGCCGCGCCCGCGACATGATGGCTTTTCTGGAGACCACTACGCAGGCCGGCACCCAATATGGCCAGATGCTGCGCGGCGAGGTCGCCCGCCTCGCGGGCCTTGGCGACGATTATCTGACCCACGAATATCTTGAAGACGAGAACGCGCCCTGCACCTTCACCGAATTTGCCAATGCGGCGGCGGCGCAGGGCCTCGCCTATATGGCCGAGGCCGAACTCTCGACCATGCTGCCCGAGACCGTGGACGCCAGCGCCGCAGCACGCATGCGCGAGATCGCATCGAACCAGTTGCTCGCCACCGAGCAGGTGATTGATCTTGTCACCGGCCGCACCTTCCGCCAGACCATGCTGGTGCATGCGGCGCGGGCGGGCGGTATAGTTCGCCACATCAGCCATCTGCGCGCCGAGCCTTTGCATTTCATCGCGCCGCGCGGGCTGCGGCTGACGTCGGAGGAAAGCGGCGTCGACACGTTCACTGACGTCTTTGGGCGCACGCTGCGCACCGGCAGCGCGGCGGTGCGCACGGCGCTCGAGAAAATGATTGTGCGGATCCCCTCCTCCGCCTCGCTGGCCGACATCACCGAGCCCGCAACGAAGAAGAAGCCCGGCACATCGCCAGAGGACCGCGCCAGCATTCTTGACGCTCTGTTCAAGATGCATATTGCGGGCATGGTGGCCCTGTCGTCCAAGCCGGTGCGTGCGGGCAGCCGCAGCGCCCGGCCAACAGCCCTGCGCATCGCGCGCGAGGATGCGGCGGCAGGCCTGACCCACACCGTCAACGCGCGGCACGAGAGCGCAACCCTCGATATTGTGACGCAGCATGTGCTGCCAAAACTCGATGGCGCGCATGACGAGGCGGCTCTGGAAGCGCTGATTGTGGAAAAGGCCAAAGTCGGCGCAATTGTGTTTCAGCGCGCGGGCGAGCGGATCACCGACGATGAAGGGATCGCCGCCTGTGCGCGCGAGCATCTGGGCCGGACGCTGGAGTTTGTCGCCAGCGCGGGTATGCTGACGCGGTAGAGGGGTGCTGGACGGCTTGGTGCGCCAGCGCAGCCGGTCGGAGGCAGGCGATCCAATCTCTCACTTGCCTTCCAGCTGCACCTCCAGCTCATCGGAAAACTTCTGTATCCGCCGCGCGTTTGCGCCAAAATCCGTGCGGCCAAACCGCGACACGGAGCGCACGTCGATCCGCGTGCGCCCGGCCAGCGGGCGGATGCGCACGGCGATGTCGTCGGGCAGGCCAAGGATCAGGCTGCGGTCGATGGCGTCGATGTGGCCAATGCCGGAGCGCCCGCCGGGACCAACCTGCTCGATGACTTTCCAGCCGCGCGCGGCAATGGCTTTCTGCACAAGGCCGAAAACCTCGTCGGCCTCAAGATCGAGCAGGATCGGCTCAACCGCCGGATAGGCCCTGACCTGCGTCTCGCGCGTGCCGGGCGGCGGATCTCCCGGCACGTGGCCAAAGCGGGCGGCCAGCGCACGCGAGGAGCGCGAGAAACTCGGCGGCTCCGTCACATCCGTCGTCACATCATTGATCTGCGGCACACGAAACGCCTGAAACCCCAGCCAGGCGGGATAGGCGACCACCGCTGCCGCCAGCAGGCCGGACAGGATGGCGTGGCCGGCACCAAGCTGGCCGGTGTTCCAGATTTTCACCAGTGCTGCCGCCGCCAGCAGTCCTGCCGCGCCAGCAACCGCGAATGCCGCCCCGAGCACGGCAAACGGCGCTGCCACATCGGTGGTGGCAAGGCGGGCCATGATGATGCCGATCAGCGCGACACTCAGCGCGAACACTATCAGCCGCCGGCTCCAGACCGCAGCGCGGGCCATCGGCTCCTCAAGGATCAGCTGGCGCATGCGGGGGCGCCTCTCACTTGCAAATATCCTTCAATGCCTGCCACTGCGCCGCGTCGAGCAGCGGCGGGCCGCTGATGCCCTTGTCCGCCGCGCTCATGCGCGCCAGCCGGTCCTCGCTGAACGGATGGCTGGCGAACATGCCGAAAGGCGTGTCGCCCTGCTTGCCAGTGACGCGCAGCAGAAACTCGCCCATCGGTTTTGGCGAGCGGCCAAGCCCGTTCATCACGTCAATGGCAAAACCGTCCGCCGCATATTCAGCCTCGCGCGTGTAGCGCGCATCGACCAGCGCCTTGGCGGCAAAGATCACCGCGCCCGAACCCGTGATGTCGCCGAACAGCAGGCCGATGAGAAACGACGTGCCGCCCGACTGGATCAGCATGCGCATGCCGTCACGATGCGCGACATGGCCAAGCTCATGGGCCAGCACGCCGGCAAGTTCATCAGGCGTCGCAGCCTTTTCCAATAATTCTGACAGCACAAACACCTTGCCGCCGGGCAGCGCGAAGGCATTGGGAATGCGGCTTTCGAGCACGCCCGGCGCGCGCTGCGTGCCAAGTTTGCCCTCGCGCTCCAGCGCGCCGACCAGGCTGGCCAGGGCAGCGTCGCCCGCCGCGCTGGAACAGGTTTTTTTGCCGAACACCAGCTTGACCTGATTTTCCACGGCGTCGCCAATGAAGCGTTCGGCACCGGCCGGCACCAGCGGCGCGAGCAGGCCCGCGACCAGCGGCACACCGTAGAGCGCGGTGACCAGAATCGACGCTGCTGCCACCAGCGACAGGCCGACAATGCGCGGCACGCCGCCCCTGCCACTGTCTGCGGCAAGGGCAAAATTGCGGCACCGGCCGGAAAGCTGCGCGATAAACGCCGCATCGCTTAAATCCAGCCGCGCCAGTTCGGGCGCTGAGGCGCAGCGCAGCCGCAGATGCCCCGCCGCGCCGTCCAGCTGGCGCAGGTCCGCATAGGGCCAGAGGGCAAGGCGCGCACCGTTCTCGCTGATTTCCAGCGCGTCCGCGAGGCGCAGAGTCACTTCGTGGCGGCGGCTCGACGCGCCATCGAAGAACACGCCTGACGCCTGCCCGAAGCGCGGCGCGGACCGGGGCGAGGCGTCGTCGTTCATGGTCAAAACCCCGCCACGTCAAGGCCGTCAACAAGGCCCTCGCCAACGGCGCTGGCCGCAGCCCCCCGCGCCGAAACATCGTCCGCCGCCGACAGGCCGCTGACCATCAGGCTGTCGATGATCAGCCGCCACAGCTCATGCTGGAGAAACAGCCGCTGCACGGCAAGCGCCGCCAGCGCCAGAACCAGATAGGCGGTAACGAATGCCAGCATGGCCGCAAGACTGTTCAGCTGAAAACCCTTCGCCAGGTCAAAATTGGCGAAATTGCCGCCCTTGAGGTGAAACACCACAACAGCCACCCAGAGAGCGGCAACTATCAGCGTTGCAATGGCCGAGACAACGACGGCGCTCAGCAGTATGGTCTTGGCGTAAAGCCAGATGACGGCTCTGCGCCTGACGCTGGACGCAAACGACACGCCGCCAAAGCGGATGCCCGAAGCCCACCACCGCCATTCTGACGCGCGCAAAAGTGGATAGGCGACCAGCGCGACAAGCACCAATGCCAGCAGGCCAAAGCCCGTCGCCGCCGCTACGGCAAATTTCGCCTCGCTTGCACTGCCGTGCGCACGTGCACCGAGGACCGCCGCCGCTATCGCGACAACGAGAAACACCGCCACTATCGCGGTCAGCCAGATCCACCACACCCGCTTGAACAGCGCGCCGCCGGTGCCGGTAAAACTGCCCGGCAAATCCCCGTAAAACGTGTTGGCCATTTTGTAGCGTTCCAGCGCCGCCACGCGCCACGGCCAGGCAAGGCCAAGCGTGACAGCCGCCAGAACGGCCCACCAGAAGGATTTCCAGGCGTAGCGCCAGCCCGATCCGGTCATCCAGAAGCGCACGCCGCGCCATACCGTGCGGGTCAGGCGGTAGCGCCGGGCGCGGTACATGGCAAACTGCGTGAAAGCGAAATAGAACAGGGCCAGCGGCGCTGAGGCAAAGGCCTGCAGGTTTTCGGCATAGATGCCGAGCAGAAAATTCACTACAGCAAGCGGTCCCACAATCGCCAGCGCGAGGAGAAAGCCCGCCAGCAGTTCGCGCGCCCGGCCTGTGTACTCAGCCGCATCGCCGCCAACCGATGTTGCCGCCCACAAATGCCGCCGCATGTCCGTTGCCAGCCAGAAACGGTAAAAGCCGAAAGTCACCAGTTCCAGACAGGCCCCTCGAATGAGCAGGCTGAGAAAGCGGCTGCTGTCGCCGGAAAACCGCAGCGGGCGCGCCGCGTCAGGGCCCAAAGCTGGCACCAGCAAAGGGTCAGCGCCGGGCAAAGGAAAATTCGGCACCATGGTCATCGAAACAGTTCCAATCGGGACGCGCGACCTATAGCATCAAAAATCTTTCCGGCCACTGGCGCAGCGCAGAACCGCTGCTCACAGGAGACACCATGCACACCGCCCCGCTCATCACCTGCAACGGCGCGGCCATTCCCGCCATCGGACTTGGCACCTGGGATTTGCGCGGCGAGGCTTGTTCGAGGGCAGTCAGCTTCGGCTTGCAGCAGGGCTACCGCCACATTGACACCGCCGCCTTTTATGACAACGAAGCCGCTGTCGGCGAAGGGCTGCGCGCCTCCGGCGTCAAGCGCGAGGAGATTTTTGTCACGACAAAAGTCTGGCACGAGGAGCTGGGCCGCGGCGCGCTGCAAGCTTCCGCCGAGGCCAGCCTGAAGCGGATGGGACTGTCGCAGGTTGACCTGCTGCTGATCCACTGGCCCAGCAAGACCATTCCGCTCGCCGAAACCATGGCGGCGCTGTGCGAGGCCAAGCGCCGCAAGCTGGCAAAACACATCGGCGTGTCGAATTTTCCCGCCGCGCTGCTGGGCAAGGCGGTGCGGCTCGCCTCCGAGCCGCTGGTTGCCAACCAGTGCGAATATCATCCCCGGCTGGACCAGACCAGGCTGCTGGCAGCCTGCCGCAAGCATGGCGTGGCTTTCGTGTCCTATTGCCCGCTGGCCCATGCGGGGCTGATTGGCGACCCGGTTGTGGCCCGCATTGCCAAAGCCCATGGCCGCAACGCCGGGCAGATTCTGCTGCGCTGGCACGTGCAGCAGCCCGGCGTGCTTGCCGTGCCAAAGTCCGGGCAAGAAAAAAACATTACCGGCAACCTGAATGTTTTCGACTTCGCGCTCAGCGATGCGGAAATGGCAGCGCTGCACGCCCTGCACGCCAAAGACGGGCGCATCGTCAATCCGGCATGGGCGCCGGCCTGGGATGTGGGATGACGGCCCCCGGCTGAAAACGGCAGGCCCGCCATGTTTTTCTACCTCTCCAAAATCCTGTGGTTTTTCGCTGCGCCGTCAAACCTGCTGACTGTACTGGCGCTGCTTGGCGCGCTGCTCTGCGGCACGCGCTTTGCCCGTGCCGGGCGGCGCATGGCGCTGTATGCCGCAGGCCTGCTGCTGTTCATCGGCATCGCGCCGGTCGGCAGCCTGCTGTTTTTTGCCCTGGAACAGCGCTTCCCCGCCTTGCCACATGAGGGGCTTGATCCTGCGGGCATCATCGTTCTCGGCGGCGCGGTTGACGAAATTGTCGGCAAGTCACGCGGACAGCCGAGCATGGACGAGGCGGCCGAGCGGATGACTGAAGCGGTTGTGCTGGCGCGGCTTTATCCTGATGCGAGACTGGTGTTCACCGGCGGCTCAAACGCGTTTTTTCACCGCGGCGTCACCGAGGCAACCGAGGCGCTGCGCATATGGACCGATCTTGGCATTCCGGCCGCCCGCATCCTGCTTGAGGACAAGTCGCGCAATACCTATGAAAACGCAGTGTTCACGCGCGATCTGGTAAAGCCGCAGCCGGGCGAGCGCTGGCTGCTGGTGACATCGGCCTATCACATGCCGCGCTCGGTCAGCCTGTTCCGCAAGGCCGGATTTCCGGTGACCGCGTTCCCGGTCGATTTCCGCACCGAGGCGACGCTGGCGGAAATGCGCCCGATGCGCGAGGTGGCAACCGGCCTGCACCGCTTTGATGTGGCGGCGCGCGAATGGATCGGGCTTGTCGCCTACTGGCTCAGCGGCAAGACCGACGCACTGCTGCCGGGGCCGTGAGCGCTTACTCGCTGCATGGCAGACCGATGCGGAACATGCCGCGCGCCGCGTCCGGGTCTATCGGCTTGCCGTCGCGATAGAGGACCAGCTCGCCGCAGCGGGCAAGCGCGATAGCGGCATGGCGCACGATGGGCAATTGCTCATGCCAGGCCAGCGCGCCGCCGCCCACGGCGCTGGCGAGGTTCTGGGCCGCGTCAATCGGGCACAGCGTGACGCCCGCGCCGCGCGTGGCAGCCAGCGCGGCGAGGCTCGCGGCCAGAAAAACGCTGGCCTGCGCCAGCATGGATGTATGGGCAAGAGTGTCGATCATGACATGTCCGGACTGAATCGCAGCGGCGCTGCTCGGGATAGCCCTGCAACGTTTGAACCTCGCGGTTGAGAATCCATTAAAGCTAAGAAGGTCTTTGGTTATTTGGTAAAAATGTCGTTAGATAGGCTATCGGGGCAACATCTGGAGTGTCCGTTATGACGCAGACAATCACCCGCGGTTACAAAGCCATGCTCGCCGCCGCCAATGCGGACGTCGAGACATTGACTGTGGCTGATGCGCTGGCGCTGCACGCCAGCGGCGATGTGGTGTTTGTCGATCTGCGTGACCCGCGCGAGCTTGAGCGCGACGGCGCGATGCCCGGCGCGTTCCATTGTCCGCGCGGCATGCTGGAATTCTGGATCGATCCGCAGAGCCCCTATGCAAAACCGGTGTTTCAGGAAGACAAAAAATTTGTATTCTTCTGCGCGGGCGGCTGGCGCTCGGCGCTGGCGGCGCAAACCGCGCAGACAATGGGCCTGAAGCCGGTGGCACATGTCGAGGGCGGCTTTGGCGCCTGGGCAAAAGCCGGTGGCCCGGTAGAGAAAAAAGACTGAGGGAACAGAGCAATGCCTTACAAGCTGATCATCGCCAACAAGGGCTATTCGTCGTGGTCATTCCGGCCGTGGATATTGCTGGCGCATTTCAAGATTGCGTTCGAAGAGGTGGTGATCCCGCTTGATCTGCCAGCTACGCGCAAGGCCATCCTGAAATATTCGCCCACTGGCCGCGTGCCGGCGCTGCATGACGGCGCGCTGGAACTGTGGGACTCGCTCGCCATCGCCGAATATGTGGCCGAGCGCCATCCCGCCAAACCCGTCTGGCCCAAAACCCGCGCCGCCCGCGCCCATGCCCGCTGCATCAGCGCCGAGATGCATTCAAGTTTCCAGAGCCTGCGCGGCGAATGCCCGATGAATTTTTTCCGGGACCCGAAAGCCGTCGCGCTGAGTGACGGCGCGAAGGCGGATGTCGCCCGCATCGAAGCCCTGTGGGCGCTGGCGCGCAAGACTTATGGCAAGGGCGGACCCTTCCTGTTTGGCCGGTTTTGCGCTGCGGATGCCATGTACGCGCCGGTGGTCAACCGCCTGCATGCCTATGACATCAAGGTTGGCAAGGCGACCCGCGCTTACATGAACGCGATGATGGCGCTGCCGGCCTGGCAGGCCTGGGCCAAAGATGCGGCCGGGGAGACTTGGCGAATCGCGAAATACGAGGCGATTTGAGCCGGCGCGGCGAACTTGGCCTGGCATTCCGGCCAGCCCCGGGCGCGCCGCCAGTCGAATGGGTGACCGCACCGGGACTGACGCCCTATGCCGAGGCTGTGAGCGCGATGGAGGCGCGCGCCGATGCCATTGCGGCAGGGCACGCAGCTGAGCGCATCTGGCTGGTGGAGCATCCGCCGCTCTACACGGCGGGCACATCAGCGCAGGACGGCGACCTGCGTGACGCCCGCTTTCCCGTTCACAAGACCGGGCGCGGCGGGCAGTATACCTATCATGGGCCAGGCCAGCGCGTCGTTTATGTCATGCTCGACCTCAAGCGCCGCAACCCGGACCTGCGCGCCTTTGTGGCGGCGCTTGAGGCCTGGCTGATCGCCACGCTGGCGGCCTTCAATGTCAGGGGCGAGCGGCGCGAGGAGCGGGTCGGCGTCTGGGTGGCGCGGCCGGACAAGCCGCGCGGCATCGATGGTGCCCTGGCCGAGGACAAGATCGCCGCCATCGGCATCCGCGTGCGGCGCTGGGTGAGTTTTCACGGTCTGTCGCTGAATGTTGAGCCGGACCTCTCGCATTTTTCCGGCATTGTGCCTTGCGGCGTCGCGGAGGCGCATTTTGGCGTGACAAGTCTCGTCGATCTGGGACTGCCGGTGACGATGGCGGAGGCGGATGCGGCGCTGCGGGCGGGTTTTGAGGAGGTGTTTGGCAGCTCGGCGGCAAGCAATCACCCAGCCGATTTCAAGTGACAGAACGCGCTATTTCGCGTAACTTGTTACGACGAAGGAGTGACCGTTATGCCCCAGACAACCCGGAAGGCGCAGACCCCTGCCCAACGCATGGCGGCCTATCGCCAGCGCATGCGCGCTCAGGGATTGCGGCCAAAACAGATATGGATGCCAGACACCAAGTCGCCCGAATTCATCGCGGAGTGCAGACGGCAGTCTTTGGCGCTTGCAGCAATCGAGAAGGAGGATGATGAACTGATGTCATTTCTCGAAAAAATACAGGACTGGCCGCCCGAATGACGCGACGCGGTCAATTTGTGACTGTGGTCCTTGCTGGAGACTATGGCAAGCCGCGCCCTGCGTTGGTGGTTCAGAGTGATTTGTTCGCCTTGCATCCCTCGGTCGTTGTTTGTCTTCTCACGTCAGATTTGCAAAGCGGCGTGCAAGACTTCAGGATCGACGTCTTGCCAACAGAACACAATGGCCTGCGGCGACAATCACAAATTGCCGTAGACAAGATAGGCGCTGTGCGGGCGGACAAAGTTGGCGCTGTCATCGGCCATGCCGACGCCCAGCTGATGGCGCTTGTAACGCGCGCAATGGCTCTTTTCCTGAACATAACATGACTGTCTAATTTGATTTCAGCATTCGGTTGCACACCCAAATAAACCCCGTCGCCCGTAAATCATTGACGCCCCGCCCGGCAAAGCGCTTCATATGTGAACCAACACGCCGCAGGGCGCTGCCACCGTTTCCGGACCTCCCCTTGTGCAAGTCTACCTGCCCATAGCCGAACTGCCGGTGAACATGTTTCTCATCCTTGGCATCGGCATGGCGGTGGGGTTTATTTCCGGCATGTTTGGCATTGGCGGCGGCTTTCTGATGACGCCGCTGCTGATTTTTGCTGGCATTCCGCCCGCTGTGGTCGTTGCCACCGAGGCCTCGCAGATTGCCGCCTCCTCGCTCACCGGCTCGCTGGCCTATTGGCGGCGCAAGGCGGTGGACTTCAAACTCGGCGCTGTGCTGCTGGCGGGCGGTCTTTGCGGCACGGTGCTGGGCGTCATGTTCTTCAACCAGATGCGCCGCGTCGGCCAGCTCGAAACCGTCATTGTCATGTCCTATGTCGTGCTGCTTGGCGGCGTCGGCGGACTGATGCTGGTGGAAAGCCTGCGTTCGATGGCGGCAGCGCGGCGCGGCCAGAAGCCAAGACGCCAGGCCGGGCAGCACGCCTGGTATGAGGGCCTGCCCTTCAAGATGAAATTTCACCGCTCCGGCCTCTACATCAGCGTGCTGCCGCTGCTGGCGCTTGCCCTGTTCATCGGCTTTGCCGGCGCGGTGCTGGGCATTGGCGGCGGGTTTATCCTCGTCCCGGCCCTGATCTACATTTTCCGCGTGCCCACCGCTGTCGTGGTCGGCACCTCACTGTTCCAGATTCTGTTCACCATGCTGGCCGCCACCGTGCTGCACGCCACCAGCAATCACTCGGTGGATATTGTGCTGGCGGGCTTGCTGATCGCAGGCGGCGTGTTTGGGGCGCAGTTTGGCGCGCGTGCCGGGGTCAACCTGCGCGGCGAGCATTTCCGCCTGCTGCTTGCGCTGCTGGTGCTGACTGTCGGGCTGCGCTTTGCCGCTGACCTGCTGGTAAAGCCGCGCGAGGCATTTTCGGCAACCGCAACCGAGACATTCCGGTGACCTGCGCTGACCGCGTACCCCGTGCCCTGATTCGCATGGCCTGCACCAGCATGCTCTGGCTTTTCGCCGCGCTAGCCACTAACAGCGTCGGCGCCCGCGCCGAACAGCTGATCGCCACGCTATCGCATGACCGTGTCTTTATCACCTCAAATTTCACCGGCGCGGAGCTTGCGCTGTTTGGCTCGATTGAACGTGACGCCGCCTCGGTCGCTGTGGCAGGTGACTATGACCTGATCGTTACCGTGCAGGGACCGCGCGGTGTGGTGACCGTGCGCGAGAAGCGCGCGCTGGGGCCGCTCTGGCTCAATCTTGACCAGCGCAAATATATTGCCACACCGTCTTTTATCGCCACGCTGTCGAACCAGCCGCTGAACCTGATTGCCAGCCCGGATCAGCTGCAAAAACTGCTGATTGGCATTGACCCGCTGGTGCCCGGGCAGGCCGCCAGTGACAAGCCGGACGATCCGGAGTTCCGCGATGCGCTGATACGGCTGCGGCGCAAGGAGGGCCTGTACCGCGACGATGCCAAGGGCGTTACCATGCTCAAGGCTGACCTGTTCAAGGCGGCGATCCGCATTCCGGGCACAGCGCCGCTGGGGACCTATGATGTCTCCGTCAGCGTGTTTGCCAGTGGCGCGCCGCTGGCCAGAACCACGCTGAAATTCGCGGTCATCAAAAGCGGGTTTGAACAGACAATCGCCACCTATGCCCAGGAAAATGCGCTGGCCTATGGTTTGGCCGTCTGCCTGATGGCGCTGTTTTCCGGCTGGCTTGCCAGCATAATTTTCCGGCGTGACTGAGCGAGAGCATGCCAAACCTCACAACGGCGCATTATTGCAGCACAGCAAATCCGGCATCCTCAAAAATTGCCCTTACGGATGCGCTGTGCAAAAACGCCAGAAATGCCGCAGCCTCTGGATTTCTGGACATCCGGGTCAGCGCAAACGGATAGACAATCGGCGCATGCGCCAGTTCGGGAAACACCGCAACAACCTTCACTGCCGGTTCAGCTTTCGCATCGCTGGCATAGACAATGCCCAGCGGCAGCTCGTTGCGCGCCACAAAAGCCAGCGCCGCGCGCACATTGTCCGACATGGCGAGGCGCGAGCCAAACTCCTCCCACAGGCCAAGCTTGACCATCGCCGATTTGGCATATTTGCCGACGGGAACTGAATTGACCTCGCCCGTGGCGATCCGGCCCTGCCCCAGCGCGGCACGCCAGGCCTCTGGTGTGAATTCCAGCGTGTTGAAGCGCGAAGGCCGCGCCGTCACAAGCACGAGGCGATTGCCAAGAAAGTTGAAGCGGCTGTCGTCACGCAGCGCGCCGGCTTTTTGCGCATAGTCCATTGACCCGGCATCGGCGGAGGCAAAAATATCGGCCGGTGCGCCCTGTTCGATCTGCCGGGCCAGAGACAGCGACCCCGCGTAGGATATGCGGACCGGCGTGCCAGCCCTGGCTTCATAGAGGGCCGCCGTCTCGTCCAGCGCGGTCTTGAGGCTGGCCGCCGCAAAAATGAGGATCGGGTCGCCCGCCCGCGCCGGCAGCAGGGCAAGCGCAAGGGCGGCCATTACAAGAGCCATTCGCAACAGCGTGATCATCCGGCCTCCCCTGCACTCTCATCCAGACCCATGGGCACGACCGCGTGTGCCAGCCGCTCAACCTCCGGCGCCGCATGCGAGACATAGACCATCGGCAACCGCAACTCGTCGCGCACCCGCTCGATATCATGCAGGATTTCACCTTTGCGCGCGCCATCCACCGAAGCTGGCGGCTCGTCCGGCAGCAGCAACCCCGGCCGCGCAATCAACGCCCGTCCAATGGCGACGCGCTGCTTCTCGCCGCCTGACAGGGAATTGGGTCGGCGGTCCACACGCGCATCAATGCTGGCGCGATCCGCGACCAGCGTTGCGGACGACGGCCCCACGCATGCCCGATGCGTGCGGCCCTGCCACTGGCATAGCGCAAACCCGGCGGAGCGCCAACTGCTATCGCGGCAAAATTTACCGGCGCGAAGCGGGTTGCGTGGCCCTGCCCTGCGCACTATGGTCCGCGCCGCATGCCTCCTTCAGCCTGACTCGGGAGCGCAAACGCATTGGGGCGTCGCCAAGTGGTAAGGCAGCGGATTTTGATTCCGCCATCCGGAGGTTCGAATCCTCCCGCCCCAGCCAGATTTTCCGTGCAGGACGTGACCAGATTGAAGGACGCGCATGCCAGAGTCCCGCATTCCTTTCACCGGTGGCTGCCAGTGCGGCGCTGTGCGCTTCCGTTTCAGCGCGGAACCGGCGCGGCGCAGCGTCTGCCATTGCCGCATGTGCCAGAAGGCGCTGGGCAATGTTTTCGCACCCTATGCCGGCGGGCCAATGGCTGACTTTGAATGGACCCGCAGCGCGCCAAAAATCTTTCAGTCGTCGGAGGCCTGCGAGCGCGGCTTCTGCGGCGACTGCGGCACGCCGCTGACCTACCGCGACACGCGCGAGGGCAAAATATTCGTAACCATCGGCAGCTTTGATGATCCCGCGCGGCTTGCGCCGACGCTCAATCTGGGCATGCAGAGCAAAGTCGCGTGGGTTGATGGATTGAGCGCGCTGCCGGGCAGTGACACCAAGGCTGACCCGGCGCGGCGCTCGCGCCAGCATCCGGATGCAGACACGCCTGTTTGAGCCTTTCCGCGATTCAATCCACCGCCGTAAAATCCCCCGCCTCGACGCTTGGCACGCTGGAACGCTCTCGCGCAGCCCGCTCGATGCTTTTGCCAATCTCCGGTGAGCGTTCGGTCAGCACATGCAGGTCGCCGGCGTCCAGCGCCAGCAGTTTTGTCGGCTGCGTCGCCTTGACGGTCGCGGTGCGGCGGGTTTTTTTCAGCACGGCGATCTCACCAAAAAACATGCCCTCGCCAAGTTTTACAGGGCCTTTCGCAAGTTCCACCTCAACTTCACCCGCTGCAATAAAATACATCGAGTGCGCCACCTCGCCGCGCCGCACGATGATGGTGCCGGCCGGCACGTTCTGCGCCCGCAGATAACGCATGATCTCGGCTATGCCATTGGCGTCGAGGCCCGCAAACAACGGCACGCGCGCCACCATGGCCCAGGTCACGACAAATTCGCGGCGGTGGATTTCCTCGGCAAAGGCGGTCGCCACAATGCCGATGGGCAGCGCGATCATCATCAGGCCCATCATCATGGTGACGCTGGCAATCAGCCGCCCCACGAGTGTCACGGGCACCACATCGCCGTAGCCAACCGTGGTCAGCGTGACGACGGCCCACCACATCGATTCGGGGATGGAGCCAAAATGCTCCGGCTGCACCCTGCCCTCGGCAAAATGCATGGCGGCGGCGGCGAGCAGCACAAGACCCAGCAGAACCGTGGCGGAGGCCAGCAGCGCCTTGCGCTCGGCCTCCAGCGCCGCCACCAGCGAGCGCATGCCAGCCGAATAGCGCGCCAGCTTGAAAAAGCGCAGCAGGCGCAGCATCAGCAGGACCTTGAAGTCTCCTGACACCAGCGAGGACAGATACACTGGCAGCACCGACAGGAGGTCAATCACCGCCGAGGGCGTGCGGGCAAAATCCCAGCGGGCTTTCCAGACGTGCAGGTGGCGGCGCGGCGCATGCTCGGGCGCGCACCACAGGCGCGCCAGATATTCGAGCGTGAATGCCGTCACGGCCACGGCCTCGATGCCAAGGAACCAAAGGCCATAGCGCGTGTGCAGGTCGTCAACCGACTCGAGCACAACAGCCGTCACGCTGGCAGCGACCAGCGCGATCAGCACCCGGTGTAGCAGCACGGCGCGCCAGCCGTTGGAGCCGCCGTCCAGAATGTGGTCAACCGTGCGGCGCAGCCGCGCAAGACGCGCGCTGGCGCGCCGGCTGATCACGCGGCTTTGGCCAGGATGAGCGCGCCGACCGCATCCAGCGCCGCGCTGGCAGCCGCGCCGTCTGGCCCGCCGGCCTGCGCCATGTCGGGGCGCCCGCCGCCGCCCTTGCCGCCCAGCGCCTCGGAAGCGGCGCGCACGAGGTCAACCGCGCTGAAGCGTGCCGTAAGGTCCGGCGTGACGGCGGCCACAGCGCCCGCCTTGCCATCGGCCCCGACACCGACAATGCAGACAATGCCGGAACCGACGCTCTGCTTGGCCTCGTCGGCCAGCGACTTCAAATCCTTCATTTCGACGCCGGTGACAACGCGCGCAAAATACCTGATGCCGCCGATATCGCGCAGCGGATTGTCAGCCGCCCCGCCGCCGCCCATCGCAAGTTTTTTGCGCGCGTCGGTCAGCTCGCGCTCCAGCTTGCGGCGCTCGTCGAGCAGCGCGGCGACGCGGGCGGGCGCGTCAGCGGCGGTCGACTTGAACAGCGTGGCGATTTCGCCAAGGCGGCGCGAGTCGGCATTGAGATGGGCGCGCGCGCCCTCCCCCGTCTTGGCCTCCAGGCGGCGCACGCCCGAGGCCACCGCGCCCTCGCTGACGATGGTCACAAGCCCGATGTCGCCGGTGCGCGCCACATGCGTGCCCCCGCACAGCTCAACCGAATAGGGCTTGCCCGCAAACGTGCCGCTGCGGTTTGTGCCCATGCTTACAACGCGCACCTCGTCGCCATATTTCTCGCCGAACAGCGCGCGCGCGCCAGATTTTCTGGCATCCTCGACACCCATCAGCCGCGTGGTCACCCCCGCGTTCTGGATCACCAGCGCGTTGGCAATGTCTTCCACCTGCGCCAGCTCCGCGTCGCTGATCGGCTTTGGATGGGCAAAGTCGAAGCGCAGCCGTTCGGGCGCAACCAGCGACCCCTTCTGCGCGATATGGTCACCCAGCACCTGGCGCAGCGCCTCGTGCAGGAGATGCGTGGCCGAATGGTTGGCTCGGATGGCGGCGCGCCGCGCGCCGTCCACGTGCAGCTCAACCGCGTCGCCAGGTTTGAGCGTTCCTGCCTCGACGATGCCTTCATGCACAATCAGGTCACCCAGCTTCTTCTGCGTGTTGGTCACGCGCAAGCGTGTCGCACCCGCCTGTATCACACCCGTGTCGCCCATCTGGCCGCCGGACTCGCCATAGAACGGCGTCTGGTTGACGATGACGCTGCCACTTTCGCCAAGCACCAGCGCAGCAACTTCCTTGCCGCCCTGCACCAGCGCAGCGACAACGCCCTCGGCGCTCCCGGTGTCATAGCCCAGAAATTCCGTCGCCCCGGCTTTCTCCTTCAGCGGATACCAGATGGTTTCGGTCGCCGCCTCGCCCGATCCAGCCCAGGCCTTGCGCGCCTCGCTGCGCTGGCGCTCCATGGCGGCGGCGAAGGCGTCGAGGTCAACACCAATGCCGCGCGGGCGCAGCGCGTCCTGCGTCAAATCGAGCGGGAAACCGTAGGTATCGTAAAGTTTGAACGCGGTGTCGCCCGACAGGTTTGTGCCGCTGGCAAAAGCCCTGGTCTCCTCGTCCAGAATGGCAAGGCCACGCACCAGCGTGGTGCGGAAGCGCGTTTCCTCCAGCTTCAGCGTCTCGGTGATCAGCGCCTCCGCGCGCAAAAGCTCGGGGTAGGCCTGGCCCATCTCGCGCGACAATGCGGGCACCAGCCGCCACATCAGCGGGTCGCGCGCGCCAAGCAGCTGGGCGTGGCGCATGGCGCGGCGCATGATGCGGCGCAGCACATAGCCGCGGCCCTCATTCGAGGGCAGCACGCCATCGGCCACCAGAAACGACGAGGCGCGCAAATGATCGGCGATGACGCGGTGCGAGGCGGCCTGCGGGCCGCGCGGATCGACGCCGGTCTCCTCGGCCACAGCGCGGATCAGCGTCTGCATCATGTCGGTGTCGTAATTGCTGGTGACGCCCTGCATGATGGCGGCGATGCGCTCAAGCCCCATGCCGGTGTCGATGGACGGGCGCGGCAGGCTCAGCCGCTCGCCAGGGCCGACCTGCTCGAACTGCATGAACACGAGGTTCCAGAATTCCAGAAAGCGGTCGCCGTTCTCGTCGGCGCTGCCGGGCGGGCCGCCGAAAACCGTGTCGCCCTGGTCATAAAAAATCTCGGAGCATGGTCCACAGGGGCCGGTGTCGCCCATCGACCAGAAATTGTCAGAGGTGGGGATGCGGATGATGCGCGCCTCCGGCAGGCCCGCGATCTTGCGCCACAGCGCATGCGCGTCATCGTCCTCGGAATATACGGTCACCCACAGCCGGTCCTTGTTGAGGCCAAAATCTTTGGTGATCAGGCCCCAGGCCAGCTCAATGGCGCGCGCCTTAAAATAGTCGCCGAAGGAAAAATTGCCGAGCATCTCAAAAAATGTGTGGTGGCGCGCCGTGTAGCCGACATTGTCGAGGTCATTGTGCTTGCCGCCGGCGCGCACAACTTTCTGCGCCGTGGTGGCGCGCGCATAGGGGCGCTTTTCGAGACCCGTAAAAACATTCTTGAACTGCACCATGCCCGCATTGGTGAACATCAGGGTGGGGTCATTGCGCGGCACAAGCGGGCTCGAGGCGACGATTTCATGATCGTGCTTGTGGAAATAATTCAGGAACGCAGACCGGATTTCATTAACGCCGCTCATCTTGGCAACTCGTTTTTCAGGCAAACAAAAGGCCCGGACTGCGGTCCGGGCCTTGCCGTTCTAGCGGCGGGTGATTTGCCTGTCGAGTGAGGAGTGGCAGGCCCGCCACCCCTCGCGCCGCCGCCTTGCGAGCGGTGACACATGGCTGAAAACCTGATTTGGCCGGCAACAGCCGCTAAAGTTTCGTGCCCGCCCCAAAGCCTTCCGCGGCAAACGGGCGCAGGAATTCCACCGCTATGCCGCCCTGGAAAACGCGGACAACCTTGGCACTGGTATTGCCGACCAGAACGGGCGCGCCCGCCAGCAGCACAGCGTCGACGGTCATCGCGGCACCCGAGATTGAAATATCAATCAGCTTGGCGAGGTACTCGCGGCCATCCGCGATTTTCAGGGTTGTGCGGGCATGTTCCGGCAGAAAGCGATCATGACGGCGGTCCTCCTTCATGCCAAGCTCGTGGCGGTTGGCAAGCCATGTCAGCTGGTCCGCCAGTTTTTCGCGTTTAACCTGCGCGACGTTCATCTGAATGGCGAATCCAGTGTCAAAATGCCGGGTCACCTTGCCCTCGATGCGGCCAATCTGGTCGAGATAGGCCACAATCCGTTCGCCCAGCGGCGGTTTGATGGGCGAATAGAAAGCCGCGCTGCCCGGCGACATGTCGATGGTCTGACAGGCAAATTCCATACGGTCCTGCCGCATGAACCTGCCGAGCAGCGCCACTTTCACACGCTGCGTATGGCGCCTTTCCATCGCACGGACTTCGGATTTCGCAAGAGCGCTCATCGGATCGCATGCACCAGGACTGAGGACATTCAGGGACACAATCCCCGCATTGATTCCAGTCTCCAACCTACGCAGACAAGATTAATACCGCGTTACCCCGCCGCATGCGCGTTAGTCTTTCACTGTCTTTTTTGGCAGCATGCCGCGCCCGCCCTGATGGACAGTCAGATGCGCGCGCCGCCGGACTGCATCCTGTTGCGCGTCAAACGGGCCGGCACCTGCCGCAAACAGCCTTGGCTCGACGCTGCGGGAGGCATCGCCGCCAAGCCGCAGCGCTGCCTGGCTGATGCTGCGCCACGAGGTCAGCGCCAGCGGATGGCCTTCCAAGAGACCGAGCCATGCTGGCGCGGCAACCGGCGCAAGGCATCCGACAATGCGCTCATGGGTTTTGCCCTGGCACCGCAACGGCAACAGCAGCAGCTCATAGTCGGCCGGCTTGTCGGACACGGCACCGGCGCGCACTCCGGCGACAATTATCATCGCCTCGTCATGCACGCTGGCCAGCAAGTCCGCCATCTCCCGTCCGCAGCCGGGCTGCCAGAATGCCAGAAAACTGCTGCCTTTGGGATCCTGCGTGAACAAGGCGCCAAGCCGCGTGCCGCAGAGCCGGAACGGATAGGTCTTGGCGGCGTCAATTTCGAGCATGAACGTGTCAGCGATACAGCCGCGGATGGCGGCCGGATCAAGATCGGCGCGCTCGGGTGATACGCGGCCGCGGCGCTTCTCATTCCAGTGCGTGTACAATTGACGCGACGCTGACTGTTTCATGCATGCTCCCGTGCCGGCATTGGATTCTTGTGTGCCGCGTTGACACGTGATGCCCGCTGCCGGATTTACCTTCCATTAACAATGCAGCGGGCGTGCCAGTCCACTGCGCTTCGGCGGCCTCGCGAATTAACCTTAACAGGCGGTTGCTGTTGCCGGGACGGCCATTCGATGGCACATTCAGATCACTCCAGATGACCACCGCGCACATGCCGAGCTCCAGCGGCAAAGGCGGTGAAAACCGGGAAGTTCCAGTGGCAAGCTCCAGTGCCGCGGAATTTTCCGGTGGAGTCAGTACCTGACACTTCGCCGCAGTCCGCGCGGTTGAACGGGATACTGCGGGCACACACCAATGCTTAATGCGCCCAACTGCTTTTACGGGACAATTGACGCCGCAGGCCAGACTGGCCGCCGCAAGCGCCCGATCAAGAAATTGCGTTAGACCCGCAAAACTGGGGAGGGCCAAAAGGCCTTCCCTTTTTTTTTGCGCCTGCCCTGCCGCATGGCGGC
>JANLPP010000263.1:0-10234 GCA_031367295.1 Hyphomicrobiales bacterium | reverse complement strand
GTTGACCGGCACCTCGTAGGTCGCCAGCGCCGCCAGCCCGTCGCGCGCAAGATACGAGAGCCCCGGCGCGACGCACATAGACCGCGCCACGCGCGCGTGAAGGTTGGCGAGCCAGGAGGTGACGCGGGCCGCCATGTCGCGCTCGTAGGAGACATCGCCCGCCAGCACCACGTCCCAGCCGCTGTCCGTGCCGACAAGGTCGGCGTTCACTGGCGTCACCTCAACGCCATTGGTGCTGGCGTTGAGGGCGATGGCGGCGATGGCGAAAGCGTCAATCTCGCAGGCCTCAACACTGGCCGCCCCCGCTTTGGCCGCCGCGATGGCGACGAGGCCGGAGCCGGAGGCAAAATCCAGCACGCGCCTGCCTGCCACCAGCGCAGGGTTGTCAAGGATGTAACGCGCCAGTGCCTGCCCGCCAGCCCAGGCAAAGGCCCAGAACGGCGGCGGCAGGCCAATCGCGCCCAGTTCGTCCTCGGTTTTCTGCCAGAGTGCGGTCGCCTCATCGGCAAGGTGCAAGGCGATTTCGGGCGCGTGCGGCACGCGCAGCAGGCGCGTGTGCTGGCGGATGAAGGCGGCGCGGTCCAGCGCTTTCATCGCCCGAGGCGATGATATTCATCGTTCGGGCGCATATCCAGCGCCGAGGCCAGACGGTTGGTCATGTTGTAGAAGCCGGCCACCGCCGCAATGTCCCAGATGTCGCGCTCGGCAAAGCCGTGGTCGCGCAGGCCCTGGCGGTCCGCCTCCATGATCGTGGCGGAGGCTTTGGTCATCTTGACCGCAAAATCCAGCATCGCCATGTGGCGCGCGTCGAGATGCGCGGCGCGGTAATTCATCACCATCATCTCGCCGAGCTTTGCGTCACCCGACAGCACGCGCACCTGCGCGCCATGGGCCGCGAGGCAGTAAAAACAGTGATTTTCGCTGGAGACCGCCACCGCGATCATCTCGCGTTCCAGCTTTGTAAGGCCGGAAGGCCCCTGCATCAGGTCAAACGAGAAGGCGACAAAGGCTTCCAGCTTGCCCATGTCATGGCCATAGGCGCGCAGCACATTGGGCACAAAACCCAGACGGTCCTCGCATTTTTTGTAATAGGCCGTCATGGCCGGGCTGAGCGGCGCGGCGGGCAGATCAAGCGCCATCGCGCCCCTGGTTGTGGTGGTCATGGCCTGGTGTCTCCGGTAGACTGCGGACATGCAAAAGCCCGCAGGCAACACGCGCTGCGGGCTGAAATCTGACGCGATGGCCGGCTTTTGTCGAGGCTTTGTTTGCCCCGGGCGCGGATCAGGCTGCGGCAGCGAGCTTCTTGGCGATTTCGCGCTTGATCTCGATGGCACCCTGCGACAGCTGGCCGAGGCTGGCCTTGGTCAGAAACGCGTCAAGCCCGCCGTTATGCTCCACTGAACGCAGCCCGGCAGCCGACACACGCAGGCGCACCGAACGGGCCAGCGCATCCGAAATCAGCGTGACATTGCACAGATTGGGGCGGAACTTGGTCTTGGTCTTGATGTTGGAATGGCTGACAATATGGCCAGACTGCACGGCCTTGCCAGTCAATTCACAGCGGCGGGACATGGGAAGTTCCTCTAGGATCAAAAGCACCAGAACGCCGGGCGCAGCGCAGCACTGCCTGCGGCCCGTCGGGATTGGCGCGGTCTATAGGGGATCGGGGGCGGCGGCGTCAAGCGCGGACAAAGCCAGGCACGCGCCGCGTTATGACGCCAATGTGAAGCGGCCGGCGACGCTGGCGTGCAGACTTCAGGGATTTGCAGCGTGCCCCGCGCGGCAAAACCCGCTACACCGCGCATTATGACCCACTCCGGCGCGCCTGCGTCCGCCTTCACGCTCTCCCCGCTTCTGCGCCGCGCCGCCCCGGCGGCAGCGATCGGCGCTGCCATGGCGCTGGCTTTCGGCTTTGGCCTCAACCTCTATCTCCAGCCGGACGCCATCATCACCGAGCGGGGATGGCTGACCGCGCAGGTGGCGGCGCATGGCGTGCTGGCGGGCGGGCTTTACGGGCTTGCCTATGTAGCAGTGACGGCACTGTCGATCCCCGGCGCGGCGGTTCTGACAATCGTTGGCGGGCTGCTGTTTGGCTGGCTTGCCGCAGGGGCTGTAACGCTGATTGCCGCGACATTGGGCGCAACATTGCTGTTTCTGGCGGCCCGCAGCTTCCTGCATGACCGGCTGGCTCTGCGGGCCAGCCGGTTCATGCAAAAGTTCGAACAGGGTTTTCGCGATGACCAGGCAGGCTACCTGCTGTTTTTGCGGCTGGTGCCAGTGTTCCCGTTCTGGCTGGTCAATCTTGCCCCGGCGCTGCTGGGCGCGCGCCTGTCAACATTTGTGTGGACGACGCTGGCCGGCATTGCGCCCGCAACCTTCGCCTTTGCCTGGCTGGGTGCCAGCCTTGGCGGCGTCATTGACGCGCGCAGCGCCGACTGCGTGTCAAAGGGCATCAACCCTTGTCCCTATGGCAGCGAACTTCTATCGTTGCTGACCCCGCAGATGCAGATCGCCTTTGCCCTGCTTGGCCTGCTTGCCCTCGTGCCTGTGGCGATAAAGTATGTTAGGCGCAGGCGCGATGGCTGACACGCTCAAGACCGATCTTTGCATTATCGGCGCCGGCTCTGGCGGGCTGTCGGTGGCGGCTGCCGCCGCCGCGCTCAGGGTGCCGGTAGTGCTGATCGAAAAGGGCGAGCTTGGCGGCGACTGTCTGAATACCGGCTGCGTGCCCTCAAAAGCGCTGATTGCGGCGGGCAAGGCGGCGGCGCAGATGCGCGGTGCAGGCCGCTTCGGGCTGGCTGCGCACAATCCCGCAATCAATTTTGACACGGTGATGCAGAGCGTCAGGGCCAGCATCGCGGCGATTGGCGTGTCTGATTCGCAGGCCCGCTATGCGGCGATGGGCGTGCGGGTCATCCGCGCGGCAGGGCGTTTTGCCGCCGCAAACCGGGTTGAGGCGGGCGGCTTCACCATCAAGGCGCGGCGCTTTGTCATTGCGACAGGCTCGTCGCCCGCCCTTCCCCCCATTCCCGGGCTTGGCTCGGTCCCCTACCTCACGACGGACACGGTGTTTGACCTCACGGCATTGCCGCGCCGCCTGCTGGTGATTGGCGCGGGCGCGGTCGGGCTGGAACTGGCGCAGGCCTTCGCCCGGCTGGGCTCGCAGGTGGAAGTGCTGGACAAGGGCGAGGCGCTGGCGGGCATGGACCGCGAGCTGGCGGGTGTGGCGCTGCGCGCGCTGGCGCAGGACGGTGTTGTCATCCGCGCCCATGCCGATATTCACAGCATCGACCTGTCCGGCGAGGGGATGCGCGCCCATTACGCGGTGGACGGCGCGCCAGCCTTTGCCGATGCGACGCACCTGCTGGTCGCCACGGGCCGCAAGGCGAATGTGTATCACCTTGGCCTCGAAGCGGCGAAGGTCGCCTTCACACCCGCAGGCATCACGCTCAACGCTGCTATGCAAAGTGCGACGAACCCCAAAATATATGCGGTGGGCGATGTGGCGGGCGCGGGGCAATACACGCATCTGGCCAGCTACCAGGCGGGCCTCGTCATCCGCCACGCGCTGTTCCGCCTCAAGGCCAGCGCCAATGCGGCGCTGGTGCCGCATGCACTGCTGACGGACCCGGAGGTGGCAAGCGTCGGCCTGAGTGAGGCGGAGGCGCGCAAAACGCACGGCAAGCTGAGCATCCTGCGCTTTCCGTTCAGCGAGAATGACCGGGCGCAAACTGATGGCCACACGGCGGGGCTGATCAAGATAGTCGCGACGCCGGCGGGAAAAATTCTCGGCTGCGGCATTGCCGGACCACAGGCGGGCGAACTGATCACGCCATGGACGCTGGCGCTGGCGCAGGGGCTGACGGTGAGGCAGATGGCGGAGATTGTCATTCCCTATCCAACGCTGTCGGAAGTCTCGCGCCGCGCCGCGATGTCATGGTATGCGCCGCAGCTGGCGCGGCCCGGACTCGGACGCCTGCTGCGCTTTTTGCGTTTCTGGGGCTGACCCGCCATGGCCGACCAACCCGCTGCGCGCCCCAAAGACAAGCCGGTGCGCTTTGGCCTTGCGGGGCGCGTGCTGGCGCTGATCATTGTTTTCGTCATGCTGGCGGAAGTGGCGATCTATGTCCCCTCCATCGCCAATTTCCGCAATAACTGGCTGCGCGACCGGCTGGCGGCCGCACGCATCGCGGCGCTGGTGCTGGAGGTGGCCCCCAAGGACATGGTGCCGGAAGACCTGAAGCAGGAGCTGCTGATGAGCGTCGGCGCAAAATCCATCGTGCTGAAGATGCATGACACGCGCCGCCTGCTTGCAGTCTCCACCATGCCGCCGCAGATTGACGAGTCCTACGACCTGCGCGAGCCTTCCGCAGGTGAGGCCATTGCGGCGGCGTTCCGCGCGCTTGCCGCGCCGCCCGGGCGCAACCTCAATGTGGTGGGCAACGCGCCGATGGGCGCTGACTTTGTCGAGATCACGATGAGCGAGGGGCCGCTGAAAGATGCGATGGTGCGCTACTCGGTGAATATTCTGGCGCTGTCGCTGTTCATCTCGGGCCTTGTCGCGGTGCTGGCGGCGCTGGCGCTGCACTGGATGGTGCTGCGGCCAGTGCGGCGACTGACCTCAAGCCTGATGGATTTTGGCGACAAGCCGGAGGATGTGACACGCATCATCAAGCCGTCCGGCGCCAGCCACGAGATTGGCCGCGCCGAGGAGGCGCTGGCCAGCGTGCAGACCGCCCTGAGCCGCGAGCTGACGCAGAAAAAGCACCTCGCCGCGCTGGGGCTTGCGGTGGCCAAGATCAACCATGACCTGCGCAACATGCTGGCGTCGGCACAGCTGTTCTCCGACCGGCTGTCAGCGATTGCCGACCCGATCGCGCAGCGCCTTGCGCCCAAGCTCGTCGCGACACTCGACCGCGCCATCCGCTTCTGCCAGTCAACGCTGGCCTATGGCAGCGCCGCCGAGGCGCCGCCGCAGATTCGCCGCGTGATGCTGCGGGCAGTGGCCGATGACGTGGTGCAGACGCTGACAGCGGGCGGCGAGGGCCGCGTTGCCTTTCTGCTTGATGTGCCCGAAAAATTTGAGTTGCAGGCTGACCCCGAGCATCTGTTCCGGGTGCTGCTGAACCTGACGCGCAATGCGCGCGAGGCGCTCGAGGCCACCGGCCCTGCGCCGGGCCTGCCCGCCCGCGTCAGCGTGCGGGCGCGGCGCGAGGGCGGCGCGGCGGTGATCGAAATCGCCGACACCGGGCCGGGCGTGCCGCAGAAGCTGCGCGCCAGCCTGTTCGAGGCTTTCCACAAATCCACCCGCCCCGGCGGCTCGGGCCTCGGCCTTGCCATTGCCGCCGACCTGGTGCGCGCCCATGGTGGAGTGATCGTGCTGACCGACGCGGCACCGGGCGCATTGTTCCGCATCACCCTGCCGGACCGGATAAACGGCGCGGGCGGGCGGTGAGGGGCGCAATATTCTGCCGGCAAACGAATTTTTATGCCTGACCATTCATTATCGGCACGGCAAGGCAATCCAGAGCGTGCCGCTAGAGCATGATGTCTCAGGATTGAAACGCACCTGGACCGCCGGCCTCCGGCCGGCTTTGAGCATTCTCTCTGTCAGAGACACTTCGGGTCGCGCGACGAAGCCGGCCGGAGGCCGGCGGTCCAACGCGCGTCAATTGCACCGATTCAACTCATCGGCATCATGCCCTAATGCCTCAGGGGTTGCCGCGCGTCGCTCGCAATACCGCGCCCGGCCGATGTCAGCGCAGCAGCCCCACAATATCCTTCACCGCATCCATGTTGGCCCGCGCCAGCGTCCGCGCGCGGTTTGCGCCATCCCGCAGCACGCCGTCGATATAACCCTGGTCGGCTTGCAGCTTCTGCATCTGCGCGCCTATCGGCCCGAGCTTTGCCACCGCAAGATCGACCAGCGCGGCCTTGAAGGCGGAGAACTGGCCACCACCGAAATCCTTCAGCACCTGCTCTTTGGTCTCGCCCTGCAAGGCTGCAAAAATGCCGACGAGATTGTCGGCCTCGGCGCGTCCTGCCAGCCCTGCGGCCTCGCCCGGCAGCGGTTCGGCATCCGTCTTGGCGCGGCGGATTTTTTGCGCGATGGCGTCGGACGTGTCGGTGAGATTGATGCGCGAATTGTCGGAGGCGTCGGACTTTGACATTTTCTTGGCCCCGTCGCGCAGGCTCATGACGCGCGTCGCCGGTCCCTGGATGATTGGCTCGGGCAGCGGAAAAAACGCGTCACCAAATCCGCAGGCCTCGATGGAGGCGGCAAAGTCATTGTTGAATTTCTGCGCAATGTCGCGCGACAGCTCAAGGTGCTGCTTCTGGTCCTCGCCCACCGGCACGTGTGTCGCGCGGTAGGCCAGAATATCGGCGGCCATCAGGGCGGGATAGGCGTAGAGGCCGATGGAGGCGTTCTCGCGGTCCTTGCCCGCCTTTTCCTTGAACTGGGTCATGCGGTTGAGCCAGCCGAGCCGCGCCACGCAGTTGAACACCCAGGCCAGCTCGGCATGTTCCGACACCTGGCTCTGGTTGAACACAATGTGCTTTTCCGGGTCGATGCCGCAGGCGATGAAGGCCGCAGTCACCTCGCGGATATTGGCGCGCAATGTCGCCGGGTCCTGCGGCACGGTGATGGCGTGCAGATCAACGACGCAATACAAGCACTCATGCGTCTCCTGCAGCGCCACGAATTTTTTGATCGCGCCGAGGTAATTGCCAAGATGCAAATTGCCGGTGGGCTGCACGCCGGAAAAAACGCGCTGATGAAAAGTCGCCATGGGTCTTTGACCTTGGTCAATTTTGGAAAACATGCGGCCTGTGACAGCGCGCGCCGCCAAAGCAGGGGGCAGACCGGACCGCCGGGCGCGAGCCGTCCTGGAGCCGGCGATCCGGTTGCTTACTCCTTGACCTTGATGTCCTTCAGCTTGGAAAATACCGAGGCGACGTCAATGTCCTCTTCGGCCTCGTAGGGCTTGGCGGCCTTGCCAAACACATCTTCCTGCGTCAGGGCGGAAGGCTGGATGGTGCGGCGCGCGGTGGTGATTTCGGCGGGCAGCAGGGTCTGGCTGGCCACGTGTTCGACCTTCGGCTTGTCCTTGGCGGCGCGGCCCACCTCAAAGTCGAGCTCGATCTGCGTGCACAGGCCCAGCGCCACCGGGTCAGTCGGCGACAGGGCCGCCGCGTTCCAGTGCGAGCGGTCGCGGATCGCCTGCAATGTCGTCTTGGTGGTGCCCGCGAGGCGCATGATCTGCGCGTCCTTCAGTTCGGGATGGTTGCGCACCAGCCACAGAATGGCATTGGGCCGGTCCTGCCGGCGTGACAGCGGCGTGTAGCGCGGACCGCGCTTGTGCTTGATTTCCGGCATGCGCACTTTTGATTCGGCAAGCTTCAGCATGTGCTCGCTGTTTTTCTCGCCCCTGGCGATTTCATCGCGGGTCAGTTGCAGCGATGTGATAGGGTCATGCCCCTTGATGCCCGCCGCCACCTCGCCGTCGGCAATGCCCTTGACCTCCAGCGGATGCAGTTTGCAGAAATTGGCAATCTGCTCGAAAGTCAGCGCGGTGTTTTCCACCAGCCAGACGGCGGTGGCTTTCGGCATCAGGGGCGCAGCGGACATTTGGGTCTCCTTTTTGATCGGCTGCAATGCAGGCGCGTGTTTTTTCAAGCTCCGGCCCGGGCGAGGCGCAGCCTCAAAACTCTAGTCAAAAAACGGGAATGCGCCCCTATAGGGCCAGGTCGCGGCAAAAGCAACGAAAATGCCGGGCGATGGCAAAACTCGATTCTGGCGGCTATTGCTACTCTGCCCGCGCCGCGCCCTGCATCCAGCGGAAGCCATCGGCAATCCAGCGGGCTTCGATTTCATGCTCGCCGGGGTGCAGGCAAAGCTCCATCGCGTGGCCGCTTGTGCAGCTTCCAGCGCTCCAGGTCTGGCAGGTCAGGCCATCTTTTGCCGTTTCAAAATCCGGCTTTTGCGCGCAGCCGTCCCAGGCTTTGCGCCGCCGCCAGCTCTCCATCACGTCGCCCTGCCTGAACTTGCCGTCGGCAATGGCGCGGCCTTTCATCGGCACGGTTTTGTCGCTGGTGCCGTGGATGTGGCGGATGGAAACCGGCCCGGCGGGGCAGTCTTTCGGCAAGGGATCCCAGAATGCCCCGGCCACTGGCGCAAAAGCCGCAAACCGTCCCGGCAGATTGCAGGCAAGCCACCAGGTCATGGAGCCGCCAATGGAGAAGCCGGTGGCCAGAATGCGGGTCTTGTCGATGGGGTAGCGCCGCTCCAGATCATCAAGCACCGCAGCGCTGAAGGCCACATCGTCGCGGGCGCGCGGCATGCCGCCCGCGCCAAACGACCACGCGTTGCCGATGCCATCGGGCGCGACGAGCATTGCGCCGAGGTCGGAGATCGCCGCCACAAGGCCGCTGTCGCCCATCACTTCGGCGGCGCTCGCGCCATAGCCATGGTAGAACACGACGACCGGCAAAGGCGACCTGCCGTCCCATCCGGCCGGCAGGCGGCGCAGGTAAAAGCCCGCGTCAACCTCGCAGGGCGATTCAAAGCCGCAGGCGTTTGCGGCTGCCGGCGCCAGTGCGGCAAGCAGCCAAAAACCCATGGCTGCGAAAAAGCGGCGGCGAGGCGGCGGAACAGTCATGGCAGGCCTGATGCGGGCAATGGAATTTCCGCCAGCATACCAGCCCCAAAGCGCCGCGCCAGCACGCTGGCGCGCATTGCGCCTGCATCGCGGTTCACTAACTCGTGTCCCGGCTTGACCGCTTCGTGTCTGGTGGCAGGCGCGGCGCTCGTGCCAAAGTCCATGCATCAAAGCAGTTTACCGTCATCGCCGCGCCCTGAAGCGCGGCACGACTTTCATGAGTTGTCCTGCATGATTATCGACAGATATTCCGGCCAGCATTCGGCTGCCACGCCGCACGCCATTGCCGCCTATGAGGTGGCGGTGGCCAATGTCGCTGCGCATCGGCCGGCGGCTGCGGAGGCGCTGGCCGCCGCGCTCGCCGAAAGCCCGGACTTTCTTGGCGCCCGAACGCTGCAAGGCTTTGCCGCCGTCATACTGGCACGCAGCGAAACCATGCTGGCCGCCCGCGAGGCGGCGCGCGACGCGCAGGCGCTGGCAGCGGCGCTGCCAGCGACTCCGCAGGAGCGCGCCATGACCGAGGCGCTCGGCCACGCAGCGCAGGGCAACCTGCTGCGCGCCGCGCAGCGCCTTGACCTGCACCTGATTGACCAGCCGCGTGATTTTCTGGCGCTCAAGCTTTCGCATGCGATGCGCTTCATGTCCGGTGATCTCGACGGCATGCTGAAGACCACTGGCCTTGTGCTCAATGACTGGTCGGCGGACACGCCCGGCTATGGGTTCCTGCTTGGCTGCCACGCCTTCGGGCTGGAAGAGGCGGGCGATCTCAGGCAGGCCGAAAACTATGGCCGCGCCGCGCTGCGCCATGAGCCGTCGGACGCGTGGGGCCTGCACGCCGTCAGCCACGTGTTTGAAATGGATGGCCGCACGCAGGAGGGCGTCAGCTGGCTTGACCAGACGCGCCCGGTGTGGACGCGCTGCAACAACTTTGCCTTTCACATGGGCTGGCACCTCAGCCTGTTTCAGCTGGCGCAGGGTCGCCATGACCTCGCGCTCGACGTTTATGACACGGAGGTGCGCCCCGCCTCGACTGAGGATTTCCGCGATGTGGTCAATGCGGTGTCCCTGCTCTGGCGCATGCGGCAGGAGCAGGTGGACGTGGGCCATCGCTGGCACGAGCTGCATGTCATCGCCCAGCGCCGCAAGGCGGACACGACACTGATGTTCACCAGCCTGCATCACCTGCTCACCATGATAGCGGTCGGCGACCGTATTGGCGCGCGCCGCGTGGCGCAGGAGATTGCGCTGCGTGCCGCCTCGACTGAGGGTGACCAGGCGCGGGTTGCGGCAGGTGCCGGGGCCGGCGTGGCGCAGGCGCTGCTGACGCTGCTGAATGGTGGCGACGCCGGGCCTGACCTTGAGCGGCTTGCCGCAAAAGTCACCGATATCGGCGGCTCGCATGCCCAGCGCGATGTGTTTTACCGGACGCTGGCGCTGCTGGCCGCCGACAGCGGCGACCGCGTGGCCGCCAGCGCCCTGCTGGCACAGCGCCGCAAGTTCCGCCACGATGACCGCTTTGTCGCGCTGGCAGAACAGCGGCTGGATTTTGCGCTGCGCCAGCAGGCGCGGCGCGC
>JANLPP010000258.1:0-1869 GCA_031367295.1 Hyphomicrobiales bacterium | reverse complement strand
CGATACTATCCGGACGCAGTCCCACCGCATGCTCGCCTACATCACCCGCCGCCTTCTCCTGATCATCCCGAGCATTTTCGGGATCATGCTGGCGTCTTTCATCATCGTGCAATATGCGCCCGGCGGGCCGATCGAGCGCATTCGCGCGCAGCTGCAGGGCCTCGACAAGGGCGGGCGCCTCGGCGGCGGCGGGGATCTTGGCGCTGCCGCCAATGTCAACGCGGCGGCAGGTGACAGCGCCGGACATGGCCCGTCCATCCCCGGCCTCGACCCGCGCATTGTCGCCGAGCTGGAAAAGAAATTCGGTCTCGACAAACCGGCCTACGAGCGCTTCTGGATCATGCTGAAAAACTATGCCGTGTTTGATTTCGGCAAGAGTTTTTTCCACGACAAGCCGGTGCTCCAGCTGATCAAGGACAAGCTGCCAGTGTCAATTTCGCTCGGCCTGTGGATGACGCTGCTGTCCTATCTCATCTCGATTCCGCTCGGCATCCGCAAGGCTGTGCAGGACGGCTCGCGCTTTGACGTGTGGACCTCGGCGGTTATCATTATTGGTTATGCGATCCCGAGTTTTCTGTTCGCCATCCTGCTGATCGTGCTGTTCGCCGGCGGCTCGTTCTGGCAGATATTTCCGCTGCGCGGCCTGTGGTCCGAAAATTTTGACCAGCTTTCAACCTTTGGGAAAATCGGCGACTATCTCTGGCACATCACGCTGCCGGTCACCGCCATGGTGCTCAGCGTGTTTGCCACAACCACATTTCTCACCAAGAATTCTTTCCTCGACGAAATCAGGAAACAATATGTGCAGACCGCGCGCATGAAGGGCCTGACCGAGCGTCAGGTGCTGTACGGCCATGTGTTTCGCAACGCCATGATGATTGTGGTCTCAGGGTTTCCCGGCGCCTTTATCGGCGCGTTTTTCACCGGCTCGATTCTGATCGAGCAGATTTTTTCGCTCGATGGCCTTGGGCTTCTATCCTACAAATCCATCATCGACCGCGATTATCCAGTGGTCTTCGCCAGCCTCTATATTTTTTCCTTGCTCGGTCTGTTTGTCACGCTGCTGTCCGACCTCACCTACACCTGGATCGATCCGCGCGTCGATTTTGAGACGCGGGAGGTTTGAGCGATGACCACCATCGCCCAACTCGATGCCACCGCCGCCGCGCCGCTAGCCCCGCCGCTGCCACGCAAGGGCTGGCTCAAGCTGACGCCGGTCAACCAGCGGCGGCTCGACAATTTCCGCCGCAACAGGCGCGGTTACTGGTCGTTCTGGCTTTTGCTTGTGCTGTTTATGCTGTCGCTGTTCGCCGAATTCCTGATCAACGATGTGCCAATCGTCGCCTCTTACAAAGGCGAGCTGCTGTTCCCGATTTTCAAAAATTACCCGGAAGAGAAATTCGGCGGCTTTCTGGCGACGACCGATTACCGCGACCCGGTGAACATCAAAGAGATTAAGGCGCATGGCTGGATGCTCTGGCCGCCGGTGCGCTATTCCTACACCACGCATAATCTCAATCCGCCCAGGCCCGCCCCCTCGCCGCCCACCTGGCTCTTGCCGCAGGACGTTTGCAAGGTAGCGGCGGCGCGCGATGGCGTGACGAAAGCGGACGCGGGCTGCGGCGACATTGAGTGGAACTGGCTTGGCACCGACGACCAGTCGCGCGACGTGCTGGCGCGGCTCGTTTACGGCTTCCGCCTGTCGATCCTGTTCGGCCTTGTGCTGGCGGGCGTGTCGTCGGTCATCGGCATTGTCGCGGGCGCGGTTCAGGGTTTTTACGGCGGCTGGCTTGATCTGGTGTTTCAGCGCTTCATCGAAATCTGGACCTCGCTGCCGCATCTCTATGTGCTGATCATCCTGTCGGCCAA
>JANLPP010000250.1:0-7707 GCA_031367295.1 Hyphomicrobiales bacterium | reverse complement strand
GCGCGCCGCGCGGGCCCGCACTCGCTCGCGGTGAATCATGTAGACGCCCGAAGCGACGATCAGCGCGGCTCCAAGCACGGCGGCAACGTCCGGAACCTCCTGCCAGACCGCAAAGCCGAGCGCGAGGCCGAAAATGACACTGACATAGCGGAACGGCGAGACCAGCGCCGCCTCTGTGCCGCGAAACGCCTGAAAAATGAAAAAATTCCCTGCTGAAACCGCCACAGCCGCCGCCAGCAGCAAAGCCATTTCGCGCGGGTCCGGCCTGACCCAGTCCTCGCGCAGCGACAGGCCTGCCCCTGCAAAAATGGCGACAACCGTCGTGGCGAAAGTGATGACCAGCGAGGGGATGCCCAGCGGCACAAAGCGCGTGAGAATATCGCGGCAGGCGATCAGCACCGCCGCCAGGAGCGCCAGCAGCGCCGGCTGGGCAAGGCCGTCAGCGCCGGGCTTTGACACCAGCAGCACACCGGCAAAGCCCGCGATAATTGCGCCCCAGCGCCGCCAGCCAACGCTCTCGCCAAACAGCAGGATGGCGAAGAGTGTCAGAAGCAGCGGTGAGGCCTGCGTGATGGAAATAATTATACCCAAAGGCAGCAGCGGCAGGGCGGAGAGGAAGGCGACAATGATAAGGCCCTCCACCCCGGCCCGCAGCGCGACAACCGGCGAGGCAACCCGGACTAGCGCCCGCGTTTGTCCTGTCGCCGCAACAAGGCAGAGCAGGCAGATACTCGCCAGCAGCCCGCGCACCACCATGATTTCGCCGGTCGGCAGGCGGGCGGAGGCGAGTTTCACGAAACAATCGTTGCAGACAAAGGCCGCCTGCGAGGCGACCATGGCGATGACGCCGCGCCGGTTGATGGCATGCTGCGCCGCGCTCATGTGTCGGCGCTTTCGCGTTTCAGCACAACATAGAGGCCCGCCGCCACGATCAGGGCCATGCCCAGTAACGCCAGTGCATTGGGAACATCATTGAACAGCAGGAACGAGAAAATCAGGCCGAACAGCGTCTGTGAATAATAGAACGGCGCAACCGCGCGCACCTCGCCAGAGCGCATGGCAATGACAATCGCCACCTGCGCGAGACCGACGAGGACGCCCGCGCAAGCGCACTGCGCCAGCGCGGTCGCTGCCGGCATGCTCCAGGCGCTTTGCCTGATCAGGGCAAACAGCACCGTGCAGGCAAAGACAGTCAGGGCAGTGATGAACGCCAGCGCCAGCGCGCTGACGCGATGATCAATGCGGCGGGCCAGCAGGTCACGCCCGCAGACAGCGAAGGCGCAATAAAATGCCGCAAGTGATCCCAGCGACATGCCGCTTGCATCCGGTTGGGCGATCAGCAGGGCACCGGCAAAACCCAGAACCACAGCACTGATGCGCGCCGGCGAGACGGTTTCGCGCAGAAACAGCGCGGCGAAGGCAGTCATCAATAGAGGGACGATTTGCTGGATCGCGGTGAGATTGGCCAGCGAGTTAAAGGGCAGGGCGGAAATGAAAACAAACGCCCCGGAAAATTCGATGACACCGCGCAGGCCAATCAGCGGCGTCAGGGTCTGGCGGACTGAAGCCAGCTCGCCACGCAAGGCGAGAAGACAGAACAGCAGCAAGCTGGCAAACAGCCCCCGCAAAGCCACCACTTCGCTCACGGGCAGGCTGGCGGCCGCCATTTTGACGAAGGCGTCATTAACCACAAACAGGGCCATCGACGCCACCACCGCCGCGATGGCGCGGGCATTGCCACGCGTTAAAACCATGGTTCAAGACAATCCTGTCAGCCCGCCGAATCGTGCGGGCAGACTAATCAGGATTTGGCCGGGCTGGAAAGCAGCATGCATGCATGCCAGATCCGGCATTTCCAGTCGCGCGGCAGGCGACCTTCTTCCAAGGCGGGAGGGCAGGCACCCCGACCTGCTCAACCGCCCGTCACGCTCATGTGCCGCCCCACCGCAGGGCGGCGCGTGGTGCGGTCAATGATAAAATCATGCCCCTTGGGCTTGCGCGCGATCGCCCGTTCGATGGCGGCGTTCAGCGGCGCGTCACTCTCAGACGCGCGCAGCGGCGTGCGCAGGTCCGCAGCGTCTTCCTGGCCAAGGCACATGTACAGCGTGCCGGTGCAGGTGACGCGCACGCGGTTGCAGCTTTCGCAGAAATTGTGGGTCAGCGGTGTGATGAAGCCGAGCCGCCCGCCGGTTTCCTTGACCCGTACATAACGCGCCGGCCCGCCGGTCTGGTAGGCGATGTCGGAGAGTGTGAAACGCTCCATCAATTTCGCCCGCACCTGGTTCAGCGGGATATACTGGTCGGCGCGCTGGCCGTCGATTTCGCCGAGCGGCATGACCTCGATAAAGGTCATATCCATACCGCGCCCATGCGCCCATTCGATCAGGCTTTCGAACTCGCCGTCATTTACGCCCGCCAGCGCCACCGCGTTGATCTTGACCGCAAGCCCGGCTTTCTGCGCTGCGTCAATGCCTTCCATGACCTTTGCGAGGTCGCCCCAGCGGGTAACCTTGCGGAATTTTGCGGCGTCCAGTGTGTCGAGCGAAACGTTGATGCGCTTGACGCCGCAGTCCGCCAGCTCGCTTGCGTATTTGGCCAGCTGCGAGCCGTTGGTGGTGACGGTCAATTCTTCCAGCGCGCCCGATACAAGATGGCGCGACAAAGACCGGAACAGCTTCATGATCTCGCGCCGCACCAAAGGCTCGCCACCGGTGATGCGCAGCTTGCGCGTGCCGCGCGCCACAAAGGCGGTGCACAGCCGGTCCAGCTCTTCAAGAGTCAGCAGGTCTTTCTTCGGCAGGAAATTCATGTCCTCCGACATGCAGTAGACGCAGCGGAAATCGCAGCGGTCGGTCACCGACACACGCACATAGGTGATGGCGCGGCCAAAGGGATCAACCAGCGGGCTGGACGCGGGGTGCAGAAGGGAGGGGGAGACGTGTTCGTTCATGGCGGGAATATAGTGTGGAATCGCGGGGAAGGGTAGCAGTCTTTAGGGGCAGGGCCAGTTCAGAAGCGGGGCAATTCAATTTCATGTGGAGCAATAGAAAGCAGATTGATCACATCGCTGGCGATATGATATGCTACTCAGGTGAGATTGGTTATCGACACGAATGTGATTGTCGCTGCCGTGCGCAGCCCTGCCGGGGTATCGGCTGAACTTTTGCGGCAGGCTCGCGCGCGAGTGGTCAAACCTTTGGCAAGTGTCGCGCTGGCCGTCGAGTATCTGGCCGTCTGCCTGCGGGACGAGCATGAGCTTGCTTCAGGCCTTACTGTAGCTGAGATGGGGCAGTTTCTCGACGCAGTTATCGCCCTGGCGGAGCCAGTGAACAGCTGGTTTCTTTGGCGGCCACAGCTGCGCGACGCCAGTGACGAACTCGTCCTGGAGGCGGCGGTCAATGGGCGGGCAGCTGCTATCGTTACATTCAACAGCCGCGATTTCCTGCCTGCCGCGCAACTTTTTGGAGTGGAGATATGGACCCCAAAGCAGACTCTGGAAAAACTGCCAGTGTGAAAGCCCGCGTATCGGCCTATGCGTTGCGCCTGCCAGCGTCAATCAAGGCGGAAGCTGAAAAACTGGCAGCGGAAGATGGCACGAGCCTGAACCAGTTTGTCGCCTCGGCAGTTGCCGAGAAAATCTCGGCGCTGCGCACGGCGAGTTATTTTGAACCTTTCAGGGCGCGGGCGGATTTTGCCGCTTTCGACCGCATCATGAGCCGTCCGCGCGGCGAGCCGCCGCGGCAAGACGACGAAATTCCTGCCGGATATTGCGCCGGGCGCAAATAGCGGGCGGCTGGCAGCCAGCGCGGTCGTTTGCCGAATTCTCAACGCTTGCCAATGCGTCGCCCATAAGTCACATTCGCATCCATGCCTGCCGACTCGACCCCCGAAACTTTTGCGCAGCGCCTTGAGCGCCTTGAGGCGGCGCGGGCCAAGGCGCGTCTGGCGCGTCTGGCGCTCGACAAGACCGCCGGTAAAAATCTGCCGCGCCGCAAGCGGGGCGGGCGGCATGTGGTGCTGCGCGGCGGCAAGGCACCGCGCAACGCGCCCGACCCCAGCGCCTATCTCGACAGTCCCGACGCGGTCGCCGCCTATCTTACCCAGGCGCTGGCGAATGAGGATGCGGCATTTGTGGCGGGCGCGCTTGGCTTTGTCGCCCGGGCGCGCGGCATGTCGGAGGTGGCACGCAGCGCCGACCTGTCGCGCGAAAGCCTGTACCGGGCGCTGAAATCCACCGGCAACCCGGAATTTTCCACCATTCTGCGGGTTTGCCGGGCGCTCGGGCTGCGGCTGACGGTCGAGCCTGCCGAATGAGCGCCGCGCGCTGGCCCACCGGCATCCGCGTCAGCGACAAGGGCGGCACATTGGTCATTGCCTTTGACAGCGGCGAAAGTTTTTCGCTGCCCGCCGAATATTTGCGCGTGCACAGTCCGAGCGCGGAAGTGCAGGGCCACTCGCCAGCCGAGCGCAAGGTTGAGGGCGGAAAGCTCGGCGTCACCATCACCGGCGCGCATGCCACCGGCAATTATGCGGTGCGCCTGGTGTTCAGCGACCGGCACGAAACCGGCATTTTCACCTGGGATTACCTGCATCAGCTCGGGGTTGAGGAGGCTGCGCGGTGGCCAGCCTATTTGGCGGAGCTGGCTGCAAAGGGTCTGAAACGCGGCCGCTAGCGCAAACTTTGGACCGCCGGCCTCCGGCGGGCTCTTGCCGCAGGCGCAATGTCGGCCGGAGGCCGGCGGTCCAGCGCACTGGTCTTGTCTTGCTACGCTTGTGCGGCATCCCCATATGCGCAGCCTGACAGGAGACCCCATGCGCCTCGCAACTGCCACCCTCTGCCTCGCTGTTCTCATCACACCTGTGTTTGCGCAGGACGATCCTGACCTGATTTTCCGCAAGTCCACCACCTTCAACCTGCTCACACCCAACGACAAGCTGGCCACGTACGGGCTTGATGATCCGGGCGTTGAGGGCGTTGCCTGCCATTATACCATTTCCGAAAAGGGCGGCCTGTCGGGCGCGCTGGGCTTTGCCGAGCAGACTTCGGATGTCTCGCTGGCCTGCCGCCAGTACGGGCCGATAAAAATCCGGGAGAAATTTGATCAGGGCGATGTGGTGTTCCGCCAGAGCCGCTCGTTTTTCTTCAAGAAAATGCAGATCGTGCGCGGCTGCGATGCCCGCCGCAACGTGCTGGTCTATATGGTTTATACCGACAAGCTGGTGGACGGCTCGCCGAAAAACTCCACCTCGACCGTGCCGATCATGCCTTGGGGGCCGGGCGGCGAGGTGGCCAAGTGCGCGGATTTTGTGCGGTAAGCCGCTACTCGGCGCAGCTGATGATAATTGTGCCGGGTATGAAGGCAGCAGGCGGGGCTGCCATTGCCGCGTCGCTTTTGGTAGCCGCGGCAATCGACGCTGTCGTATCCTCTGCCCGGCCATAGGCAATCACTGCGCCATTGCCATGCGCCTCGCACCAGGCGTCAGCCACAACGCGGGCACAGTCACGCCCGTCGGTAAAGCACTCGGCGATGCCATAGCCGTCGTTATCCGGGATCATGTAGGTCTGGCGTCCGGCAGCCTGCGCGCTGCCGCACAGACCCGCAAGCGACAGTAGCGCGGCGCATAATGTGAGGGACTTGCGCAGGAAACGGAAGGGCGGCATCGGCAAAAACTCGGGCAGGATTCGGGGGCAGGACACGTCGACGGGGCGAGGCAAAGCTTTTGCCGACGCTGAATGCAGCATGAAGACTTTGCGTAAAATCTTGATTAATCTGGCGGCGCGGACGTAAGGCAAAATGCGCCGCAGTTGTTATTGTATGTGAACGTTACATCACATATGAAATTCGCAGGCGCTTGTAAAGCTCTACCTGCGGCCTATTGCGCGCCGGTTTTTGAGGTGGCATCGCGCAGCAGCTGCGTCAGCATGGGCACCAGCAGCGCCGCGCCAGAGTGAGACAGGTGGTCATCATCGGCATAGAGCGATTGCCCATCGTTGGACACGCGGCATTGCGGGTGCGCGGCACCGCAGAGCACGAGATGGGGATAGGCCACCCGTATGCCTGCGCGCTCAAACTCCGCAAATTGCGCCACCACCAGCGCCTGCCGCGCATCAAAAGCCGCCCGCGCGGGTTGAAATCCGAGCGTCTTGCCGCGCATGATTTCACGCGCCAGGGCATTGGGAACATTTACGCCAATTTCCGGCACCGGGCCAATCAGGGCAACGGTCTTGCCCATCATCTGCAGGCGGCTGACCGTACGACGCAGGCCGCGCGCAAAAACGGCGGCGTTTTCCGCGTGCGAGGGCGTGACCGTCTGGCTGTCCCGCATGAAATAATTGTCGCCGGCCTCGCCGCCAAAGCGGGTGCCATTGGCGTAATATCCCCATCGCGCTGCGATGATGACAGTCGTGATTGCCTTGTTGCCCGCCACCGCTTCGAAAACCGCTTCACGGAAAGCGTTGCAGTCTTTGCGATCCGCCTTGTCGGCGTTAGTCACCCCGTCCAGCGGCGGGCAACCGTCCTTGAACAGGCCGCCGACGTTGATCCCGGCGGCGTTTGCCGCTGACTTGAATCCGGCAAAAATCGCCCTTGCGTGGCTGTCACCCCAAAGGATGACGGAAACCGGCATGTCTTTGGTGCCGGGGACGCAAGACATGCCGAGCTGCACGTTTTTGGGCGACAGCTGCGGACAGGTTTTGGCGTTCTGGAATTTTTCAAAGGATGCGCTGGCGATTGCTGCCGCCGCAGGATCCAGTCGCCACGGCAGGCCCTTGCCGAGATCGGCCAGTCCGGCCACGCACGCCACCAGCGCCACCGCTGCGCCTGCGCCCGCAAAAATCCGTCGCCCCGGCAGTGCCGCGCCTGAGCCCCGGAACGGCCGTTCGATAAAACGCCAGGAGGCGAGGCCAGCCAGCAGCGCGAGGCCGATAATCCCCCAGCGCTCGGCAGGCAGCAGCTCGCGCAGCAGCCAGTATTTGGCAAAAACCAGAATCGGCCAGTGCCAGACGTAAATGGAATAAGAGGCAAGGCCAATGAATAACACAGGCGGCGCGCCGAGCGCCCGGCCAGCCAGCGTCCGCCGTGCTTGTCCCGCATGGACCAGCGCGCCTGCGCCAAGGCAGGGCAGCAGTGCCTGCCAGCCAGGAAACGGCGTTGCGGACGAATACAGCAGGGCCGCACTTACGATTGCAGCAAGCCCCGCCAGCGCCGCCGCCTCCGCCGCCACGGCGCTGCGCCATGTTGGCACCAGCCCCAGAGCAATCGCTGACCCGGTCAGCAGCTGCCAGACGCGGGTGTGCGGCAGGAAGTAGGCATTTACCGGGTCGTAATATGTCTGGATAATGCTTGCGGCCAGCGACAGTCCCCAGCAGGCCACAGCAATTTGCGCCAGCCTGAGCCGCGCAAATCGGACGACAAGCCACAGCGCCAGCGGAAACACCAGATAGAACTGCTCTTCGACTGCCAGCGACCACATGTGCAGCAGCGGCTTTTCCTCTGCCGCACCGTCAAAATAGCCGGTGTTTTTGGCAAAGTAGAAGTTGGCGATGAAGACGAGCGTGGCGAGCGCGCTGCGGCCAAGGTCGCGGTAGTCCAGCGGCGTCTGGATGAAAAAGCCGGTGACAAGGCAGGCCAGCACCACCGCCAGCAGGGCAGGGAACAGCCGCCGGATGCGGCGCTCGTAAAAATGCGCGATGGAAAAAGCGCCCGC
>JANLPP010000226.1:0-3138 GCA_031367295.1 Hyphomicrobiales bacterium | reverse complement strand
AACAAGCGGGCGATGTCAGGCATTTGCGCTGCGTGCTGGCAACCGGGCGCATCGGCGTGCCCGTCGATGCAGAGTACGGCAAAGCCGTGCACTGCCGCCCAGACCAGCATTTCGATTTCAGCGGCCTCAAATACGCCAGGCGTTGCCGCTGGACGCGCAATTTCAGTGAGGTGACGCCGGGCAGCTGTTGCGCAGGCGCTGCTGGGCCTGCCGTTGCTGGCGGTGTAGGGACACTGGCGCGCGGCGCGGGACAGGAAGCACCATGGCAGATAATCGGATGACTTCGTTTCCCGGCGGCGGCCTTGCCGTGGTGATCGGCGCTTCGGGCGGCATTGGCGCGGCGCTTGTCCGGCGGCTGGAAGGCGATCCCGGATTTGCCCGCGTGCTGGGCCTCAGCCGCGCCACCGGCCTCGACCTGACACAGCAGGACAGCATCGCCGGTGCCGCAGCGCAAACCGCCGACCTTGCCGCAAGCCTTGGCCTTCCGCTGCGGCTGGTGATTGTCGCCACGGGTTTTCTGCATGGCAGCGGCGAGGTGCCCGAAAAAAGCCTCCGCCAGCTTGATCCGGCGCATATGGCAAAATCTTTTGCGCTCAACGCCATAGGACCGGCCCTGCTGATGAAGCATTTTCTGCAGCTGTTGCCGCGGCAGGGCAAAGCCGTGTTTGCCGCCCTCTCGGCCAAAGTTGGCAGCATTGGCGACAACCGCCTCGGCGGCTGGCACAGCTACCGCGCGTCGAAAGCCGCGCTAAACCAGCTGGTGCATACCGCTGCGATCGAGCTTGCGCTGCGCCACCCGCAAGCGGTTTGCGTGGCGCTGCATCCGGGCACAGTAGAGACCGGGCTTTCCGCGCCGTTTGCAAAATCAGGCCTTGATGTGCGCAGGCCGGACACAGCTGCGGGCGAGCTGCTGGCGGTCATGGACGGCTTGACGCCAGCGGATTCGGGCGGGTTTTTTGATTGCCGGGGTAAGCGCCTGCCATGGTAGCGGGCTGATGCGCCGGAAACTGGTGCTGCGAGGGGGGATTGAACCCCCGACCTCTCCATTACCAATGGAGTGCTCTACCACTGAGCTACCGCAGCCTGAAACACCTGCGCCGCAGCCATACGCACTGCGCAGCCGCCCCGGCGATTTGCGAGCGCCTTCTGCCACAGGCGGGCGGGTTAAGCAAGCGCGCGCGATAGCTTGCGAGCCGCCGCAATAGCGCCTAAATGGCCGCGCCTGAACAGACGTGGCAGCGGAACAGCGATTATGCCTGAAACGGACACAACCGGCAAACTGCCGCGCGGCGAGGCATCGGCCCTGCTGCGGCGGGAGCGTCAGGCGGCTGCGCTGCGCGAAAATCTGGCGCGGCGCAAAGCGCAGGGCCGGCTGCGCAAGGCGGACCTTGCGCCCGCAGCGGCTGACGCGGCGGCCGATACGCTCCGCCGCTGATATTGGAGGACAGATGGACCGCATTCGCATTACCGGTGGCGCCAGGCTCAATGGCGTCATCCCGATCTCGGGCGCAAAAAACGCCGCCCTGCCGCTGATGATCGCCAGCCTGCTGACCTCGCGCACGCTGACGCTGGAAAACCTGCCGCGCCTTGCCGATGTCAGCGCGCTGATTCGCATTCTCGGCAACCACGGGGTTGATCATTCCATCGACGGCAAGAAGCCGGGCGAGCGTGCCACCGCAGGCCGCACCATCCATTTTACCGCGCGCGATATTGTTGACACCACCGCGCCCTATGACCTTGTCGCCACCATGCGCGCCAGCTTCTGGGTGATCGCGCCGCTGCTCGCCCGCATGGGCGAGGCCAAGGTGTCGCTGCCCGGCGGCTGCGCCATCGGCACGCGCCCGGTCGATCTGCTGCTGATGGCGCTGGAACGGCTGGGGGCCAGGCTTGAGATCGAGGCAGGCTATGTTATCGCCAGGGCCCCCTCTGGCGGTTTGCGCGGCGCGGAAATCAGCTTCCCCAAAGTTACAGTGGGCGGCACGCATACGGCGCTGATGGCCGCAGTGCTGGCGCATGGCACGAGTGTTATTCACAATGCGGCGCGTGAGCCGGAGGTGACCGATCTTGCCGACTGCCTGATCAAGATGGGGGCCAGAATTTCGGGGCGCGGCACCGCGACGCTTGAGGTGCATGGCGTCGGCAAACTCGGCGGCGCGTGCCATACCATTCTGCCGGACCGCATCGAAACCGGCACCTACGCGACCGCTGTCGCCATGACGGGCGGCGACGTGCTGCTGGAAGGCGCAAGGCCAGATACACTGCAATATGCGCTGGATATTCTGGCACAGGCCGGGGCCGAGATTACCTCCAGCAATCAGGGCATACGGGTGCGTCGCAATGGCGGGGCAATTGCGGCGGTTGACATCACCACCGATCCTTTTCCCGGGTTCCCGACAGATTTGCAGGCCCAGTTCATGGCGCTGATGACACGCGCCAATGGCACATCGCGCATCACCGAGACGATTTTCGAAAACCGCTTCATGCATGTGCAGGAGCTGGCCCGCTTCGGCGCGAAAATCCGGCTTGAGGGCGACAGCGCCATTGTTGAGGGCGTGCCCAAACTGATGGGCGCGCCGGTCATGGCGACGGACTTGCGCGCATCGGTGTCACTGGTGATTGCCGGGCTGGTGGCCGAAGGCGAAACGCTGGTCAACCGCGTCTATCACCTTGACCGCGGCTTTGAGCATCTGGAGCACAAGCTGCGCGCCTGCGGGGCGCAGATCGAGCGCCTGTCGAATCCGGGATAGTGGCAGACGCGCAGGAAAACGCGGACTTCGTCAGGCCGCGTTTTCCTGCCGGAAAAACCAGTCCATTTACGGCCGCACGAGGCCGCGCTTTGGCCCGAAGCCCGGAATGTAGCACCGGCACGACGTGCCAATCGGGCGTCCGTCGTTCAGATCGCAGCTGCCGCGCCGTGTCGCGCAGGTTGAGCCGATACGGGCGCGCGGCTGATAATAGGGCGTCTCGTAGCGCGGGCGGTACCGGAGCCGGTAGCGCGGCTGGGGATAGTCATCTGTGTCAGACCCCGGCCAGCCGCCGTCTTATCCTGGACCACTGCCGGGATAATCGGGCGGCCCGTCCGGCGGATAATATTGCGCCGAGGCGGGGGTGAAGCTGGCCAGCACCGCGAGGGCAAGG
>JANLPP010000179.1:0-1588 GCA_031367295.1 Hyphomicrobiales bacterium | reverse complement strand
TTCAAACAGCCGCACATTCTGGATGGCGATCACCGCCTGGTCGGCGAAGGTTTGCAGCAGCTGCACGTGGTGCGCGGCAAAACTGCCCGGCTCCTTGCGTGTGACGCTGATCATGCCGATGGCGGCACGGTTGCTCATCAGCGGCGTGAACACCATGCTGCGATAGCCGCGCAGCCGCGCCAGATCCCTGTTCAGGAGCGGCACATCCGTTTCAGATTCGGTATCGGCTAACTGCGCGGCCTCGCCGCCGCGCACCAGCTCAAACAGCGGAAAATTGGCAAGCGGCAGCGGGAACGAAGCTTGCAGGGCTGCGTCCGCAGCGGCATTGGTCGGTGTGAACGCCATCAGGTAAAGGGCGTCGCCGATAAAGCGGAACACCGTGGTGGAGAAACCGCCGAGCAGCCGGTTGGCGCTTGCAGCAATGGCCTCGAACACCGGCTGTACGTCCGAGGGCGAGCTGGCGATGACTTTAAGGATGTCAGCCGTGGCGGTCTGGCGCTCCAGCGCCTGCTGCGTTTCGTTGAACAGCCGCGTGTTCTCGATGGCGATCAGCGCCTGGTCGGCGAAGGATTCCGCCTGGGCGATGGCGCCCGCGTCGAATGCATTTGCCTGCTTGCTGACAAATATCAGCAGGCCCGCGCCCTCGCCGCCGCGCAGCATTGGCACATAGAGCGATGAGGCCACACCGGACGTTGCCTGAACCAGCTTTTCCTTTTCCGGCAGGTCGATCCGCGACCAGTCGGGCAAGTACAGCGTCTGTTTTGCGGCAAGCGCGCGGGCTGGAAAGCTGGCATCCGGATCGGCTGCATCATGAACAAGACCAACGCCCGGGATGAGGCCGCGCGCTGTGGCGGTCGCCTTGGGCATTATAACGTTGCCATCGACAACATGGACGGCCGCCAGATCGCAGCGCAACAGCTTTACAGCCGTGAGCGCGATGGCCTCGAACACCGGCTGCACATCGGTCGGCGACCGGCTGATGACACGCAAAATGTCGGAGGTGGCGGTCTGCCGCGCCAGCGCCTCGCCCAGCTCATGCGTGCGCGCTTCAACCCTGCCTTCCAGCGTCGCGTAAGAGTCCTGCACCTGCCCGGCCATCAGGTTGAACTGGTCCGCCAGCGTCTCGATTTCATCGCCGGTGCGCACGCTGAGCCGCTGCGACAGGTCGCCCGCGCCGAGTTTTGCAGCACCTGCCTGCAACAGCCGGATCGGCGCAGTGATGCGGCGCGCCAGCGTGAGACCGAGCAGGCTGGCCAGCAGCAGGCCAAGCCCCAGCAGTACCGCTGTCTGGATCAATGAGGCGTAGAGCGGCGCCAGCGCTTCGCGCAACGGCTGCTGCACAAAAACAGCCCAGCCGAGGCGCGGTATCAGCGCATGGGCGGTGAGCACAGTGCCGCCTTCGGGCGCGGTGGCGGTGTCAGTGTTGAAATCATGCGGGCCGGGACTGGGGCTGGCCAGCGCGGCGGCGACCTGCGGCAGGGCCGACAAGTCCGTGTCGCGCAAAACCAGACTGATGTCAGGATGCGCGATGAGCTTTCCGCGCGCATCGACAACATAGGCGTTGCCGGTATCGCCGATGCGGATGGCA